>CAYNPN010000028.1:0-25158 GCA_964399085.1 Hadarchaeota archaeon (SeqCode) | reverse complement strand
ATCACCCACCCAATCTTTGATTGGGAAGGTGTCTTCTCCGACAAAAGAGATAAAGTAAAAAATCACGTTGAAACCGTAGAAGACGCCGAGTACATCAGGGGGAGATTAGAGGAAGAAAACGTAGTGGCCTTCATTGCCAATGGCTCGATTCTCCCAAGGGGGTCCGGAATTGGAGATAAGCCAATGAATGAGGATAAAGCAGTTCCCTTTGAGTCTCCGGATAGTTTAGAGATTTCCTTTGACATACCCAACAGAGGAGAGATAAAAGGTATGGGAATTCCGGAGGGGGTTACTTTAATTGTCGGAGGAGGATATCACGGAAAATCTACTCTTCTCAATGCTATCGCTCAATCTGTATACAATCATATCCCGGGGGATGGTAGAGAGTTTGTTGTGACTAATCCTGACGCCGTGGTCATAAGAGCTGAGGACGGGAGGTTTGTGGAAAATTGTGATATATCTCCCTTCATATCAAATGTACCCTCCGATCTGGACACGAGTAGTTTTTCGACGGAGGACGCTTCTGGGTCAACTTCCCAAGCCGCAAATATAACGGAGGCACTTGGGGTGGGAGCTCGGCTTCTACTAATAGACGAAGATACTTCCGCAACCAATCTAATGATTCGGGACGAAAGAATGCAGGAATTGGTGGCCAAGGAGGAAGAGCCGATAACTCCTCTAATCGACAAAATTGGACAACTTTACGAGGAAAGAGGGGTCTCTTCGATACTGGTTATGGGGGGATCGGGAGACTATTTCGACGTCGCGGACAATATAATACAAATGAAAAATTACCTGCCGAAAGACGTAACGAGCCGGGCCAGAAAAATAGCGGAAAAGTATGAGAGCAAGAGAAAGAGGGAGGATGGGAAGAAATTTGGAGATATAAGGAATCGGAAGCCCATCCCGAATTCAATAAATCCCCGGAAGAAATCCGGAAAGGTGAAAATAAAAGCGAGAGGGATGAACACTATACAGTTTGGCTATAAAAATATAGATCTCTCCAAAATTCACCAAATTACGGAGAGGCCTCAAGTGAGGCTAATTGGAGATATTATCTTCTATGCAGCCAAAAACATATTCGATGGCGACACTACTCTTGGGGAAGGAATGGAAAAGATCGAAGAGTTAATACAGAAGGAGGGAATTCACGAATTCACACCCTATAAAGCCGGAAACTACGCCTCACCGAGGAAATACGAAATTGTCACAGCTCTAAATCGGCTGAGATCTTTGTCCTGTGAATGAAAAGCTTTAGCTCTACATTCAGGGCAATTACCTACTAAAGCTACGCTCCTTCTTTTTGAGAATTAAATAAAATTAAAGGAGAGGGGATTATTTGATGTCGATCGTTTTACCTTCGTCCTCCTCTTTCTCCTTTTTCTCGACCTCTATCGTCAGAACTCCATGACGGAAATTGGCGTCCACTTCATCGGGATTGATGGGTTCCTGGAGATTTATCTCCTTCTTGTATTTCCTGTCACCCGTAGTTTCAACGCGGAATGTATCTTCAGTCGCTGAGAGATCGATTTCATCCTTTTCTACACCTGGAATCTCGACAGTAATTTCGTACTTACCGTTCAAATCGACGATTTCGGTTAGAGGCTCTCTTTCTCCCCCGGGAGCCGGCCTAACTTTTCCACGTCCACTAGACCTTATATTGCCGAATTCCTGAATCTCAGGCTCCTCTCCGGGTTTCTTTGAATAAGAGAATCCATAGACGAAAGGACCGTACTTTCTGACTTTACCCTGCGGCGTCTCCTCTTCCTTGACGAAATCTTCCATCTCCTCTGGCGTCTTCTCCTCAAAGCTACGCATCATCTCTTCGAAGGGATCCCAGAATTCCTCTTCGGAAGGATCTTCTCCACTGAAGAATTTGAAGCTCCTCTCCATTTCCCGACGCATTCGCTTCATCATTTCTTCGAATATAGATGGAAATCTCTTCCTATCCAAATATTTCACCTCCAAACAACCTGGGTCCAATATGAATATATTTTCTACTCCTAAGTAAGTTTTTTGGTAATATAAAGAACATTAAGATAGAAAGGGGGACATTATGGACCATGAGGATAGATAGAGCCGGAATAAGAACGCTATCATGAAACGGGGTGTAGTGAAGAAATATCTTTGAGCTAATCCTCAGGTGACTTTATTTTCCTATGCTTCTCGACATCAAGGGTGGATGAGTGTCCTTGTCCTCATCATATCTAATAACTAGGCTGTCCTCGGTCGCCTCAAATCCCTCTATTTTCTGGGAAAACTGGAACCAATCGGAAGGAATATTACCATCGGGCTGGTATTGGGTCTTACCCAGAATATATTTTCTAAGAAATTTATTACCAGTCGCAAAGGCCAAAGGTAAGCTTAAATTCTCTATATAATCCTGCTTTATCCTCGGATCCTTACTAAGATTCTCCTTAAATTCTTCGAGAGTTATTTTTATCTTCTTCATCTTTTCCACCTCTTCTTTTTTCAGCACAAGACAAAAAACTTGCAGAGAGGCGTCACATAGTAGGTTCTAACGAGACGACTATTAGTACCGTAAAGTTTCAGTAGGAGAGTTTGGAAAAATGGAGAAAATAAACGGTGGTCAAAAACCCCCTCATCGGAATTCTCTTTTCTATTTTCCTCATATCTCAACGCCGACAATTATCCCATCTTTTGCCCTCACAACTTCAAACTCGACTGTTTCTCCCACATCAGCTTCACCCACATAGGCAACGCTCCTATCTCTCGAGACGACAAGCTTTTCGTTGAACAACCGTCCGTCAGCGACGACATTTCCCTGGGCCCTCTCTCCTTTCTGAAAGGGATTATGAATTCTTTCTCTCTTTTCTATTCCAAAGTCGTGAGGTTCCAATACAAGCTTTACACCGTATTCATCCTCATGCTCTCGAAGTCTTCCGTAAAAATCCTCAAAGTTCATATTTTCTTCGATTTTTCTACCGTAACGGTAGGGCTCATATTTCTGTACACCCAGAGGTGGACATTCATTTCCTGCTCCTATTGAGAGTGCGAATTCGATTATTTGAGGGATTTCCTCGTCATTATATCCAGGCACCCAAACTGGAGCTATAAGCAAGTCTATTTTTGAGTCAACTATTCTCTCGGCAATTTTGACTACCTTTTCCGGAGAATAATTCTTCATTCCGTGTAGCTTTATAGCCTTCTCTTCGTCGAGAGAGTTGATAGACAGGTTAATCCGGGTTAGATATTCCTCAAGGTCGGATATCATATCGGCGTCGAGAGGGAGACCATTGCTTTGCATAGTGATTTTCTTGACTCCCTCAATTTTCTCTATCTTTTCTAAAAACTCCTTCAGATAGGGGTATAGGGAAGGCTCACCCTGGCCATCCAAATGAATCTCAATCCCTTCACCCTTAATTTTGGAAATTCTCCTAATTTCTCTGGCCATATAGTCAGGATCGACTATATAATCAGTCTTTCTGGTGGTACTCGACTTTCCCTCATCCACACTACAAAATATACAGTTCAAATTGCAACCGGTCAGGGTTCTTACCTGAAGAAGGTTTGTTCCCCTATCTATTATTCCGAAGGCAGAATGACCAATAAGGGGGATATTACTCTCACTTGTTATGAAAACGAGTTTTCTACGGGTTACCCTATTCAGAATTTTCTTTTTCCGGGAATAAGAAATTATTTTTTCCTTCGAATATTCTTCTGATAAACTCTCGTAATCTTCCTTCGGTATTCTAACTTCTACGAGATTCCTCAGAATGAAGACTTTCTCGTCATCCTCTTCAAATTCATCTAAATTTTTACGGTCCATCTAATATCATGTTTCTCGCAGGGAAAGAAAAAATTTGCAATCATTCAAAAGCTATTCTGAAAGCGATGGAAGTAGTGAATAAATTCGATCCTTGGGAAGGAGAACTGTGTACGTGCCCAGAAAAATACTCTTTGAACCCGTACACGGGGTGCGGACATAGATGCATCTATTGCTATGCCACCTATATTCCCAACTTCTTCAAACCCAGAAGAAAAAAGAACCTCATCGAGAGAGTAGAAAAGGACTTTGAAAGGCCACCTCCGGGGTCCATAATATCTCTGTCCAATTCCTCCGACCCTTATACACCTATGGATAAGAAATACAAAAACACTAGAAAATGTCTGAAAACCTTGAAGAGACATGATTTAAGGATTATAATTGTTACTAAAAGCAATTTAGTTCTACGAGATATAGATTTACTGAAGGAACTAAACGTAGCGGTGACTTTTACAATAACGGCTCTTGAAGAAGAAATATACCGAAGATTGGAACCGAATGCTCCTTCTCCTATGAAGAGACTGGAAGCTATAGAAAAACTGGAAGAGGCGGGTATTCCTACCGGCCTCCGGCTTGATCCAATCTTTCCCGAACTTACTGTCGAAGAATCAAGGAAAATAGTAAGGGAGGCCGTAGAAGCAGGGGTCCGACACGTCGTGACAAGTACTTTCAAACCCAGAAGAGATGGATGGAACAGATTCAAAGAGGCCTTTCCAAGAGTTGCCAAGAAACTGAAATCATTATATTTCGAGTTAGGAGAAAAAATAGATAACAGTTGGTATCTTCCGGAAAAGATCCGAAAAAATATGGTGGAAACAGTAAAGAGTGAATGTATCGAGCAAGGAGTGGATTTTGCCACTTGTAGAGAGGGTTTCGCAGAAATTAAGACTTCGAATTCCTGTGACGGAAGCCATCTAATAGAAAGATGAATTCCAAAGCCTTCCCCCTAACTCTTCTTCTCACGAAAAAATAATCAATAATATGTAAGTGGAGATAATTTAAGAAAATATGTCCCAGTTGAATTCTGGGATATAGTTAACACTACGAGCTTCAGTCTGACTATTGTGAAGATTCAAATCTGTTTCATATTTCGCTGTCGGATAATCAAGAAATATATTTTCTCGCCTTCCAAGGCGTCGTTTCCTTGAGCAAAACCGTAAACTGAACCATTCTAAAATTAATAGAATGTTAGTGGTGGGGCCGCCGAGATTTGAACTCGGGTGTCTACCGCCCCATGGTAGGAGGCTAGTCCTGACTACCCCACGGCCCCTCTTAACTTTTCTTTACCTGAAGGGAATTTAATATTCCTCTCACTAAAGGATAACGATATCGGATTAACCCTCGAGCTTTAAGAAAATATGGAAATTGTGACGGGAATGATAAAGAAAAAGATTCCATGCTGAACTAAAATAATTAACTCTATCCTCTCTATTTTTGAACTTCTTCCTTTGGAAATTTAACGTAAAAAGTACTGCCCTTTCCTTTTTCGCTTTCAACCCATATCTTTCCATTATAGTCTTCCACTATACGCTTGGCAACGGACAGTCCGACACCTGTCCCCTCCCCATCGATCCTCTGCTCCTGAAAGAAAATATCAAAGATTTCTGCTTGGTTCTCTGGTTTGATACCGATCCCATTATCCTCTACCCACAATAACCAGCTGCTTTCCTCGTCCTCAACACCTATCCTAACCTTGGAATTATCCTGACCTCCCATGAATTTGATTGCATTTGAAATCAGATTCGAGACGAGCTGGCGCAATCTTTTTTTCTCAAAATAAAAAACGGGTAGTTCTCCCTCAATCTCTATTTCTGCCCCAACTTCCTCTATTTTATCCGATAAGTCGTCCTTTATCTTATCAATTAAATTCTCTAGTTTTACTTCCCCTTCCGTGACCTTTTTTCTGCCAATCCTTGACAGTAGAAGAAGGTCATCGATAAAATTACTTATTCTTTCAACACTAGCCTCGATCCTATCTAAGTAATGTTCGCCTTCCGATCCTAGAACGTCGCGGTATTCATCTCTAAGGACATCAGAAAAGCCGGTAATCGAGACTAAAGGATTTCTCAAATCATGAGAAACCGTATAGACAAGATTCTCAATTTCCTCATCCGCCTCCACAAGCTCAGTATTATCTTTAATCGAAATAATACACTTTACTATATCCTCGCCTTTATCTCGTAGAGGGGCACCTTTTATACTGATGGGAAATACATCACCATTCTTTTTTATTCCTTTAAACTCCGAACTCCCTGTGTAATCCTCAGTTATAATTTTTGAAAGCGAAGATTTTGATTCCTCGGAACCCATTCCAGAAAGGTAGTTAAAAATAGGCTCTCCAACCATCTCATCCTCTTCATAGCCAAACATTTCCTGGGCTTCTCTGTTAGTTTCTAAGATTTTGAAATCTGCATCCGTAATCGCCACTCCATCTATCATAGCATTCAAAACGGCCTTTGTAGATATTGAATCTTCAAGCTCAAATTTTTTGTTTGACATAAAATATAATTCCACCCGAATATCGGTTTAATATCGATATCCTTTACGCTTTTTCCCGTTGCAGGGTTAATTTTCACTCTGGGTAAATCTTCGCAAATTACCTAAAAATTCTCTCAATTTTTTTGTTACACCCATAACAAAAAATCAAGAACTCTTCATCCGTTCGGTTGCTAATTTATGAGCGGCTCTTATCGGCTCAGGGATTTTATATTTGGGAGAAGACTCTAGAGTGATTTCAATAGCCCTATCTAGATTTACCCTATGACCTATACTTACATATACAGGCTTAACATTGGTCCGAGTTCGAACAACAGCTCCTATAACTTCACCATCATCCCTAAGCAGAGAATAAGATCCCTTTTCTGAATCGGGTTCCTCTGCTTCCCCACAAAGTCTGCTTTTAGCAACGCCAATGGTAGGCTTATCTATTATTACACCTAAATGCGAAGCGAGGCCGGCGCGACGAGGATGAGCCAAGCCCTGCGAGTCTACCATATATACATCCGAATCTATTCCTTTTATCGCCCTCAACATAGGTTTGAGCTCTCTAAAGGCCAGAAAAGTCGGAATATAGGGAAAGTCAATTTCTACCTTAATTGTATTGCTCTCAATTTGCTCTAATTCCGGATATCTAAATAAAACACAAGATGCGAAAGCATAATCATCTTCAGAAAAGGAGATATCACAACCAGCGATGGTCTCAGGTTCCTCTAACTCATCGTCCCTGATAACTCTACTTGAAACTTCTTTTTGAATCCTAATCAGTTCATCCAAATCAGTTGTAGGGGCCTTGAGAATGTCTAGCATCTTATACCTTCTTGGAATTAAATATAATTAGAAATTAGCGGGGATAGAATTTCACCAAGAGCTCGGGTAATCTATTTTTCGTCAGTTATTTTCCTTCTTCCCATCGACTCAACGTATTTTACCTCAGCACCTTCTTCCAAGCTATCCTGTAACTCCTCAGGAACTGCTATTTCAAAAGTATCGTAGCTGGTTAGATCCATAAGCTGCGCGCTGTCTCCGGACAGGGATATAACTTGGCCATCCTTTATCTCCACATTCGGGATTTCCACCTTGGAATCAGAAGGCTCCTTGAGGTGTCTCTTCTTTCCGTCGAATATTCCCTCCGCCTCAACGCTGTATTTTGCATGACCGTGTTTTCCTGGCATCGACGATGATAGCTTCTTTACCTTACAAGGTTCATCATCGATCGTAATTATGCTTCCCTCGCTTATCTCTCCAATCTCTTTCATTTCTCTAGGCAAATTTTGACACCTTTTTTACTAATTGCCGATTCTTCTAAAAGGTTTTACCTCTTCTAAACCGAAATACTCCAAAATATCATTAGGTTCTATAAACGAAGGGCACAAAAATGCTTTGGGACAATGCCTTCGAAAGAAGATATATTGGAGGAGAAAACCGAAAAGGAACTAAAGGAAATGGCTCGAGAGATGGGGGTCTCCGGCTACTCCGATATGGAAAAGACCGAATTAATAGAAATAATCAAGGAATCAATCCCTAAGGAAGAAATAAAGAACTATTTCTCGGAGGAAGAATCTACCATGAGAGGAGAGGACCTAAGCCATGCATCGCTGGGGGAAAAAATAAAGTCTAATAAAATAGCGGTCGGGATAATAGTGGGTATAATAGTTGCTCTTGTCGGAGCAGGCCTAGGATACTATATTATAGGGCCGTGGGGAACTTCCCAATATACAAACGAAAATATGCCTTTTACTTTTAGCTACCCATCCGGCTGGAACATACAGGAATCTCCATTTCACGAAAACGTCCTAGTAATAAAAGACGGATCTGAAAATAATAAACCGATTGGTCAAATCAGTATGGGAAGAAAAGATAATTCTCTTGAAGATATAAAGAACTACCTCCAAAAAACAGTCGAAAATGAAGAAAACGTCACCTTTACTCAAAATATTAAATACATCAGAAACGAAAGTGGAATTGACTTTACCTATAAAGTTGAGGGACCGCAGACTAACCAAGTTATAAGAAGCGTCTATTTAACCAAAGAGAATAGAATGTTCGGTATATTACTGTCTGTCGAAGAAGGGGATTATGATTCTTTGAAAGAAGATTTCTCAAACTTGGTTGAAAGTTTCAAAATACAATAAATTATTCATTTTCCCAAAATTACCTTTATTGGGCAATAGCTTCTATCTTTTTTAAGCATTTTACATAATTTGGCAAAAAATTACTATTATCTATTTAACTTCCTTTTTCAAAATCTCAATTACTGGTAGTTTCTCTCCAGAAAGGAAATTGAGGCAGGCGCCTCCTCCCGTGCTCACATGTTCAATTTTATCGGTCACTTCATGTTCCCTAGCCGCAGCTACCAGATGTCCTCCTCCTATTATAGCTTCTGCATGCGTATTGGCAATCACATCGAGAACTCCATTTGTCCCCTCAGCAAAGGCGGGCTTTTCAAATACCCCCAACGGGCCATTAGCAACCACAGTCTTCGACTCCTTAATTATATCGGCAAAATCTCGAATAGTTTCATCGCCAATGTCGTAAATGGGGTAATCAGTTGGCAGGTCTTCGACGCTAATCACTTTTGCCTCTCCTTCATTGACCTCCACACGTACATCTCGAGGAATAACTATCTTCTCCCCATATTTAGAGAGTAATTCCTCGGATCTGTAGATTTCCCCTTCGAATCCTTCTTCCAAAATGATCTCCATATTGGGTTCTCCCAACTCCACCCGCTTACCAGCGAGAAATACTTGCCCAACCAATCCCCCAACCAGCACCTTATCAGCTAATCCTCTCTCGAAAACATGTCCTATCAAATCTATAGAATCATCAACCTTTGCCCCACCTAATATGTGAACGCAAGGATGTTCTGGATCCAAGGCCTTCCCCAATCCGTTTATCTCCTTCTCCATTAGCCTGCCAGCAACTGTGGGTAGGGTAGCGCCGAATCCTACGAGTGAAGGCTGTGAACGATGTGCCGCTGCAAAGGCATCATTGACGAACAGATCAGCCAAGGGTGATAGCTTTCTAACAAAGTGAGTTTTGGCCTGCTCCTCAGCTGGCCTATTCAAAACCTCCTCAGAATAAAACCGAGCATTTTCAAGAAATAGGATATCCCCTGAATCGAGATTTGAGATAGCCTCACGAGCAGCAGGTCCAAAGAGGTCATCTATATAATCGACCTCTCTACTCATAACCTCGCTCATCCTCTCGGCGTGTTTTTCAAGGGTCGTGAAATTATCTCCACCAGGTCTTCCTTGGTGAGCTATAACGACTACTTTAGCCCCGCCGTCCGATAATTCCTCAAGGGTGGGTGTACATTTTAGAATTCTATTATCATCTAAAATTTCTCCCGTCTCCGTATCTATGGGGGAATTAACGTCCACACGAACAAATACGGTCTTACCGTCCACATCAAATTCGTCTAAAGTATTGAATTCCATCGACTCACCCGAAAGGTCATCTGATGTTTAATGGGAAATTATCAGTCCATTTCTTTGCCAATTTTATTGGTCATGTCTACCAATCGGTTTGAATAGCCCCACTCATTATCGTACCATGAGATTACCTTAACTAAATTCTCAGCTCGAACAGTAGTGAATTCTCCGTCAACTACGGCAGATCTGGGATCTCCAATATAATCGGTGGAAACCAAGGGTGTTTCCGTATATCCTAATATTCCTTCCAAATCCTTTTTCGAAGCCCTTTTATAAGCGGAGTTAACTGTTTCCTCGTCGACTTCCTCATCCAGAAGAGCAACTAGATCCACAACCGATGCATCGAGAGTCGGAACTCTCAAAGCCATTCCGTGAAGCTTTCCTTCTAGCTGTGGAAGGACTTCAGTGGTTGCTATCGCAGCACCCGTAGTAGTAGGTATAATCGAAGCTGCAGCAGCTCTAGCTCTTCTAAGATCCTTGTGTACACCGTCGAGTAGCTGTTGATTGCCTGTGTACGAGTGTATAGTAGTCATTAAGGCCTTCCGAATACCAAATTCATCATCTAGAACCTTAACCGTAGGTACCAGACAATTCGTGGTGCACGACCCTAAATCCATAATCTCGTGTTTTTCGGGATCATACTGGTCATCGTTGACACCCGGAATCAAGGTTATATCCGAACCTTCTCCTTTCCCCGGAGCTGTAATGAGAACCTTTTCAGCGCCCGCATCAAGGTGTCTGGCAGCATCTTTCTTTTTCCTGAAGAGACCTGTTGCTTCAAGCGCGAGGTCCACATCCTTTTCATCCCAAGGAAGGTCCTCGGGATTCTTATCCGAAATGAAATCTATCTCTAGATCTCCCACAATCAGGGAATCTTCGGTCGTCTCCACATTCTCGTTTAACTCTCCAAAGGTAGTATCATACTTGAGAAGATGTGCCATCGTGGATACTGGAGCCAAATCATTGATAGCCACGATTTCGAAGTTTTCCTTCTTAGTTAAAGCAGCTCGAAGAAAACATCGGCCTATTCTTCCAAATCCATTAATGCCAATTCTCATTCTCTACCTCCACCTCAAGCTAACCCTCAATAGGTTAAAAAATTTGCTGAACGCCTATTCGGGATTTGGATTTATTAAATGAGTGAAGGGACAATATGGTAAAGGTGAGAGAATGGAAGAAGATAGACTGAAAGAGATAAGAGAAAGTGCCGAGGAAATAGTAAATTCCTTTGCTGAGATCGAAAAGAATCTCCCCACTCAGGGGGAAACATACTATCTGCAAGACACTCTGAACGTCCTTCGCGAAGATGAAAATCCTTCTAGCAAAGGCGAACTAGAGGAATTTCGCAAGAACTTCTTGGAGATAATGCCGGAGAAAGGTGGGGATGGTAGTTTGAAAGTGGAGGTCGCAAAATGGACGGAATGAATACTCCCCAGAAAATCGAAGCCATCAAGAGTGGAGATCTCACCGCTGAGGAAAACATTGAACGTAAACTTGAGAAGATTGATGAGATCGATGAAGAAATCAATACTTTCATCGAACTCAATCCAAATGCGATTGAAAGGGCGAGAGAAGTCGATCGTAAAATTGAAAATGGGGAGGATGTTGGGAAGCTAGCAGGGCTTGGAGTAGCAATTAAATCTAACATTAATGTCAAAGGTCTTCGAGCAACTTGTGCATCTGAAACTTTGGAAAACTATGTCTCGGCTTTTGATGCAAAGGTAACAAAAAGAATCAGAGAAGCAGATGGAATAATTCTAGGCATGACAAACATGGACGAGTTCGCATGTGGTGCTTCAGGTGAAACTAGCGCCTTTGGAGTCACGGATAACCCAGCAGCAAGGGGGAGAATCCCAGGAGGGTCAAGCAGTGGATCAGGGGGCGCCGTCGCAGGTGGCCTTTGCGATCTCGCGCTCGGTACGGATACAGGGGGGTCTATTAGAAATCCTGCCAGCCACTGTGGAGTAGTAGGCCTGAAACCTACTTATGGTCTAGTTCCAAGGGAAGGACTAATCGATCTAGCAATGAGTTTTGACCAAATCGGGCCCATATCACCAGACATTTTTGGAGCAGCTCTTTTGATGGAAGTAATCGCGGGTTATAACCCAAACGAAGGTGTAATGCTTGAACCGAATTCATCGGAATATCTGAGCGAATTGGACGGAAATATAGAAGGGATGAAAATTGGAACCAGTCCCAAATTTAGGGAGCTTACCCAAGACGAGATTATGGAGCCAATTGATGAAACTTTGAATGAACTGAAAGATAAGGGAGCCGAAATAGTCGAGGTCGAATTACCTAACTTGGAAAAGGCCATGCCTACTTATTATCTTATCGTTTCGGTTGAGTTCTTCTCTGCAACTCGGAAGTTTGACGGGAGGAAATATGGCAATAAAATCGAGGATGTATGTGGAGACGAAGTCCTACGAAGAATCCTACGAGGAAAACATATCAGCCGAAAGGAATTCAAGGGCAAATTCTATCAGAGGGCCCTGCAAATTCGGACCTTAATAAACAAGGAACTTTCCGAAGCTTTGGATAGGGCGGATGTCCTGGTAGGTCCGACCGTGCCCAAGCTTCCTCATAAAATCGGGTCGGAAATCTCTCCGAACGAAATGTATGCCTACGACTATCTAACCATTCCGGCCAATCTGGGTGGATTATGTGCCGGAGTCGTGCCTTCCGGGGAAGTAAACGACATACCCGTGGGATTACAGGTCCAATCCTCTTCTTTAGAGGAAACATCCGTTCTTAAAGTCATGAAATCATTGGAGGATTCATCATGAAAATAGGGTATGAGATTCACGAACAATTATCAACGGAGAAAAAACTCTACTGCGATTGCCCTACAAATTATCGGGACGCTCCTCCCAACACCAACGTTTGCCCGGTCTGTACGGGGATGCCTGGATCCAAGCCCGCACCTACGAATAAAAAGGCAATAGATTCGGCAATAGAAATATCCCTCATGTTGGATTGCGAAATTGTTATGGATGAACCAATTTATATCCAGAGAAAGCACTACGATTATCCCGACCTTCCTAGCGGATATCAAAGAACTAGTCTTCCTATAGCCGAAAATGGGGAGCTTGAAGGGGTAACCATTAGAGAGGTGCATATCGAAGAGGACCCCGGAAAATACGATCCTGTCAAAGGCGAGGTGGACTTTAACAGAAGTGGTATTCCTCTCGTAGAAATCATTACTGAACCCGATTTGAACTCACCTGAGGAAGCCCGTGATTTCCTTCGATCCCTCATTAGAACCTTGGAATATACTGGAAAAGTCCGGCCGGAGCCTAGCACGCTGAGAGCGGACACGAACATCTCGCTTGAGGGAGGAAAGAGAGTCGAAGTAAAGAATATCAATTCCGTGAAGGGGGCCTTTAGGGCTCTGAAATATGAGACCATGAGACAGAAGAGGAAGGAAGAGGTCAAAAGGGAGACTAGAGCCTTCATGGAAAGCCAAATGATCACCGTGCCTATGCGTTCCAAAGAAGTTGCTGAGGATTATCGCTACATCCCGGACCCGGACCTCCTCCCAATAATGATTGACGAATCGCAGGTTGATGAAGCTAAGGAAAGGATGCACGAAGCTCCGCATTTGAGGAAAAGAAGAATAATGGAAGAATATGGAATAGAGGAATCTGTGGCTGAAGTCTTGGTCAGCGAAAGAGAATTTGTCGATCTCTTTGAAGAGGTCGCCCAAGAGATTGACCCTGATTTTGCATCACACTGGTTTAAGGATACCCTTCGGAAAGTCCTAAACTACATGGATTTGGATCCCGAAGAAATCCCATTTTCTCGGAATAGATTGATTAAACTATTGAAAATGATCGAGGAGGGAAAAATTACCCCCGAAAAGGGAGAATTAATCTTACGCGAAATGGCCAAAAATCCGAAAGATCCAGAGAAAATATTGGATGAACTCGGATTAGAGGGATTAAGCAAGGATGAGCTCGAATCGACTATAGCAGAAGTAATCAATGAAAACGAAGGTGCAGTAGAGGACTTCAAGAGCGGAAAGGAGGAATCAATTAACTTTTTGGCCGGAAAAGTTATGGAAAAGACCGGCGGGAAAGCAGACCCCAGAGAAGTTATGGATATCTTGAAAAATCGTCTCGAAGAGTAAACGGAGAAATTTCAAATATGGGAAAATTGAGAGAACCCAACACTAACGAGGAATTGAAGAAAAAGAGCTCAGAGAAGGCAATATATAACATCGTCCTTGCATCCTTTCTGAAGAGGTTAATCGCTTGGCTAATTGACCAAGCTCTGGTTTTAGCGATAGTTTTCCTCCTATTTCAACTCACCACAGGGCATTATCAGATGAGCATAGAACCATCTAGTTTGAACCTTTCGATCCTGATACATATCTATCAACTATTTATTCTCACTAGTCTCGTTTACTTCACATCCCTAGAGGGATTTAGCAGCCAAACCCTCGGCAAACGGATTCTGGGAATTTCGGTTTATGAGGAAACTGGTGGAAAAGTAAGTTTCACATCCGCTCTGTTCCGCAGGATTGGCCTTCTTATCCCAATTTTCACATTTTTAGATGGACTAGCTATATTACTATCCTCCAAAAGTCAGAGAATTTTCGACATGATTGCCGGAACTGTCGTGATAGACGATGATTACGAACAGGAGGCCTCACTATTTCTAGAGGGAAAAGACGTGAAAAAATCCCTAAAGAGAAGGGGAATTTTGAGGGAAAGTCAAAATCTTGAAATGAATAAGGAAAGGAAGATACTCGACAAATTGGAGGAAATGAAATCCGATTTGGAGGAACAATTCGAGAAGGGAGAGATAGAAAAAGATCGATATAAAGATCTGAAAAGGAGATACGAGTCTAGAATAAATCAGCTGAAGAAGAAGATTGAAAGTAGGGGAGAAAACAAATAGCGTACTACTTCTCGGGGAAGAGATTATCGAGGATTATTTCTGGCTCGAATTCCATTAAATCTTCATAATCTTGGCCAGTTCCAAGGTAAAGTATAGGCTTTCCCGTTTCTTGAACTATTGAGAGGGCAGCTCCTCCGGGCGCATCAGCATCCATTTTTGTGAGTATGGATCCATCAATATCGATCGCCTCTTTAAATTTGGAGGCCTGCTCAACTGCATCATTTCCGGTTAAGGCATCTCCAACAAAAATCGTCAAATCGGGTTCGGAAACTCTAGCTATTTTTTTCATCTCTTCCATGAGATTTACATCGGTCTGCATTCGGCCGGCTGTATCAATCAAAACTGCATCTATATCATTAGCCTTGGCGTGTTCTACAGCATCGTAAGCCACGGCGGCCGAGTCGGCGTTTTTCTGATGTTTGATAACTCTTACTCCGAGGTTTTTTCCATGCTCCTCAAGTTGTTCTATACCTGCTGCCCTAAAGGTATCCGCTGCAGCAAGCACAATACTGTAACCTCCCTCCTGAAGTAAATTCGCAACCTTGGCAATTGTGGTGGTTTTTCCACACCCATTCACACCGACGAAGAGAAGCTTCGCCGGTTCCTCTTCATCTCTCTTTTCTTCAATCGTCCGGACAACATCGGTATCTTCTTGAGGGGTAAGAATTTCTTCCATTCCTCTTCTCAAAATGCTGTATACTTTTTCCCCAGTATCGTCGCGTAAACCGATATCTTCTTCCTCAAATTTCTTTTCGACGCTTTCAATAAGCTCATCTACGACTTGAACTGCAACATCGCTCTCGAGCAATCCTACCCTAAGATCCCAAATTATATCTTCAACATCCGAGCGAGAAAGTTCCTGACCCGTAATGCGTTTCGCTGTCCTCTTAAATTTCTGCTTAAGATTTTCCAACATAGGTAAATCTCAGCCTTCTATCCGCCAAGTTCTTCACTTTCTGCCTGGGCTCTAGCCATCATTTGCTGGGCCTTAGGCCTTAGTTCCTCAATCCTATCTTCCAGCTCTTCTATTTTGTTTTCGGCCTCTTCAAGGGAATCTTCGAGATCCTTCTTTCGCTTTTCAATCAACTTGGTTACCTCTTCTGGGGTTCTCTCAGCAACTAAGTCCGCGCCTAGATTACTCAGCACCTTGTCTGGGTCTTTTATTTCTGCCTGAACATACGACCCAGCTCCAATTGGAACCAGTATTTCTGACCCGGCTTCAGCGTCCTCAAGTCCTTCCAAAGTCTCCAACGTGGACTCGGTCTCCTCTATAGAACTAGTAAGAACCTCGACCTGTCCCTCCAAAGTTTCCATGTTTTGCTGAGCTTGCCTAATCTCACTAATAACTCCTTGAAGATCTTCTCGGTCTTTCTGGGGACTTTCATCTTCCATTATTTATTCCTCCTCCGCTAGTGCTCTTATATTTGGATCTTCTGCCTCTTCGGGTTTTATCTCCTCAACATTCGATATTTCTATTAGGTTCCTTTTAACAGCATGCTTGCTACCGAGCTCCGAATATAATTTTTCCAATGCTCGGTCCTTTGACTTTGATATAATTTCTTTGTTAAATTCTAGCTTTTGCCTATTTTTTCTGAAATGTCCTTCTATTCGAAATACCTTTTCCATCTTCCTCATCTCATTTTATGTAAACCCTAAAGAGTTTTCAATTCTTCCCAACTCTGGACCCGTTGTATCCTTGCCAGTCAAAGCTCCATTAGAATTTGCTACAATACACGTACCCACATATTTCACTCCCCCGACCGCTGTCCCTATATCGGCCGGAACTTCCAAGACCTCCTCGATAATCTCAATCTCCTCTTCCGAAGTCTCTGTGTGGAGTAGTGCTCCCTTATTCGTAGCTACTCCAGAAGCACCTACATTTTTTAGACCGCCCACAGTTCCCCTTTGAATCGGAACCTCTAACGTGTCCTTTATCGAATCTACTGCTTCATCGCTCAAATCGGGATTAATTAGCGCTCCGTAGTCATTCACAAGGACTTGGTTTCCCAAAGCAGTCTGTTTGCCGGGTACTCTTCTCACATCCATGTCAAGCTCCTCGGACAATTTTTCTTCATCAGTATCGATCAAATCAGGCACAATTATTCCATTGGAATTTCCGGCGGATAATATTCCGATGAGGGAACTTTCGCTAACCAGCGTCTCGTATACTGGGACATCTAGGGTCTCCGAAGACTTCTTGGGTATTTTGCCCAATCTCGAAGGAGCAATTAACATTTGATCGGTTGCCATAGCAAAAGCTCCTAGATAAGGAATATGACTAAAGTTTAGGCGAGCAACAGTCATTATATTTCCTCTTATTTCTCTAGAGAAGTAGCTTCGACCAATTCAGGGGAATGCTTTATTGCTCTTACTCTAATCCGAGAGGGGGGCTTCTCAGCTCCTCTCCTCCATATTTTCTCATTCAAATCAGGATTAATATCCACTTCAGCAACATCCAAATGATCCTTTAGATGCTCCTTTACTATTTTGACTGCTTTAGCTGCTCTCTGATGCCTCTTGGACTTAAGAGCATCTCTAAGTGGAATAGTATAGACCTTCTCTTCCTCCATGTAAGGCGCCTATGGTTTGATATTTTGTCTTCGCCAATGTCTCCTCTTTGAATTACTTCTTACTCTTCCGTCAGTTTTCGCCATGACCCAAACGGGTACGCGCCGGCGTTGTTTACCGGCCTTTGCAAGTTTCTTTTTCGTCGCAAGGGATTTATTTCGGCTCATATTATTTCCTCTTGATATCAATGGATTTTTTATCCTGTTGAAGTTTTTTCAATATTTTCCGAAGTTGATCATCATTTATCGGAGTATTAATTCTCCCGGATTTAGCAAGTTGAATAAGCTGAAGCTCAATTCGCTCGGTAAACTGAGGTTTGGCCATTCTCAAATTCGACAGCCTACTTCTCGCTTCCGAGGTCAATATTTTCCGGAGCATTTCCTTTTTCTGTTTCTCTAACTCCTTTCTCTTCTCCTCTTCTCTCTGCTCTTCGTCCATCTGGGATTTGAGTTGTTCCATTTTCTTTTCTTTTATTTTATCCAAGTCTTCATCCATGCTCAAGACCCTCCTTCGGCTTTTATTTTATTTGAAAGATTATCAAGTAAAGACATTCCCTTATGCGCTATCTTCCTTCCTTTCCCATCTATCTCCTCTACAAGTTCTGCTTTTTCTAACTGTTGGAGGATGGTTCTTACAATCTTTCCGCTACCTTTAGTAAACTCCTCCGGAGACGAACCTCTCCTTTTTCTTCCGCCGTAATATGACCTGAGCCTCGAAACTCCTATTGGGCCTTCTTCAAAAACGCGGCGAAGAATGGAGGCAGATCTCAAATACCACCAATCGGGTTGTTCTGGAGGTCTTTCCTTTTGAGATCCTGTCTTAACGAAGGAACTCCACTCAGGGGGGTCTATCTCCTCCATTTCTTTCAATTCCTCGCTCAATTCTTTGGTTAACTCTTGAGGATGCACATCCTTGATCGACATTTTTCAGCTCTCCAGTTTTTCAGAATTCTTATCTAGTTATAAAATTCTTTTGTGGGCTTAAAGGGCTTCGCCGGTTTCTATTGAAGCTTCGCAAGGAAAAGCCTTACTTTCAGCCTTTATAAGGAATTCTCCTTTCATGACCGCAATTCAAACAGGTGATAACGATATGTGGGGAAGGGGAAGAACGAAGTCGTACCCGACAAGTCTCATTAGGAACCCAAAAAGCCCGGCACTTTCTGCAAAATTTTCGCTTTAGTTTAAAAGGTAATCTAAGGTTGTAACGGGTTTTTATATTCCACGCAAGTTCGGTATACCTATTAGCAAGATCCGGATTTTTCTCAAAAATGGAAGAGGCCAGGTCCAAAAGCTTCTCGACTCGCTCAAAAGCAATCGACTCGGCCTTGGAATTTCTCCTACGCGACACTCTTTCGCCTCCGGATCATAAATACCTCGCGTCCAAATCGGGAGTATCTTACCTTTATCAACAGGGGAAACTGTTAAAACTGTTTTTATCTCCTAACATATGTCCAAAAAGGTATATTTTCGACGCATCTTCCATAATCCTCTTTTAGCAGTATCGTGAAATAATTATGGGCGTATTAATCAGATGGAACAACTCATTTAGAGGTAAATTATGAAAATAGTTTATCATGAGGAATTCGAAGACCCAAATTATTCCAATGACCCGGCAGCCTCCGAGGGAAGAATAAAAAGTATACGCGAGGAGTTGGAAAAGATCCCGGATTTAGAGTTTATAAGGCCCGAACCCGCAGACATCGAAGATTTGAAGCTAGTCCATGCGAATTCTCATATCGAGGGCGTCAAGATAAACGATCTCCTATTTAGAACCGCCTCCTTAGCAGCGGGGGGTGCAATCAAGGCCGCAGAACTCGCCCATGAGGGAGAACCTACTTTTGCCCTCATAAGGCCACCAGGGCATCACGCCTCTCCAAATTCGGCCTGGGGTTTTTGCTTCTTTAATAACATGGGGATAGCACTGGAAAAACTCTGGAAGGACGGAAAAATAAAGAGCGCCTATATCTTGGATTTTGACCTCCACACGGGCGATGGCAATATTAACTCCTTAGGAGAAAAATCAGGTATTCATATTCTTAACCCCAGATCCTCGGATAGGGAGGACTACTTGGATGAGGTATCCGGCGATCTAGAAAGGGAAAATGACTTTGAAATAATAGGGGTCTCAGCTGGTTTTGACGAACATATCGAAGATTGGGGAGGTAAACTCACAACCTCAGACTACCAGGAATTGGGACAAATGGTTCGGGAAACCTCAAAGGAAAAATGCGGTGGAAGAAGATTCGCACTATTAGAAGGTGGATACAACCACGACGTCTTGGGAAAAAATGTTGCGAGCTTTATAGAGGGTTTCCGAGATTCCGAATAAATCTCCCAAATAACGATCTTGGCTAGAGAGCCAACCAACGATTACCAATTCTGACATTCTCCAGTCCTTCTTCCTCACAGATATCCAAGAATTCATCGATCTTCTCTTTCTCTATCTTTGGCATATCCACCATATGGTAGGCGGGGCTAAAGGCCAGCAAAGAATACGGAATGGTTGGGTCTATATCTGCTATGAAGTTGGCAATCTTTCTTATCTCGTATTCGTCGACATATCCCGGAACCAATAGAGTGCTTGCTCGGGCAAATGGAACTTCGGGACGTTCATCTTGTCGGCCGCCTATAATTTCAAAATTCTCGTACGCTTTACGGTGGTCTATCCCCGAAAGAGCGTATAGAATTCCAGTAGACCAACACTTGAGATCTGCCTTAATTCCTCCTCCACTTTCCATAGATAAGTCAGCAAATTTCCTCAAGCTCGTAGAGCTCATGCTCAGGTTGGTTTCGAGACAGAATCTAAGAATTCTTTCCCCCCTCTCAGCTTTGTTTTTAGCTTTTCGAGTCGATTCGATGACAAAAGGCATTTGACTAGCTGGATCTCCACCGAAATAACACACGCAACTAACGTCTTCTCCTACCTTATTCGCCAGCTCTTCCGCACTCATAACTGGCTGTCCTTTCTCAGTCATTTTTCTAAAATGTGAATTCTGGCAATAGATACAGTCGTATGTACAACTTCCTAGAAAGACTGCCAGATTTTTGTTTCCTATATCTCCCTGAGGGGAACTACACCATTTAGGATAACCGGCGCCGCTGGATCCGGCACAGCACCACGCAGAAACGCAGTTAGTCGGGATTGAATCATAATACCAGTCTCCCAAACCCTTTTCCTCGGTGCCAAATTTTCTAGTCAGTTTTCCGTCAACATTTTCAACAGTGGCACAGAATCCTTTTCCGTCATCGGAAATTTGACATTCATTGCCACACCCTTCACATGAAATTCCTTCGCTACTTTCGGGAGGTTCTTGAGGTAGATTATAATCTTCCCTTATTTTCTTATGTGCCGATTTCAGGTAGTGTTTGGCTTCATCAAAATCATTTCTGATACAGTCGGCACATACCTTCAGGGTTTTAGAGATATAAATGGAAGATTTTCCACAAACTTCACAAGACTCTTCCTTGGACTGAGTGGGACAAACAGAACTCATAACTAATCCTAAATTGGAATATTCTAATTAATTGCAATTAACTTAATGGAGGCACCTGAAAAGGATAGATGTTATCGAGTCCTTTTCTCGTATCTTTCCTTTAAATCCTCCACCGGAGACTCGCTAACATCTATTTCTATATCTAAATTTCTCTCCCCTCTCACTACAATGGCAGCTGTGCGATTGCCCCTGCGGTCGCCTCCAGCATTAGCTCCAGCCTCAATGGCATTCAAAATTCTCTTAGAAAATCTACCTCCCTCCTCGTAGGTCTCAACCATATTGGACACAGTTTTTTCATTCCTTAGCATATTTCCAATTGACACACAATCTTCGCCAATGGCTGAATTTTTCTTCTCGGGGCAGAGGGATCCAGTTTTACAGGTCACTTCTCCCGTGGAATCCATTATAGCAACTTGCCTCTTTTCCGGTGAAGAATCCTCACCCGAAATATCTTCTAACGCTTCATTGGGGGATAATCCCTTTTCCAATAAGCTGAGTCCTCTCCTTCCATAGGCAACCTCCGTGTACCCTTGCGTAGCTATTGCTCCGACCTCTTTCTTAACCCATGGAACTCTGCTCCCAACCGCAACTGAACCGGATACAGTTCCAATACCCAGATTTACACCATTCAGGGCGACTATTGAAAAAGTCATATTTATATACTCACTATGAAATATCTCTCACATCACTTACTTTAATTTCGAATATGGATTAATTAACTGGTAGAGAACTGATAACCTATCATAAAGGGTAATCCAAATGATAATAGGAATCGATGCGGGTGGAACAAATACAGACGGCGTTCTTTTAACCGATAAGGGAATAGAGTCCGAAGTCAAAGTCCCAAGTACTCCAAACAGCGTTGAAGGTATTAGGGAGGTCCTTTCTTCTCTGATAGAAGATTCGGAAGCAAACCAAGAAAACATCGACAGGATAGTCATAGGAACTACTCTGATCCTAAACTCGATTCTAGAAGGGAAAACCGGGAAGTGTGGTTGTATACTAATGCCGGGGCCCGGTCTTAATCCCAAGCTAGCGAAAAACGGCGAGGTTAACGAAATCGTAGAGGGGTATATAGATCACCGGGGACGAAAGGTAGAAAACCTAGATGAAGATGTGGTAAGAGAATTCGAGGAAAGACATGGAGATGAGCTGGAATCATATGCAATTGTTGGAAAGTTTTCCGTGCGAAATCCCGAGCTGGAGAATAGGGTCTCCGAAATTTTAGGTGAAAAAACCATCGCTAAGGGTAACGAAGTCTCAAGTGAACTGAGTTTTCCTGTAAGATCTTCCTCTACGGTTTTGAACTCAAAAAGTAAGCCAATTTTCAAAAAATTTACCCGGAACATGTCAGACGTGCTTGAGGAGCTTGGAATAGAAGCTCCACTCTATTTCATAAAATCTGATGGCGCGATGCTAAGCAAGGAGACAGCCTCTCGAATTCCCTCTCTAACTGTAAAATCCGGGCCGGCAGTAAGTACTCTGGGACTTTATGCACTAACCGATGCAGAGAACGCCCTTACAATCGACATTGGAGGCACGACGACCGATATAGGTATTATTGCAGATGGAGAACCAAGCTTGGAAGAAAAACTGAAAATAGCCGATTACGAGACTTTTTTCTCCTCGATAAAATCAATCGACATTCCAATCGGCGGGGACTCCCTAGTGGAAATCGAATCCGGAGAAATAAAAATCCGGCATGAAAGAAGAGGCCAGGCAGCAGCCTTTGGCGGGGACTTCCCTACCCTGACAGATGCTCTCCATGTGCTTGACGAATTTTCATTAGGAGACACTAAGAAGTCTGAGAAAGTCCTTTCAAATCTATCTGAAAAATCGGGTCACAAGCTTGAAGAATTATCCCGGAGGATCGTTCAAAAATTTATTAAAAATATTTCTCAATCTACTCGTGAATTTATAAATAATTACGAATCGCTCGAAGATGGAGATGAAATAACTATTCTCGGTGGGGGAGTTCTTTCCGATTTCTTAATACCTAGAATAGCCCGAAAACTAGAAAAGACCTATAAGATTCCCAATCATGCAAAGGTTGCTGGAGCAGTTGGTTGTGCGGTTTCGAGGGTTTCCATAAACACAGGCATTCACATCGACACGGAACAGGGAAAAATGACTGTTAACGGGGTTCAAAAGGATGTCGTGACGGGAAAGAGATTCTCGAGAGACGAAATACTGGATATCGCGGGAGAGGAAATCGAAAGAGTTTCTAAAGAGGCCGGGGGTTCATCAATATCAGAGCAAGAAATTCAAATCAAAAACCTCCGCTCCTTCAACATCGTGGAGGGTGGAAGAGTTGCTGGTCAGATCACGGATCTGGAGGGGCACGTCAAGCCCGGCATTTCACTTGATATCGACCTGGACAAGATTAGGGGGAGGCCAGAATGAATTCAATGAACAAGGACGGAGGCAGAAATGAGAAAGTAAACCTCGGTCTAGTATACCATCAAAAATATCTATTACATGAACACTCGCCCACTCATCCGGAGCGGCGCGAAAGATTAATGTATACCATGGATCAGTTGGAGGAGGAAGGAATATTCGACTTTCCACAAATTAAGGTATATACGCCCGAGAAGGCAAAAAGGAAGGAACTATTGAGAGTTCATTCCGAAGATTATCTGAAAGAACTTGAAAACTTATCCAAGAAAGAAAGAGGAACCCCAATCGACAATGAGGGTGAAACTATAATGCAGGATGTCACTTTCGAACAGGCCAAACTAGCCGCAGGAGGCGCTATCCTCGGCGGGGATTTGGTAATGAGGGATGAAACGAAACACTCCTTTGTTATGTCGAGGCCCGGCGGACACCATGCCTTTAGAGACCACGGCCACGGCTTCTGCTTCTTAAATAATATCTCCATAATGATAAAGCATATTCGAGAAGCTTACGGACTGGATAAAATTTTGGTTTGGGATTGGGATGCTCATCACTTCGACGGTACTCAGTCTATCTTCTACAATGATCCAACCGTTCTTACAATCTCCACACACCAGGATGGCAGAACACTTTTTCCTGGAAGTGGGTTTCCCGAAGAAGTGGGGGAGGGTAAAGGAGAAGGTTTCAACGTCAATGTTCCTCTTCCTCCGGGTACTTCGGACGATGGATACATGAAAGTAGTGAACGAAATATTTGTTCCCTTAGCCGAGGAATTCAATCCCGATGTCCTAGTATTACAGGCGGGACAGGACAATCACTTCACGGATCCCATAACTAATCTCTCTATAACCGCCAAGGGCTATTCAAAGATGATGGATATTGCTGTGGAATCTGCCTCCAAACTATGTGAGGAAAAAATCATCTCCGTTTTGAGTGGAGGATATGGAATAGAAGGGGGCTTACCCTACACTAACCTCGCAGTTATCGCCAGTCTGGCCGGCCTGGACACCTCCCATATAAGAGAACCAAAAAATTACAAGTCTCCCGAGCCTGGAAAAAACCTCGACCGTGTAGAAAAAGTGATAGAAAAGGTCAAAGGGACACATTCCAGGTTCTGGGACTTCTAATCCTGTTAAGTATTTTATTGGATATCTATCATCGCGGAAAAGGAATCTATATAAGCCTCCATCCCCCGAAGCCAAGATGATGACGGAAGCGAATAGATGGCAGACCGAGATGAGGGAGTTAAGCTCGGACGTTTTTGCCTACATACAGTCGGAAGGAACGTGGTTCATCAGCAACGCAGGATTAATATTGGGAGAAGAGAAGGCAATTGTTATCGATTCCCTAGCTACTGGAGAAATGGTGAGGGATTTTATTTGTGAAATAGAGAAGTTAACGAACAAGCAAATAGATTTTCTAATCAATACTCACTATCACGGGGACCATATTTACACAAACCACTTTTTTCCGAACGCTACCACAATCTGTGATTCCACGACCAAGAAAAAAACTGAGGAATCCTCCGTTGACGAAATCGAATTATATTCCGAAATTTGGCCAGAAATCGATTTCTCCGAATCCAGGATTACACCCCAAGATATCACCTTTGAGGAAGAAATGGCGATTAATCTCAAAAACCGTAGAGTACGAATAATTTCCGTCGGACGAGCTCACACCGCTTCCGACTCTTTCGTTTATTTGCCCGAAGAGAAAGTCGTGTTCTGCGGAGACTTACTATTCTATCGTGCCACTCCATTTGCACTGATGGGAAATATCTCCAATTACATCGAGGTCCTAGATCAGCTTATCGAACTGGAGGCAGATACTTATGTCCCCGGACACGGGCCGGTCTCGGGTGAAGAAGCCCTGAAGGAATCGAAGGAATATTTGAAACTGGTGAAGAGAGGGGCCCGGAAACGCTTTGAAGAAGGAACGGGCTATTTTGAGGCCGCAAAGGAAATAGATCTCGGAAAATACGAGTCCTGGGCCAATCCGGAGCGTATTGTCGGAAATGTAGCTAGGGCATGTGACTTCCTCTCCCACCAAACACGGTTTGGAAGGAGCTTCCAGCCCCATTCGCA
>CAYNPN010000027.1:19830-25727 GCA_964399085.1 Hadarchaeota archaeon (SeqCode) | reverse complement strand
ATCACCCATCCAATCCACGATTGGGAAGGTGTCTTCTCGGCAAAAGAAGATAATATTTTGAGAGGGTTAGAAATTCTGGGATTAGATTAATTAATTACTGCACCCCCAGTGATAAAAGGGATGAGAAAAAATGAATTCTTCGAAAATATCTGGTTTTTATAAGCTAGATCCTGAGGATAGGTTAAAGAAAGTAAAGGAATTCGCAGACCTCTCCGATGAAGACATCGGGGTGCTGGAAAAAACCGGCTCTTTGGATCTACAGCAAGCGGATAGAATGCTCGAGAATGCGATAGGAACGATAGAATTGCCCATTAGCATAGCCGTTAATTTCCTAATCAATGATAAAGACTATCTCATCCCAATGGCCATCGAAGAATCTTCCGTCGTGGCAGCAGCCTCCAATGGAGCAAAAATAGCCAGAAAGAAGGGAGGATTTGAAACCGAGAGCACGCCACCGCATATGATAGGACAAATTCAAATAACGGATCTTGAGGATGTAAAAGAGGCCAGAAAAGCGATAGAGTCAAATAGAAAAAAAATCCTCGAATTGGCCAACCAACAGGACCCCGTTCTCGTGGATCTAGGAGGGGGCGCGAAGGACCTGGAGGTGCGCGAAATCGATACGAAATCCGGAAAGATGCTTATTGTTCATTTAATCATCGATACAAGAGACGCAATGGGTGCAAACGCAGTTAACACTATGGCGGAGGCCGTGGCACCCCTTGTAGAAAAAATCACTGGTGGAAATTCCCTTCTCAGAATAATCTCCAACCTTGCAGACAAAAGAATTTGCCGAGCAAGGGCCTTCTTCGATAAAGATGAATTGGGTGGGGAGGAGACGGTCGATGGGATCATAAAAGCATATCACTTTGCAGACGCCGATCCCTACCGGTGCGCGACCCATAACAAGGGGATCATGAACGGTATTCAAGCAGTGGCCTTGGCAACGGGGAACGACACCCGAGCGCTTGAAGCCGGCGCTCATGCCTACGCTTCCTTAAACGGAAGATACAGGTCACTCACCAGGTGGAAGAAAAATGAAAATGGAAATCTCGTTGGGGGAATCGAAATTCCTATCAGTGCTGGTATCGTTGGAGGAGCAACAAAAATTAACCCCGTCACAGAGGTATCTTTAAAGATACTAAACGTGGATTCAGCAAAGGAGTTCGGGGAGGTTTTGGCCGCCGTCGGATTGGCTCAGAATTTTGCGGCTTTAAAGGCACTGGTCTCCGAAGGAATACAGGAGGGCCACATGAAATTACATGCCAGAAATATTGCTTCGATGGCCGGAGCTGAAGGAGAACTGGTGGACTCAGTTGCGGAGAGAATGATAGAAGAAGATAAAATAAGCGCGGACCGGGCGGAGGAAATACTGGAAGAAAGGAAAAAGGGTAGGTAATTTCTTTAATCTTTGAATATATTTTTCATCTGGGATTATCGTGGACGAAAAGGTAGAAGAAATAATTCAGCAGATAGAAGAAGAAGCAGACGTTACCAGAGAGGAGATTCAGGAGAAGATAGAGGAAAAGAAGGAAGAGCTTAGTGGATTTATCACGCCCGAGGGGGCGGCCACGATAGTGGCCAGAAGCTACGGGATTACTCCGGAAAGGGAAGAGCCCGAAGTCCGTAAGCTCACGATTGGGGACCTAAGCGAGGGTATGTCCAATGTAGATATCGTGGGCAGAGTTTCGAGAGTGTTCGAGGCTCGGGAATTTGAACAAAAGGACGGATCCACAGGAAAGGTAGCTAACATCGTTCTTATGGATAAAACCGGTGAAATTCGAACCGTTCTTTGGGGTGACCGGGCCAATCTCGTGGAGAGTGAAGAAATTCGGAAGGGGGATATTCTGAGGTTGGAAAGAGCTTACGTGAAAAAGGGAAGAAATGATTCCCCGGAAGTTAATCTAGGACGTAGGGGAGAATTGGAAATAGATCCTATCGATGAGAGAGCAGACGGCCTACCTCCAATCTCCGAGACTAAGGCAAAAATTTCGGATCTCGACCCTAGCTCCGAATACGTTGACGTCGTGGGGAGAGTCATAGCCGTTTCCCAACCCCGCGAATTTGAACGATCGGACAATTCGGTGGGGAAGGTTGCCACGCTGAGAATCATCGACGAAACTGGACAGTGCCGAGTTTCTTTGTGGGGAGACAAGGCAGATCGGGCAGAAAAAATTGAACAAGGAGACCCTATCCTTTTGGAAAATGCCACAGTCAGAGAGGGTTGGCAAAATACACCGGAATTACACTTAAATTGGCGCGGGAGAATCGTTCAAAATCCCTCGAAAGAAGATGTCGAGAAACTGCCGGAATTTGAGAAGAAGTTGTTGAAAATTGAAGAAGTAGAACCGGACATGCCCATGCTCGATATTGCCGCGAAGGTAAAGAGAACATTCCCTCCGAACGAATTCGAGAGGGATGACGGTTCCTCTGGGAAGGTAATGAATGTCGTTCTAGCGGATGAAACCGGGAGTATTAGGGCATCCTTCTGGGACGATCAGGTCGATATCGGGGAAAAACTATCAGAAGGAGATACAGTGCTCATAGAAAACGCAAGGAGTGTAGCCGGATTACAAGAGAAACCTGAAATCAGAATTGGAAGTCGCACAAACTTGGAAATTAATCCCGATAAGATAGAAGTTGGAGAGATGAAACCCAAGAAATTGAAAATATCCGAGGTGGAGGAAGGCCTAGATTCCCTAGAATTGGTTGGGAGGATAACTGATATTTCCGAAATAAATACCTTTACCCGAGAAGATGGGAGTGAAGGAAAGGTGAGCTCACTAACTATCGGGGACGAATCTGGGACCATTCGGGTGGCTCTCTGGGGAGAAAAAACTGATATTATGGATCAGGTGGGAAAGGGAGATATAATAAAAATTACGGAAAGCTACAGTGTTCCGGGAAATTACGGGGGGCCTGAAATCCACGTCGGAGAAAGGGGAAAAATAGAGATAGATCCGGAGGGGGAACGAGATATCCCCCAAGTAAGTGAAATCAGTTACGAACCTTCTCAGAAAAAGAGGATCAAAATCGAGGAAGTTGAGGAAGGAACTCAGACGAAAATTGGGGGTACAATAGTCAGAATATTCGAGAGGAATCCAGTTTTCAGCGTGTGCCCGAAATGCGGGAGAAATCTAGAAGACGGGGGGGAGGAGACTTTATGTGAAAAATGTGGTGAAGTAGTTAATCCTGAACCCAGAACTGTTATTAATATGATGGTGGATGATGGCACGGACAGCATAAGAGTAGTCGCGTTTGGAGAAATTGGAGAGGAACTATTCGGAAAATCGGGGGATGAAATCTCAAAAATTTTGAGTGGAGGGAAGATGGAACTATCTGAATTTTACGATCAGCTCAACCTATTGGGTAAGAAAGTAATAATTAGTGGAACCGTGAGGAAGGATGATTATTTCGATCAATTAGAACTCCGTGCAAGAAGCCTCAGCTATCCAAACCCTATAGAGGAAGCTAATAAATTACTGGAGAAGATTGAGGAATAAACCAAAAGCTGAATCTCAAGGGGGATAAATTGAAGAATGATATTAGAATAGAGGATCTTTCCCAGATAGGGGATGCAACAGCTAAGAGGCTACAAGATTCCGGATTCGAGACGGTAGAATCTATCGCGGCAGCAAAGGCGGAGGACTTACAGAATGCCGCTGAGATTGGAGAATCCAAAGCGAGAAAAATCGTGGAGGAGGCAAAATCGATTATCAATGAAGACCAATTCGTTACCGCAGGTGAAATTCTAGAAAAGAGGGGGAACGTAGGTTGGATAACCACAGGAAGTGAGGAAATCGATAATTTATTTGGTGGAGGTATAGAAACCCAAGCAGTTACCGAAATATTCGGGGAATTCGGGTCAGGGAAAACCCAAATGGCACATCAGCTCAGCGTCAATGTTCAGCTGTCGGAGGAGGAAGGAGGTTTGAACGGGAAAGCTATATACATCGATACCGAAAATACCTTTCGTCCGAAAAGAATTAAGAGCATGGCAAGAGGGGTCGAGTTAGACCCCGAAGAGGTTTTGGACAATATTTTCGTTGCCAAGATAGTAAACACGGACCAACAACTGATAACAGCAGAAAAGGCGGAGGATGTCGTCAAGGAAAGAGATGTTAAGCTTGTAATAGTTGACACTGTTACTTCCCTTTTCCGAGCAGAATATGTCGGTAGGGAATCCTTAGCCGAGAGACAACAGAAGCTTGGCCAACATTTACTCACTCTACACAGAATTGCAGACAGAAATAACGTCAGCGTGCTCGTCACCAATCAGGTTCAGGCGAATCCCGATGCATTTCTCGGAGACTCCACACAACCAATCGGCGGACATGTTCTGGGTCATTCCGCAACCACGCGGGTTTTTCTTCGCAAATCGAGGGGTTCTAGGAGAATAGCTCGGATCGTCGACAGTCCCGAACTGCCCGAGGGTGAAGCGGTATTTAGAATATCTAACGAAGGTATACGCGATTAGGTGAACTTCACATGTTCGAAGCGATAGCCCTGGACATAGATGGGACGATTACCTACCAAAATCGGCAGCTGGACATCCAAGCGATAGAGGCCATAAGAAAGGCCGAAGAGAACGGGTTAACCGTTTGCTTGGCAACCGGGAATATTCTGTGCTATGCTAGAACTTCTTCCATTCTCTTGGGCACGAAGGGGCCCCTCATAGCCGAGGATGGAGGTGTAGTCTTTGATAAGGAAACCGGTGACGAATACATCCTAGGTGGTGTCAAGGAAGTCGATCAAGCTATAGACATACTCGAAGAAAAGATAGGAGATATAGAACATGCCGACTCTTCAATGGAACGACTTGCAGGAAGAGTACTAGAGAGGACATTCGATGCCAAAAGGGCAAATGATATTTTCCAGAAGAGAGGATTGGAGGTCATTGCCGTGGACTCCGGTTTTGCAATACATATCAAAGACTCAGATGTAAACAAAGGAAAGGCATTAAAGAAAGTTGCATCACTGATAGGTTGCTCAGTCGTCGATATCGCAGCCGGAGGAGACGCCGAGAATGACGTCGAAATGCTTCAAGCAGCAGGGTGGAGCTTCTCACCCGCCAACGCAGATTCAAAAGCCAAAGAAGCTAGTTCATTCGTTGCAGAAGGTTCATATGGCGCAGGAGTGGAAGAAGGAATAAAAATGATTATCTAAATAATAATTGAAACATTAAATTGGGAGAAAATGGATATCCCAAAAATACTCGTCTCAAAGAAAGCTTTACTAATTAAATTAGAAAAAAGCGGTGGAGAAAAATCAAATTAACAGAGTGAATATAATCATATATAAATAAAACAAGCCAAATCAAACAAGCCATCAAAAATTTGAATCGCAAATAAAAAGAAAATAGAAATAGTGTCTTTGTCCGGAAGGTATAGCTTTATTTTCAACTAACTTGCTCTTCCACGTATTCCAACCTTTCTTGCTTTTTCTTTTCTAATTCTGAATCATCTAAATACTCTAAGTCTCCTTCAGATAACTTTTCTTCCTCTACAATCTCTTCTTCCTTTTCAGGAGACTCTTCTTCCTCTAAGTCCCCTTCAGATAACTTTTCTTCCTCTACAATCTCTTCTTCCTTTTCAGGAGACTCTTCTTCAACTTCATCATGAACTCGAACTTTATGTATTCTTAGACCGCCCGCTGTTTCGAACTTATCGCCACAAACTGGACATATATTTTCTCCCTCTAGTTCCTCGATTTCTTCTTCAGCCTTTTCTTCCTCTTCGGCCTCTTCTTCGGCTTCACCTTCCTCAGGCTCCTCTAACTCTTCTTCTTCCTCTTCGGCCTCTTCTTCGGCTAGATTTACCTCAATCTCCTCATCCTGGATAGTTATTGAATCAACTCCTCTGTCGTATTCGGCGGAAATGGTATCCTCGAGGTATGAG
>CAYNPN010000027.1:0-19730 GCA_964399085.1 Hadarchaeota archaeon (SeqCode) | reverse complement strand
TATCCTCGACCTCGACTGATCCGTCAATGTCGGGCAGATTTTCCTCCACCATCTCGGTAAGGACATCGCTGGAAACGGACTGGCTTATTTCAGCTTCTCCATCCTTGACATCTATTGAATCAACTCCTCTGTCGTATTCGGCGGAAATGGTATCCTCGAGGTATGAGTTATCCAAAGAGAGTACAACTTCGGTATCCTCGACCTCGACTGATCCGTCAATGTCGGGCAGATTTTCCTCCACCATCTCCTTAAACGTGTCAATAGGGATTGCAAATCTACTAATACCAGCTAATTTACTTCTTCCCATATTTTTCACCAGGAGGGTGGTGGACTTTATGTTTATTTAGATACTTATTAGTTTCGGAACTTTTTTCAATAATGGAATTTTTTCCCTGTTTGAGGCCCTTATATTAAGGTTAACACTCTATATATTCACGATAATATATATTTTTGACGGCATTGAAACTCGATTCTCTATCAACTTTCATGCTACCTAAAGATTTGGATTCTTCAGTTATTTTCGCAATTATATTTATAAAAAGGAAAAGAATTGAGCAGATTCTTAAAGGTAATACTGTATTTTTACCTCTATTATTCTCTGAGACCAGGAGAAATGGCCCTCTATATTGCCCGTTCAGACAATTTCGGGCCACTTCATTCTACCCAGTTTTAAAGTAAATCTTTCCGAACAAAAAATTCAACTCTTCACAGAGATTTCTAAAAAATAAAGAAAAAAAGAAAGAGGATTCACATCAGTTTCTCTTTTAATTCCTCAATAACTTCATCATGTTTGGATTTATCAGCCATAGCTGATATCACAGATTCCTCAATCAGCACACCCATTTCCGTTGAGGATGGATCATTAGTAATTCCTAGAGACTCCATTTTCTCATCAACCACCATTTTACCGTAGGGTCCTGCCTTCTCGGTTAGAAGATCCTTGAGATCCTCAATGTTACCTGTCATTTTACCCCCTCTCTGAAATTTTTATTACTACTCTTCCCTCAATCTCTCCATCATTTTCTCCAGACTATTCTTCATGCGTTGAAATGCATCCGACAATTCTCCAATTTCATCTTCTGAATCCACGGTCACGTCGACATCCATTTCGCCTTTGCTAAGTCTATCAGCAGCATCTGTTAGCTTTTCAATGGGGCCTACCAATGTCCGAGCAAAGAGAATTCCGACGATGGGTACAACTACTATTATTGCCGCGAGTCCTAAAATTGTGTAAGTTCGATGTTGAGATATTGAATTGTTAACTTTTTGCTCTGCGGAATTTAAATTATGTTTATTTTGCGTCTCCAGTTCATCAATCTTTCTAGTGTATACTTTTTGCCAGACAGTTGCCATCAAAGCAAAGGTCCGCTTTACTCCGTCCGATGTCGTAAATTTAAAGGGCTCCCAAGCAGAGTACTTTTCCCCTGTATAAGACCCGGTAGGAGTAGTCCACGTGTACGTGCCGCTTACTGGATTGTCTGGTATAGCTCTTCGAGTCAAGTTCTCTAAACCAGTGCCTTTTATTTGATCTTCATAATGTAGAACGGGGCCTGCCATATTGGGATGGGCAATTATAGAAATTTGCCCTATATTTTCCTGTTCGGCTGGATTACCAAAATTGTTACAAGTCACCACACAATATCCATAGAGGTTCTTTAAGTTTTCAGGAAGATCCTTTGGTCCAGGTGCAATAACCGTGGCAACATTTTCCTTTAGTTTAGTTTGTATATCACTTTCCGTTTTCAACTCATCAATAGAAACGGGGGCATTACTCTCCAAAAGGAACTTTGCAATTTTGGCTACATCTTTAGCTTTTTGACGTATCCTCCTCTGTTGAACATTCGAAATAATCGCTGTCCCCTTATTTTCTGATAGGGCTGCAAGATCCTCTGTAGATTCCAACGCATCCTCACCGACAGAATTAACCGAAGTCAGGGAAAGCACTCCCATAATGCCTACCGGAATAAGAGATACCGCTAGCAAAAGAGCTACTAACTTAGTTCTAATTCTCAAACAATCTACACCTCAACCTCTTTATTTAAAGGTTATATCTTAAATATTCTATCTTATAAGTACTAAATCTGGAAACAGAGGCAGGATTTGAGGAAAGTCCAAGCATTTTGGCAAGTGGAAGAGCAGAGATAGAAACTCGCAACAAATAAACCTTTCCAGATACAATCAATTGGTTTTTTCGAAAAAATAATGCAACTTTTTTTAATAATATCAGTGTCGAAGATGATATCTAAAATTGTGGACTAAACCTAAACACACTTGACTAAAAACTGCACATCAAAGATTAAACTCCCCATTCGTTCTTCTATTATTAGAAAATGGCCTTTAGCCGGCTCTAGGCAATTTATTCCTCTTTCTCCCCAAAAAGCTCCTTTGCTAATCTTTTAAAGGCACGACCACTTGGAGAATCTGGTTTTCTAATCATGAGGGGTTCTCCCAGAGAAGATGATTTTGGGATTTCTGAATCTTCGGGTATTACAGCTAAAATAGGGAGATCTAACATCTCCTTTATCTCCTCTTCGGGTACATCTATCTCATTCCCATATGTCTTGGATACCACAACACCAAGAGGTTCGGTATCGTATCTCTGAGTTACCTTTTTTGTGCTTAAAGCGTCCGTTAAGGTTGCAACCTCGGGCTCAGTAATGAGCACGAGTTGATTACTATTATGAAGTACAGTTAACGCCCCCACTCCCAACCCGGGAGGCCCATCTATTAGGATTAAATTATATTGCTCGGAAAGTTTATCCATCAAATCCCCCAACTTCTGTGGTTTAGCTTTTCGAACTTCATCCAATGATAATCCAGCCGGCATCACCTTAACCCCTGCCGGTCCAGCATAAATTGCATCTTGAAGATCAACTTCTCCCGCCAAAACCTCATGAACTGTGGGCCCTTCTATATCCATACCTAAGGATAGAGCTAAATCCGCCATGGGTAAATCCGCATCTAATAAAATGACATCCTTTCCAAGCTTAGAAGCTGCAATACCTACATTAGAGACGATAGTAGTCTTGCCTACTCCGCCCTTACCGGCCCCAAAAGCTACTTTTCTTGCCATTAGTATTCACCCTCATATACTCTCTCTACTTCGGTTGAACTATCTCGGCTCTTGTCCCGGTAAAACCTATACAAATATCCACTAACAGCGGATTCCAAACGCTTTTCATGTGTTATTAACAATAACTGCTTTACTATTCTTGGTATGCGCTCCCTAAGAACATACGATAAAGTATCAATTCCTTCAGAATCGAGATTGTGAGTAGGTTCGTCCAACACTAACCAACTGAGGCCGGGGGATAAAACCACTGCGAATGCTATTCTCAGGGTTAAGGAAGCGCAAGTCCTCTCACCTCCACTTGTTATACCATCCACAGAGACCCACGACCCGGAACTATCCATCACCTGTAACTCATAATCGCTAATCTTCCTTCTTTCCTCTATTGATAGTCTAATTTTCTGAAAATCATCGTATGGGTAAATATCGTGCCACATATCATTCATCATGCTATTAACCGCATTTATTATTTGTTTTCTTAGGGAATTTTGGCTTTTTGAGAGGGCTGTTTGGATTTTTCGCAACGAATTGATATATTCATCCAAAGCCTCAATTTCTGCCTCCCTTCGTTCCATAGTATGTTTTTTATTTATTATACTATCCACTCGTTTTTCCTTCTGGACAATTAGTTTCTTAATTTCCTCCAATCTTGTCTTATAACGCTCTTTCTTCTTCATCAGATTATCTTTTTTATTCTTTAATCTTTCAAACTCCTCTTCATCATAATTTTCCTTTTTAGAATCTAATTCATCCACAAGTTCTTCTTTATTATCCTCAGCATCTTCTTTCTCTTTTCTAGCTGAATTTAAATCCTGTTTAAGGTCTATTTTATTTTTTATTTCTTCGTGTTCTGCTCTAAACTTTTCTAGATTCTTCCTCTCTTTTTCAAGCTCTTCGCTTATTTTTTTATGTTTCTCCGACATCTTATCTAGCTCTTTACGCTTCTTTTCGAGTTCTTTACTCCGCTTGGAAAGTTTAGATTCCAATTTGGGTAATTCTTTTAAAGATTCCTTTATTTCATTCGCCTCTTCTATTAATTTCTTCTTCTTCTCAAATTCTTCTTTAATTGTATCCAAATCATCAGCAATATCGGAAAGATTACTTTCTAGATTCTCAACTTTTTCGTTTCTGTCTTTAATTAATTCTTCTTTAACATGATCGGTCAATGGACGGTCGCAGACGGGACAAGTCGACCCTGCTTCTTTAATTTCTCTGAGGGAATTCTTCAAATTACTGATTTCGGCCTTTAATTCCGAACGACTATCTCGTAGACTGTCGCGTTTCTCACCCAGTTCACTAATCCTCTCAGACAATTCCTCTAAACCAATACTCTCCAACCGCTCTTTCTGCTCTTCTTTATTTTCAATACTACCCTCAAGTTCAGTGATGTCCTCTTTAAGTCTCTTTATCTCAGTTTCCAGCTCACTAATTTTGGCAGTATAAGAGCTCTTCTCTTCCTCAAGTTCCTCGACTCTATTTCTCTTCTCTTGTAAGGAATTCTCAAGAACCTCGGCCTTCTCCTTCAGTTTTTCGATCGATATCTCTTCACCTAACTTTTCCTCAGCTTTAGTAATCTGATTATCCAGAACCTCTATCTTCCCATTTATCGATTCTATTCTCTTTGAAATTTGCTCGATATCCTCTCCAATCTTTTCAAACTCCTTTATTTTTTCCTCAACCTCCTGAAGCATGGGCTTTACTTCTTCCTTTTTCTGTTGCAGATCTTTCTTTTCACTCTTAGACTCCTCGAGCTCTTCTTTCAACTTTGGTAGCTCGTCAATCTCTTCGTCTTCTTTCAGTTCTTCGAAATCCTTCTCCCGATCGGATTTTCGATCTTTCAGCCGATTGATAAGAGTTGTAGAATTTTTTCTAGCTTCTTCAAATTTATTTATCTTCAATAACTCATCCACTCTTCGCCTCCTTTTCCTAGGTTCCAGTGTCAGAAAACGGTCAAGCTGATTTTGCTCCGAGTAAATCATCCTTTCGAAGAATTCATAGTCAATTTGGAGTAGAGAAGAAACATCCTCTGTGACCGCGGTTGACTTTGGTTTATTTATTAGTGTCCCATCGGATTTTCTCAATTCAGCATATGTAGTTCCCTTCCCCCTCTCCAAAACTCTCTTGACCTCATAAGCATCGCCAGCAGGGGTCGTAAAATCGACTTTTACTTCTGCGGAATCCTTCTCTACAGGCCTTTTCTTAATAAGATCATCGAGCGAAATTTTCCGATTTTTAACTGATGGTAGAGTCCCAAAGAGACCATATGTTATAGCTTCAAGAACAGCAGATTTGCCACTACCCATAATTCCTACAAGAACATTAGTTCCCTTTCCCAGTTCTAGCTCGGTATCCTCATGTGATTTCCAATTTTCCAACTTAACATTGGTAATCATTTTATTCCTCCAAAATCGAATCTACATACTTTTCAATCTGTTTTGTAATCTCGTTATAGGCTTCGTCCACTTTATCCTCAGAAAGTAGGTTATAGAGTTGAACGGAATCTAACTTATCATCATAATCGAGTTCATCGAGAGTAGATTCTAGTATCTGGAGGCCTTTCTCTTCCATTGAAATTTTCTCATGTCGAATATCCTTCAAGAGTTGGGTATTCTCCTCCAACTTAGGGGAAGAAAGATCATTTTTTCCAATTGATAGTAAGAAATCGTCTTTGAATTCTCTCTCAAACTTTTTTGTCTCAATTTCGGTTCTAGAGCTACCCTTTGCCAGAGCACCCGATAGTCTAAGTCGAACCAAGGGTAGCTTCAAATCATTCCGTCGTGAAGCTTTCTTTAATTCTACCAACTGCTCCCTAACCCAATCCTCTACCTCGTTCGGTGTTGCCCCCTCAAACTCCTTTTCTCTGTAGAAAAAATCTCGAACCGACTCAAGTTCAACGAAGCGGAAATCCAAGTTGTCATTTTCGACTTCTACAAGATAGAAACCTTTAAGTTTGCCTGCTTCTACTGGTAATAGTTGAGTCCGAATGGTGCTTCCTGGAAAAATTAAAGGCTTACCAAACACTTCGGATTCAACTCTATAGTGAACATGACCGGAAGCATATAGATCGAACCCGCCAAATAAATCCGAAGGTTCTAGTTCGGATTTTTCCTCAGACGAAAATGTATATCTTCCTAGCCCTTGATGCATGATAAAAATATTCTTCGCATTTTCCACCGGTTCGGGATCCCACTTTTTCAAGAAATCTCTCGCAAAATCTCCGGGAACATATCCCATCCCATGAATGGCTATCTTTTCTTCAGAGGATTCAAGTACTACTGTATTATGATGTAGATAAATCAGCAAGCCTGCCGACTCCAGAGCCTCTACAGCATTGACAAATCCTCTTCCTCTACGCTCGTGGTTTCCATGAATGGCCACTACTGGAGTTCCTCGGAGGGGGAGTGCAGTTATCTCATCTTCCTCCTTTCCAATTGTATTAACCAGTTTTATTCCAGAATTCTCCTCCTGAGAAGGGATGGATAATAAACTCAAGGCTTTCGACCAGATTTCCTGTTCGGGGATCCTTGAATTGAATATATCTCCGGCGATAAGAATTAGTTGGGCTCCCAGGTCTAGAGCACGTTCAACTGCCTCTCTTGCTTGTTCAAAGGTATCATTTTCTCTCGGAGTATCTTTTTTAGCTCCCAGATGAAAATCCGAGATAATAGCTATTTTCAAGTGTCATTCCTCCTATACTGACTGTATGGAAAAAAATTCCAAAAAGGTATTATTGTTTTGGTTACCTTAATCAATGTCCAGAGACTAAGTCGCCGCCTTTAAGCTTCCGCTGCCGTCTTAACTTCGTTCTCTATCCATTCGATGAGGGTTTTCCGATTTCTATTGTTTTTCTCCGCTTCCAAAAGCTTCTCATAGTTCAAATCATTTTCCTTTACTTTCTCCTTCACATCGGAGATATTATCGTTGACCAACTCCTCGTAATCTACTTCACCGTCGGATTCTTCTTCAGATTCACCTATTGTTGACTGATCGATGTCCCAGTCCTCTTTCGTAGAACATTTATGATTTATGCACATGGTATAGGGCCTCTTCCCTTTCCTCACAACCTTGATTCTAGGCTCCCCGCACTCATCGCAATATTCGTTCAATGGGATTATCTTCCCGTTCTGAGGAAGTGGGAACGAATTATTACAATCGGGATAGTTAGTACAACCAGCAAATCTCTTGCCCGTTCTTCTCGAAACTATAACCTTCATCTCACCTTCGCCACATACCTCACAGTCTCCCATAATCTTTTGATTTCTTCTGGTTTCTCGATAAGCCTCACCCAAAGGTTCTCCTATCTCCTCCTCATGTTTTCTAAATTCCTCCAGAATATTACCTAGCTTTGACTTAGCTTCCTCCAAGACTTCTTCCTTTGTCTGATTTCTATCCTCAATTTCCTTCATCTCTTCCTCGAAATGAGAGGTAAGTTCTTCACTAACAATATCGGGACAATATTCCTTCAGAGATTCAATCAGTTCCCTACCAATCTTAGTTACGGTAATTCTCTCCCCATCAATGTAATTCCTGTCATAGAGATTCTCTACAATTCCTGCACGGGTCGCCTTAGTTCCGAGATTTTTCTCCTCCATTTCCTTAACGGTAGAGGAGCGATTGTATCTGGCTGGAGGTTTAGTTTCCTTTTCTTGGAAGAGGAACTTTTTGGGGTCTAGCATCTGGCCCTCGCTCATATCAGGAAGTATGACCTCATCCGTAGTTCCATATGGGGCATAATATTCGAGCCAACCTTTCTCGAGAACTTTTCTACCCCTAAAGAAGAACGGTTCTCCTTCTATATCGAGATCTATTCGGACGCTTTGCTTGACCGCTTCATCGGCAAAGGTAGCTAAGAATCTCTTCACGATTAAATCGTAAACTCTCCTTCTAGGCCCTTCCAGATCCTCCGGTTGAACTCCAGTCGGATAAATTGCGGGATGAGCAGGATCGGTCGCCTTTCCTTCATTCGGCTCAAGTTCAGATTTTTTCAATATTTTCTTTGCTCTACCCTTATATCCGTGAATTTCACCTATCTTCTCTATGATTTCCCTATATCCAATTGATTCCGGCAATTTTTTCGAACCTGTACGAGGATAACTTATCAGAGCGTCGTTGTACAAACTCTGAGCGAGTTGCTGAGTTTTGGCCGGGGAATAGCCGAACTGATTATGGGCCTCGGACTGTAGGGAGCTGAGGTTGAAAGGCGTCGGAGGTTTATTCGTATACTTTCTAGTTTTTATATTCGATACTTCTGCTTTCTTTCCCTTACATTTCTTTTTGACTTCCTTGGCTTTTTCCTCATCGAAAATCTTCTTTTTCTTATGTTTGGCCTTGACTTCTTGATCATCAAACTCGAAAAGTAATTCTATTACCCAATAAGGATCCGGTTCAAATTCTTCAATTTCCTTCTCTCTTTCCAGGAGAGCTTTGAGGGTAGGTGTCTGAACTCTACCTACCGAAAGTTTAACAAAGCGATCGTGAGCTCTCTCCACTGCCGAAGTAAGGGCCTTCGAAAGATTCATCCCCCAATACCAATCCAGCATATGCCTGGCAACCCCTGAATCGATGAGGCCCTGATCTAGGCCAGGTAGAAGATCCTCGTATGCCTCCTTCAACTCTTCGGCAGTCAGGGTAGAAAATTTCATCCTATTAGCTTTCTCGATTGCACCATCGCCGCATATGAATTTCAATATAGTATACCCAATAACAGCTCCCTCCTGATCAAAGTCAGTAGCGTTGATGTATTCATCTGCATCCTCCGCTAGCTCCGATATGGTTTCTATAAAAGCCTCGGAATCTCCGGACGTATTATTAGCCTCGTATTTGGGGACCCATTCGATGTTATACATCGGATAATCATCAATCGGCTCCTTATTCTTCAGCGTATAGAGGTGGCCCAGCGCAGGAGCAACTACTAGTTCATTGCCGTTTTGGGAAAACTCATAATATGGGACGCCATTCAATTCCTTCTCAACGGCCCCATTTTCCGAAAGGGCCCCGGCAATCTTGGATGCAGCGCTTGGCTTCTCGCTTATTATCAGGGTCTTAGTCATGATTTTCCTCTTAATCTCTTACGCTACTATAGTATACTTAATTTGGGTTTAAAAATAATTCGCAGAAAGAAATATCAACTCTTATTTAATTGCGATTCTCTTTTATCTCTTTCCTAAAAATTAATCGGCTTTTAATACTTTCAAGGTGAGATTGAGGGCCCATCTTTTTAAAAATCGTTGATTTATAGGTAATTCGGTGGGATAATTGAATAATTCGATTTTATTTGGTTTAATGGTAATCGGGTTAATCGTGCTAATTATCTCCCTTGAATGGGATAGGATAAAGAAAATCGATTTCAAAAAACTGGTCATAGTCCTAATAATATTATTTTTCCTCCTGTCTGGAATGGTATATCTATTTACTCAATGAAGTATCAACAATTGTCAGAAGTTAACTTATCGGAATTGCCCCGTCAGTCTCCAAAGGAAAATCGAAAATAAATTATACGCCGATGATTTACTTTCACCGATCTCCCAATTCCTTATTTAAATATTCGAGAAATCTAATTGGTATTGAAGGAATTAAAGAACTAAATCGAGAATTAATGAAGGGAGAAAATGCCCGGAAAAACTCCCAAGAAACAAGTCAGCGTCGAGAAGACTGGAAAGAAGAAAAACGACGAACTGAAGACTTTTTCTAGAGAAATTGCTCCTAAGATAGATCCGAAAATAAGACCTCTATGCCTCAAATGCAGGGGGACAAAGAACCTATGCGGAAAATCCAGATGCCCAATTCTAGCGAAATTTTATTCAAAAACGGGGGCCGGAGATAAAATAAAATTAGACACCAGCCATCTCAATGGAAACTCACCGCCCTCTATTTTCATCGGAAGGTATGGATACCCCAAGGTAAACGTAGGGCCACTGGTCCCTCCCATGAAGGGTGATACCTCTATTCTTTCCACCCCCGAGAAATGGTTCGGAAGCGCAGATATGAATGACATCATGGAGTATCGAGGTCAGCTTGCAAGGGGAAAGAAACGGCTGAAGAAAGGAATTGAAATCGACGACAGGATGAGTAGGGAGGTAGAAAAAACAAGATATATTTCCTTATCGAAAAATCCAGCCGAAGCCGAGGTAGAGTTTAATAAGAAACTCTCGGACTCCTTTCAGCTAGACAATAAATCACAACCTCATGGGCCGTCGGCGCAAATGAAAAGATTCGAATTAGGTTCCATGAGCACTCATCCTACTCTGGAAAAGATCTTTTACGATGATGATTTGAAGTCGAAAAAAGCAGTTTTGAAACTTTACGAAGAAGGAGTACAGATTTCCCGAATTCAGGATATTTTTATGGTCGGAGGGACGGGACTTGACGAAAACAGGAAATTTGTGCCGACAAGGTGGAGCATAACAGCAGTGGACGATATGGTCGGAAAAGACCTCCGTGAACGAGTCAAAACTTACCGTCCTATCGATAAATACGAAATATATGTGGGGGATTATCTAGACAATAGGTGGGTAATTATATTCACACCCTCTGTTTGGAAATATGAACTCATAGAGGCCTTCTATCCGGAGACAACTTGGAATCCTAGCAGGGACAAAATAGCTATTTTTGGAGATCATGAGTACATGGGGGGAAGAACGGAGTATGCCTCTTTAGGGGGGTGCTATTACTCAGCTAGGCTTGCTGTCGCAGAAAATTTAAAAAACAGGAGGAGGCAGGCTGGAGCTATCGTCCTGAGAGAAGCCCATCCGGGATATATCCTGCCCGTGGGGGTTTGGAATGTACGCGAATCGGTTCGAAATATTTTAAAAACGACGCCAGCAGAATTTGAGACTCAAAAAGAGGTATACACCTTTTTGAGAAACAATCTAGATCTGAGTTTGGAGGAATGGAAATCAGTATCTGAGCTCCTAGCTGAAAAGGAGTCTCAGCGAAGAATTGACGATTATTTTTAGGTCGGCCCTGATGAATGTAAGAGAAATTGAATGTAAATCGATTTTATCCGATTCGGGGATTTATGGGGTAGATTATTCAATAAACCCATATCGAGGTTGTGCTCACGGATGTAGCTACTGCTATGCGAGGTTTATGGAAAAATTTACCGACCACGAAGATTCTTGGGGTAATTTTGTAGACGTGAAGATAAATGCTAGAAAGGCACTTGAGGATGATTTATTTAAAAAAGAGAAAGGATCAGTCCTCCTCTCCTCGGTGACCGACCCCTATCAAAAAATTGAGGAAAAATATCAGCTGACCAGGAATATTCTAAGTAGGTTGGCGAATACAAAATTTCCCGTCAACATCCTAACCAAAAGCGATCTTATACTTCGAGATATTGATGTGCTTAGACAATTCAACTCCGAGAGAATTTCGGTGGGGTTCACTATTAACTTTCTAGATGAAGAAGATAGAAAAATTTGGGAAGACAAAGCACCTAAAATAGAGGACAGACTCGAGGCCCTGAAGGAAATTTCCGAGAGGGGAATAAACTGCTACGTACACGTGGGGCCACATTTGAATGGAATAACTGATTTGCAAGAAATCCTCAAAAAAACTGAGGAGTATATTGAGGAATTTCAAATCGAGAATATTAGTCTCAAAGATAGTAGGGAGAAAATATTAAAAAATATCGAGAAATTCTATCCAGATTTAGAAGATGATTATCTAAAGCTGGTTGAGGACGCGGATTCAGAAAGACTTAGGTTGAGGGAAAGGGTTAGGGAAGTAAAGAAATCTTCAAGTGTACCCGTGAAGCTATTTTTGGACTGAGGAAAACGCGATAATACCATTCGGCTATAGGGATAGTCTTGCAAGTTCCCTTGGATCGGTATGGAGGGATTCGTCCACATCAAGTCCTTCTTCAATTAAATCAATTACCAAATCCTTTTCTTCCGGTAGTTCGTATCCTTCATAGCTCATGTCGAATAGGGAGCCGCCCGTTTTACTTTTCCATGCATTCATCCTATGGTCGAAGCAAAGCTTTCCCGATATATCCAAATTTTCCACCATCTTTCTGACTTCTTCCAAACGCTCATGGGGAGACGAAAGATGAAAATTATCTTTCTGATATTCTTCTCTCAATTCAGTTCCGCTCCGAACCACTAGGGGCCTCATTCTCACATAATCTGGATTAATCTCGTTCAACGTCTTCGCGGTATTTAGGGCATGCTCCTCCCACCGTTCTCTGCCACCCAAATCGGGCATGACGTATTCGGACAGTTCAAATCCAGCTTTCTTTGCTTTCTTACCGGCTTCAATGTGTTCCTGCGCAGTTACACCCTTATTAACCATTTTGAGAACTTCGTCATCGCCGCTTTCTAGTCCCACGTGAAGTCTCTTTAATTCGGCATTTCTAATCTTCTCCAGTTCCCCAAGAGATTTTCTTGCAAGAGTTTTTGAACGTGCGTAAGAGGTTATTCTTTCCAGACTTGGAAACGTATCAGTCAGGTAATCCAGTACTTCAACCAACTGAGGTGTACGCATTATCAGGGAATTAGAATCCTGCAAAAAGGCCGTTTTCTGCCCCGAACGCATCCAGCCTGAAACGACGGAGATACAATCTCTGGGGGCGAAACCGGATCTCTCGGATCCCTTCTCTAGGATATCTCTTATAGACTTAACTGCGTCGATATCGTCCTTAATTTCTTCTACTTTTCTGATTTGGAAATCCTTGCCCTTATAGATACTACAGAATTTACACCTGTTCCAAGGACAATTCCTAGTCGGTCTGAGCAGAAGGGAGTGGACCCCTCCTTCACTAGGCGGTCTAATTGGGCCTATCTCAAAGGAATATTTATCGTCTCCATCTTTGGAATAGGTCTCTCCCGGGTTCATTTTTTGGTCCTCTAATTTTTCCTCGTTGTTATTTTGCTAATTTCTTAAGCTAATTTTAATAGTTACTCGGCTATTCTCAGAAAACTTATTAGGTTATGTATGTTCTTCGTTCTACTGGAAAAATGGAAAGGTTCAGAAAGGGGATTAATTAACGAATTCGAATCAAGAAGGGGGAGAAAATGAGGAATAGAACGGAAATTTTTCTAATTCTGCTCATTTACATTCTATCGACAATAGCAATTCTCCTATCACTCCTTCATCTCGGTGGTCAACAACAATTTTTCGTCTGTGCAATTCTGGCTTTAGCATTTTTCATCGTAGCCCTTCTTAGTTCATTTCCTGAAGCCATAGTTAAGCTCAAAGGGGGCGAAGGATGGCAACTGGCCATTCTCGGAACAATTTTTTGGGTGGTAAATTTAGGAGTTCCTTACCTGATTCTAAAAAACACTTCCAGATTCTGGGCAAATTATCTCTTTTGGACTATTCTAACCTTTTTCGTATTGTTCGTGGGATTACGGAAAATAAGTAGGTGGAAAGTCTAATGAAGCCAATTTACGTTTACATCGCTGTAGGAATTTGGGCAATTGTTGGTTTGGGTATAGTCTATCTAGCTAGAAAGCGTCTAGGCGAGGGGATCCCGGAATTCTACATCGCAGGTAGAAAGGTCAGTGGATTTATTTCGGGAATGACCTACAGTGCAACTACCTATAGCGCTTTCATGATGGTAGGTCTAGTTGGATTAACTTACTCCTCCGGGGTGGCGGCGCTGGGATTCGAATTAACCTATCTAATGTTTACGGTCCTTTTGCTTGCCATATTCGCCCCGAGATTTTGGATCGCCGGGAGAAAATATGACTATATTACCCCTCCGGATATGCTCGCCGACAGGTACGGAGACAAATATGTGGGGGTAGTAGCCACTCTCATAGCCATGATAATGCTGATTCCTTATGCTTCAGTGCAACTAATGGGAGCGGGAATTCTCTTCAGTGGGTTGACTAACGGCCAAATACCCTTCATAGTTGGAGTCCTCCTGATGGCCACCTTTAGCGGAATCTCGGTATTTTGGGCAGGTTTCAGATCGGTCTCCTGGACGGATGCTTTTCAAGCATTGACCATGCTAGTTACCAGCATTATTCTGCTTTTCTTCGTTTTCTACCACTTCTTCGGATCGCCGGCGGGATTCTTTTCAACCGTGATGAAAGAATCGCCCGAATTACTCAGAATCTCCTGGGATATTGAGAAATTTATCGGTCTCTCCTTACCGTGGGCATTTTTCGCCCTGAGCAACCCGCAAGTCTCTCAGCGGATGTTTGTCTCCGAAAATATCACAAGCCTCAAAAGAATGATAATCTATTTCTCAATCTTCGGCTTTATTTACACTATAATCACCACGCTACTGGGATTTTCGGCCGCAAATATTGTACCAGGACTTTCGGAAGCCGACATGGCCATGCCTGCCCTTCTTTCGAAGGTTCCAACTGTGCTTGGATTAGTCGTCTTCGTAGGTATTTTTGCAGCTGCTACCTCTACCCTTGGCTCGATAATTCTCACATTGAGTTCGATGGGAGTCAGGAACATAGCAAACCCTCTCAAACCGGAGCTGTCGGAAGGGAGGGAAATGCTTGTTGGAAAGGCCATAATACCTCTATTAATTGTTGTCTGCATTTTATTCGCCAGATTAAGGCTAGATTTGATTGCTGTTCTATCCAGCATGGCTTCCGGAGGTTTAATGGTAACCGTTCCAGCTTTTATAGGAGCATTTTTCTGGAAAGAGGGAACTGCCTCGGGAGCCATTTGGAGCATGGTCATAGGCGGGACAATAACGGCGTCGCTTTATATCTCCGGTTGGAATTTACTAGGAATCCCGCCAGCAGTCTGGGGAATTATCTCGACCACAGCTATATTCGTCGTCTTTAGCAAATTGACGGAAACTTCTGAAGAAGGAGTCGAATTTATAGAGTATATTGAAAAGAAGAAGGAAGAGCACAGATTTTGAAGGCTGACGTTGATTGATGAGATTATTTCAAGTGACCCATCCGACCTTTTCCCCTCCAGAGTTTTCGAAATATACTCCAGAATTTACTTTTTACCGGATCCAAACATTTCAATGGATTTTTTGAATAATTCATCGATTAGTTCAGGGAGCTTATTTTCAAGTTCCGAAGAAATTCCTTCTCCAAATGAAGTGTCCTTGGGTTCGACTCCCATGATAACTATCTCCTCGGGCTCCTCTTCGAGAGTTTTAGAAAGCTCTAGGACCTCTAGGAAATTGGTATCGTGGGTACTCCGAGATTCATTTAGAGATTTCACCTCAGCGGGTGTGAAGAAAACGCTTTCCCCCGGTTCTCCACCAAAATGAACAGCATCTACTATCAGTGCCTTATCTAAGTCGTTTAGTAGGTGTAATAGTCTCATGCCCCGAGTTCCTGCTTCAAAAACCTCTACATCGGGCGGTATCCTCTTTTGCTCAATCTCGCTAACCAGTAGAATACCTATGCCATCGTCGTTCTTAATGGGATTTCCTAGGCCTATAATCGCTTTCATAACAAGGTAAACAGATATCTTTTTTTAAGGAAAAACTTTCCGGACAGAAATGGGAATCAGTTAATCCACGAAATCTACGTCCAGATAATGAGTGGAACAGGAGATACATGGATCATAAGCTCTAACCAGCATTTTCAAAGCCTGCTCTATCTCTTCTTCCGGTTCACCCATCATCTCTGGCACCATTTTCTCGAAGTCATTCTGAATGTTTCCGTGGTTTTGATTAGTAGGAATAATGCAATTCGCTTCGGTGCATTTTCCATTCTCATCGTAGGTATAATCGTGGAATAGGATTCCTCTAGGAGCTTCAACCGCTCCAATTCCTCTTCCTGGTTTCACATCCACTTCAGGTTGATGGTATTCCCCCTGAGGCTCCAATCCTCTATCCAATAATTCATCGATAATATCTATAGCGTCTTCTGCGCAATGTACAGTTTCCACTAACTGTGCGACGTTATTCATGTAGGGGTTGTGACAAACCGGCTCCAGACCAAACTGCTCCGCGACTTCCTTTGCTTTTGGCCGTAACTGATCATAATTATTATTCAGCCTCGCTAGCGCTCCAACCATATAGGACTCTCGATTATTTTTTGCAAACTTAGCCGTAGACTGAGGAACGACATACTCATTCGTCCAATCGAGGTAGTTCTCTACCTCTCCGGTCCCAGTGTCGGTTGAAGCTAGAATCCCATCGTAAAGCGGATATTCATCTTCGGATTTTAAAGATATAAACTCGGTCTCCCGGGTAAAGTCGGGGAATTCAGGAGCTAAATCCTCAACTAACTCCGCAACAGCAGTCAAATCATCGAAAGAATTCTCCAGCCTCTCTTTCAAATCCACCAATTCGCCCTCACTTGGAATCTTCGAGAATCCACCCGGAACAAGTCTTTGTTGATGTGTATTCCTGCCTGCCAATGTTTCAGAAATTTCATTCGATAAACGATGTATCCTTACGACTGTCTTAACCTCTTCAGTATGAGAAGACGCTAATGGAACTACCGAACTAGCACCCATCAAATCGGGTAAAGCCAGATACCCCACGTGGAGAACGTGGCTTTGCATATTTTCTCCATGATATGCTAGCCTTCTCAAAAGCTTATCCTGTTCAGAAAGCTCAATATCTAGTGCATCCTCCGTTGCCTTCAAGGATGCAAATTGGTGGGCCATCGAGCAAATTCCACATATTCGAGAAGTTATATGGTGTAGTTCTTTCCAGCTCCTGCCTACTACCATTGACTCAAAGAATCGCGGTGCCTCAACCACTTGCCATTCGCACTCCTCAATTTCTCCGTCTTCCGCATTCACGACAATGTTCCCGTGACCCTCTACTCTTGTCAGGTATTCCACATCAATGTCTAAATTTTCACTCATTCTTCTTCATCCTCCTCTTGTTTTTCACGAGCTTCTTGTTGCCAGGCGAAGTAAAGATTGAATTCTTTCTTTATGTCTTCCACGGTTAGGCCATATTCTTCCAACACTTCTTTGTGAGCGTTTTCGTTAGGATTATCTATCATCCCCCTGCACCCCCAACATCTCGTACCTTCGTTCACACAGCAGGCATCACAACCCGCTCTCGTGATAGGCCCTAAACAAAATTCGTCTCTTTCGAAAGCGCAAACGTTTTCATTTAGTTTACATTCCACACAAACGGGATAATCGGGGATATTGGGCTCCTTTCCTCTCACCAAAGAATCGACAACTTGTAGGAATTCATCCCTATCTATTGGGCAACCATGAACCTTATAGTCCACAGATATAACCGCATCTGCAGGTTTTGCCTTTTCCCAAGATTCGAAGTAGTCAGCTTTATCTCCATATACCTTCTCTTGCACTTCCTTGAAATCTCGAGGATTACGAATTGAGTTAATTCCTCCAATCGTGGCGCAAGCACCTATAGCAACTACGGTGTCCGCATTTTCTCTAATCTCCTCCAATCTCTCCTCGGCATGAGGTGTAGTCGCCGATCCTTCGACAAAGGCTATATCGTAATCGTCGCTATGTTCGGACATTGCCTCCCTGAAACTCACCACATCGACTATTTCTATTAGATCCAACAACTTCTCTTCTAAATTAACAACTTGAAGCTGATCGCCCTCACAACCTGCAAAGTCAAAGAATGCTGCCTTCGGCTTTTCTGTCATTATATCGCCTCCTCTTCATCTTCAATCTCAGCATAATTGAACACGGGTCCGTCCTGACATACATAGTATCCCCCAATCTGGCAGTGACCGCATTCACCAACTCCGCACCTCATCCTTCTCTCCAAGGACAAAATCCTATGGTCGGATGGTAGGTCTTTGTCGTCCAGCTCCTGCATGACGAACTTATACATCACCGGAGGGCCACATACTATCGCGTAGGTAGTCTCCGGGTCAAAGTCGACCTCAGGTATAAGGGTGGTAATCACTCCAACGTTGCCGTCCCACTCCGCATCCGCAGGACAGCTATCGACTGTCTCTCTGCAGTCGAAGAAGTCCAGCTCCTTCCATCTCTCGAGTTCATTTTCATATAATCTTTCGCATGGCTCCTTGCATCCGTAGAGGATAGTCGACTCTCCATAATCTTCCTCATTATCTCTAACATAATTGATCAGGGATCTCAGGGGGGCCAAACCAATTCCACCACCGATGAAAAGCAAATCTTTGCCCTTCAAAAACTCCACATCGAAGCCGTTTCCATAGGGACCCCTAATCCCGAGTTTATCTCCCTCTCCCATTCTATGGAGGGCATTGGTCACATTCCCAATGGCTCTCACACACAGTTCGAATGGTCCATCCTTCGTCGGCGAAGATGTAACAGAGAAGGGAGCTTCACCGATTCCAGGTAGATAAAGCTCCACAAATTGCCCCGGCTTGTGATTTAAAGACTCTCCACTGTCTAGTTCTATCTCAAATAGTTTCTCTTTTTCTGTCAAGTCCCTAGTGGATACTATCGTGGCTTTTTCTGGTTCTAGTATGGTATCCTCGGTCATCAGAAGGCCTCCTTTATTTTTGTTAGAATGCCTTTGGACTCTTTTTTAGTCTTTTTGTCCGACTGCTCGCCAGCTAGCTTATTATAAATCCTGCTTGGATCCGCTATATCTGGAACGCAATGGGATCCACATCTTCCACATCCTACACATGCAATGTCGCCATATCTATCATAGATGAACTTCCCCTTTCGCATGTACCTGTGTCTGTATCTCTCGGCTCTATTCTCCCTGAAGTTCTCTCCGGCCGCTACAACTGCGAATTGCTCCAGTAAGCAACCGTCCCATCTTCTATCCCTTCGACCTTCTTTCATATTGATGGAGTTTATTTCCTCAACATCAAAGCAGTAACAAGTTGGGCAGACTAAATTACAACTGCCACAGCTATAACAATCCTCGGAGTTCTCCTCCCAGAACTCCATATCGTCATGTTTTTCTTCCAATATAGAGGGAAGCTTCTCCGGTGAGAAATTTAGTTCCTTTTCGAACTTCTCCGGTAACTCTTCCTTGATCCTCTCCACTTCGTCTACCTCTTCGGAAGTGGCATCGCGAATCTCGACATCTTCCAGCAAATCGCTTCCTTTTGAAGACCCTATCTCGACAGCATAATTTTCTCCCAAATCTGTGAGCATTAAATCGTATCCGGAATCGGTCGTCTCCGTACCCATGCTGGCAGCGAAGGACCATTCAGAAACGTCTTGCATATTGACTCCGATTAATACACTATTTTCCCTCTTTTCAAGATAATAATCATCTTCATAGGTGGACGAAAATACCTTGTCCATCTGTTCTATGGCAATCAAATCGTATGGATGAATTCCAATTATTATTCGAGGATCAGGATCAACTACGGAGTTTACAGAAAAATCGCCATCAGACTTTTCATATTCTATAATAGTCTCTTTAGGCGGCATGAAATACTTCTTTGGAGGAAGAATGGTCACATCATAATCTAATCTCAAATCATCTGCCGAATCTAGACTATCGAAAACAAATTTACTATCTTTAGATTGAACACCCTCTACCTGCCGCGGATCGTTCTCTATTAAATCTTCCACGAGTTCATCAAAATTTTCTTTCGAAATTATTTTCATTGATATCTCACTCCATGTGAGCCGAAGCTTTAATTGTATTTTTAATTTTTATGGGTTTCGGAAATTTCCGGGTATGTCTATCCTCTCATCTCCCCTTGCTCTAAGCAAATTCTCCCTTCAAAATATTAGAAAGCGTTTTAAAAATTATTTCTACGTAGATTACGTGACATCCTCCCCTTCCTAATCTCCGATTAGGCAGGGGCTTCCACCCATTCGC
>CAYNPN010000026.1:0-25979 GCA_964399085.1 Hadarchaeota archaeon (SeqCode) | reverse complement strand
CATCACCCACCTAATCAAAGATTAGGAAGGAGACTTCTTGGCGCTAAAAGTTAACAAACCCAAGCTTTTACATCAATCGAGATTTATTGTTCCACCATTTTGCGAAACTCGTACTGTATCTACACCTTCTTCTCTAGCCAAGCTCGCACAAGCACTCAGTTTTTCCGTTCCCCCATGGGCAGGTACAACGACATCCGGATTGAGCATTCGCATCATTTTCCTATGACCTTCCTTTTTTGCATGTCCATGAGAGTGAACATTAAGCTTGAGGTCTGCTCCCTTTTTTCTGAGATTTTTCTTCAGATACTCCCGATTTAACTCATTTATTGGAGTCGGAATGGTAACGCTCGAAAAAATAACTAAATCTTCTTCCGATAAGTGATATGGATAGTCTCCACTAGCTATCCTAGGTAACATCGCATTAGGTTCTCCTTGGTTACCCGTAGGAACTAATAAAAACTCGGCTTTATTTCTCGAAACCTCCTTCAATATACTTTCTACCCTTTGCCGGTAACTTGCAACCTGTATATTTGAAAGGTCGATCAGTCCATTTTTTTCAGCATCTTGAGTGTACTCCTTAAGGGATCTCCCCAACATCGCTATTTTTCTCCTACCTGCGTTTGCATCTATTATATTATTTAGTCTAGCAATATGGGAAGAAAAAGTAGTTACAATAACCCCTCTTCTTTTTTGATATGCCTCAGAAAGAATCTTTTTCAATTCTTTTCTAGTTTTCAGTTCCGAATCCGTGCTACCTGGTTGATCCGCTCTAGTACAATCCACAATATAAACTCTAATTCCTTCTTCCCCTAAACTCTCTAACTTGTCATAATCAATTGGTTGGCCCAAAGTAGGATTTTCATCAAGCTTGAAATCTAAAGAATATACTAAGTTTCCTTCACTGGTTCTGAGAACTGAAAGAAAAGATCCAGGAATGCTGTGAGTAACAGGCACGAATTCTAATTCCATCTCACTCGAAATTTGGAACGTGCTTCCGGGTTCCATCCTTATTATCTCGTTTTTAACCTCCTCGTCGTCGTTTTCTATGAATCTTTCGATAATATCTGCCGTATAGTGTGATGCTAGTATCGGACAATCATATGCTCCTGCCAATTTTGGCAGGCCACGACAATGATCCTGGTGTCCATGACCTACTACAATCGCTGCTACATTATCCCTGTCATTGTCCTTTATTTCGGAATCATCAGGAACAATGCCTGCCTGTATCGCTTCTACAGTACTCATTTCTTCGATTCTTAATCCTTTCTCTACTATTTTTTCTATATCGGCGCCCATATCGAAGATAACGACTTCTCCACCGACTTCAACTGCCGTCATATTGCCTCCTACCTTCTCGTAACCGCCAATAGTGTGTATTTTCATGATACCCCTTTGTCGACCGATTCATTCCTTAATTTTGTTGGTTTTAATCCCCTTTTTAAAAACTCGAGGGTATTTATTAATCTATTCAAAAAAAGTGGTAGATTTAAAGATCTTTATCTTTATCCTCTAAATCGGCGATTTCTTGTGCTGCAAGCTCCTTTTCTTCCATGTCTTCTAATCTTCCTATAGTCATTCGTTGGGCCATGGGTGAACCGGCTCCGTGCACCGACTCACAAAGATAAGAATTTGCTCCAGTTCCCATTGTTAGATTTTCTATGAGCCTCAACATTTTCATTCTATCCTCTGTCTCGAAATCCCGATTGGCACGAAGATATTTTTCTATATAGTCCTTTGTCTCGGGATTTTCATAGTCCTTCTGAGATGGTAGAGTTGCCATCAATCCACCTGCAATATCAGTGGCTAGCCTGGCCAGTCGATAAGGGAATCTGGTTACATTCAGCTTGCATACATTCGATTTTAGGACGTCCACAAAGTAAGTTCCCGAATCCATTTCAGAGCCATCATAAGCGCATGCCAAGCTACAGGAAAACATCGTCTCGTTAAGGTGGTTCATCTCGACGAGCTTTTCGCGGATATGAGAGCTATCCCTAACCCCATTGTACTCGGCAATATTAGAGGCGGCCCCTATAAGAACGTCTCCTATCCCAGTTTTACAGGAGTAGCTCTGTCTGTGATAGGACGAAAATTTCTCCACCAAGTCCAGAGCATATTCATAATCCCTATACAGAAAGACTCTCTCCCACGGAACAAAAACCTCGTCGAATATGACCAAAGCTTCTTGGCCACTATAATTGGGGTTTCCCTTGTCCATCTTGCTAACTTCCTTTTTACGTAGATCGGACGCTTGCCTACCATAGATATATTTTATTCCATCGGCATCTGACGGAACGGCAAAAGAAATCGCATAATCTTTGTCGGCCTCAAGCATCCGGCGCGTCGGCATGACTATTATTTCGTGAGAATTCACCGAACCAGTTTGATGAGCCTTCGCCCCTTTGACGATTATCCCATCTTCTTTCTCATCTACCACATGAAGATATTGATCCGGATCCTCCTGCTCGCTTGGCCTTTTGCTCCTGTCTCCCTTCGTGTCCGTCATGGCTCCTGTACAGACTAGATCATTTTTTTGGACGTATTTAAGGAAATCCTGAAACCTTTCATAGTAATTGGTTTCTTTTTCCTCATCCAAATCGTAAGTGACAATTGAAAGTGCATTAAGAGCGTCCATTCCTACACAACGCTGGAAACAAGAGGCGGTCTTCCTTCCAAGAATCCGATTCATCTTACTCTTATTGACCAAATCCTGAATCGATTGATGGATATGTGTGAATCTATTTACTTCCTCATCTATCAAATGGGATTCCTCCGTCATGATATCCTCAAATTCCGGGTCTTGGGCCAACTCGTAGGTCTTGGCTATGGAATTCACCGAGGGTTTTATTACCGGATGTTCGTGAATATCTTCCGATAATTTTGATCCGAATAAATAAAGCTCTAGATCCAATTCCTCCAAGCTTTTCCTATACTCTTCGGGAGTCTTTAGAGCCATATCGTCACCTGTGTAAGATTAATCGAACCGTGGATTAAATCATTTCCGATAAGCTTCCTGAAATCCGAGATTTTTTATAGTTATTCAATTTTAGCTAAATCCGTAACTATGCCCGAGAAAATCAGGATTGGGCCGGCCGGAAATCCCGTAGATTATAGTGGGCCTTCCACCGGAGCTCCGAAATACATACGTGAAGAGAGCCTCAACGCTTACGAGTATCAAGGGACTCATGGAGTAAGGATTGGAGAGGAGAATGCCGCGAAACTGGGTGAAAACGCTGAAAAATACGATATATGGGTCACGATTCACGGACAATATTGGATCAATTTTGCCTCACAGGAGAATGAAACTATCGAGAAAAGCAAAGATAGGCTTTTTAAAGCTGCAAAAATTGGCTCTTTGATGAACGCACATCAGGTCGTCTTTCATCCGGCCTATTATTCCGATAGACCGAAAGAGGAAGCTATGGAGTTAACCGTGGCAGGTATGAGAGAAGTTGTAGAGAGGCTGAAGGACAAGAACATCGATATTTCCCTGGGTCCGGAAACCACTGGCAAAAAATCTCAGTTGGGAAACCTCGACGAAATCATCAATCTTTGTCGAGAAGTACCTTTGACAGTACCTACCGTAGACTTCGCACACTTACACGCTCGAGGAGATGGAAGTCTTCAGGAAAAGGAAGACTATCTCGATGTATTTGAGAAAATCGAAAATGAACTGGGAACTGAGTCCGTAAAAAATCTGCATACCCATTTCACGGAACTCGAATATAACGAAAAGGGAGAACAAAAACATCTAACCTATGGAACGGAACAGAGTCCTCCTTTCGAGCCATTGGCCGAAATAATAGTTGAAAATGGATATACGCCATCGATTATATCGGAATCCCCAATTTTAGACGAGGATGCGCTAAAATTCAAGGAAATAATCAAAAATAAAGGCTACGAAGGTTTCGAGTAACGTCGCAAGCTGTCCTTGTTATTTTCTTAAAATCGAAAGCTGGGAAAAATTATTTTTAAGTCGATCTTTTTGCTCGATAATTCTTTATCGGGCATTCATCTTTCTGAACACAGTTTCCACATGACCGGGGATGAAAGTTACATCCCGTTGACTTAGCAATCTCGCCGGCAATCTTTGCACCTTCCCTCTCATATTCGGATGTTTTACTCGCTTCAACCTCCCCTGAAATCCCGACCCGACCACTCCAGCTGACATCTTCCAGACCTGTTTCTTCCGCAATATTCACGGCACGCTCCATTAATTCACGAGTAGCCCCTGGATGGTTTTCCAGAACAAAATTTGGTCTAAACGCTAGGAAATTGAGTGGAAGCTCAGGGTCTGTCTCCGAGATAAATTTTGCTATTGGTCTAACTTCCTCCTCATTAATCCCCGGAATCAAGGGTACTCGAAACTCCCATAATTTTTCATCCGCCTTTTCTGCTATCCTTCTTGCATTTCTCAATACGGGATCGACGGGTGCACCAGTTAAACTCCTATGAATGTCGTCATGGTATGCCTTGATGTCAAACGTAATTGAGTTTGTGAATTTAAGAATTCTAGAAAGGGAACTCTCCGTCATAAATCCATTGGTGTCGTAATTGACTTTCACCTCCCCTAGCTTTCTGGCTTCTTCTACAACTTTCTCAATGTAAGGAAGTGAAGGAGTCGGGGACCCTCCACTGAAAAATATTCTATCGGCTGAAATCATATCGGCCTCTTCGGAATTTAAAGCCATAAAGGCCCTCTTAGCTAATCTCTTAGGCTCAATGAAACCTCTAACCATTTTTTCGGAATCTGGATAATGTGCAATAGTCCAGTTCTGGCAATTTAGGCATTTGAAATTACATCCTGTCATAAATACAGTATAACTTTGGGGTGGAGCTGGATGTAAAGTGGAGGATGCCAATTCGGGTTTGCCCATTCTACAGACACCGGTCTCGTCGGAAAGCCGATCGACTCCACACCGCCACTCACACAACTCACAAGACCTGAGATCGTCTAAATAATCCTCTACCTTAATCAATCGGTAATCTCCTCAATTCCTTTTGCCAATCCTTAAGAAATACAAGCAAATTCAATGTTTTAGTTAATATTGGTTAGACTTTCTTAAGATTAATATCAAATCGAGTCTCTCCCAGTTCGGGCTCTGAACTTATATTTCTTCACCCTAGATGTCCACTGCTCTCTTTACGATTTAATCTAACCGGCTCAACTTGACACTCTTAACTTCGTTCTCCCGATCAACTCTTTCCGGAGTTTTAACTTTCTCAATTATTTCCCCACCACCCTGGTCTGGCGTCATGAAGGGCTTCATGCTTCTAGAGTTTATTAATCAAAATAAAGAATAATAAAATGTACTTAAAACAGGTGTATTATGGATGGGGGGAAATGAAGCCAAGAAAGTAGAAGTTGCTGGCGAAACATGTCCAGTTCCTTTGGTGGAGACTCGAAAATCCATCCGTAAAGCTTCCCCTGGAGAAATAATCGAAATTACAGGTGATCACCCAGCTTCCAAAAAAGAGATCCCCATGGCAATCGATGAAATGAATCACGAATTATTGGAAGTTGAAGAAGATGAAGATAAATGGAAGATACGAATCCGAGTGAGTGAGGAATAAAGATGGCCGATAAAGCGACTCTTATAGTACATAGCGGCGACATGGACAAGATATACAGCGCACTTATAATAGGCAACGGAGCACTTTCGATGGGTATGGATGTTTCTATGTACTTCACCTTTTGGGGACTCCAAAGACTGAAGAAAGGAGAATTAGAAGGAGGTTCACTTTCCAGAAAAAATTACATGGGTCTCGGTAAATGGATGATCAAAAGAAAGATGGAGGAAGCGAACGTTGCATCTTTGGAAGAGTTACTTCAAGACTTCGTCGATTTGGGTGGCAAGATACTAGCTTGCGATATGACAATGGATATAATGGGACTAGAAAAAGATGACCTCCGCGACGATGTGATAACGGAATACTGTGCAGTTGGAACTTATATCAAGGAAGCCAAAGAATCGGAGATAACTCTCTTTATATGAGGTTAAAACTTGCCGGAAGACTTAGTATATCTAGACAACGGAGCAAGCACTAGACTAGATGAAAGAGTCCTTGAAGCCATGAAACCCTATTTTTTTGATACTTACGCAGTAGCGACATCAGAATTCGCTTATACTCCCGGCATCGAAGCAAAGGAGGCCCTCTCTAAAGCCAGAGAATCAATAGCGGCTGCCTTGGGAGGAACCAAGGAGGAACTTATATTCACTTCCGGAAGCACCGAATCCAGCAATTTGGCAATTAAGGGAGTAGCGGAGGCTAAAAAAGATGAAGGAAAGCATATCATAACCTCGAAAATAGAAGACTTTCCGGTCCTCAACAGTGTCAAGGCTCTCGAAAAGAAGAATTTCGATGCCACTTATCTCAATGTGGATGAGGATGGATTTGTTGATCTGGAACAGTTGAAAGAATCTATCAATGAGAACACAATCCTAGTGTCCATTCAACATGCAAACCAAGAAATAGGAACAATTCAGGATATAAAGGCCGCGGCCGAAATTTGTGAAAATCACGATGTCTACTTCCACACCGATGCGACTCACACATTTACAAGGATTCCCTTAGATGTTGAAGAAATACCAATTGACTTAGTTACCCTTTCTCCACATACAATTCACGGTCCAAAGGGAATAGGAGGACTTTACATGCGACAAGACATTCAATTAGAAAAGCAGATGGATGGGGGATTTCAGGAAAATAACCTGAGAGCCGGGGTAGAGAATATACCTGGAGCTGTAGGATTTGCAAAAGCAGTGGAATTGGTCTCGGAGGAGGAAAACGGGAGGCTGGAGAAAATGAGAGATAGTCTTATAGATGGGTTAATGTCCGAAGTCGAAGATGTGTCTCTCAATGGACATAGGAATAGGAGAACACCTCAAAACGCTAACTTAACTTTTCACTATGTGGAAGGTGAATCGATAACCTTACATCTTGATATGAGAGGCTTTGCTGTAAGTACTGGTTCCGCATGCTTCAGTAGATCTCTGGAAGCGAGCCATGTTATAACAGGGATAGGGGGAGATCATGAGAGGGCTCACGGCTCGGTCAGATTTACTTTCGGGCGATATAACGAAATGGAAGATGTTGAGGACACTATAAAGGCCACAAAAGAGATAATAAGCCAATTACGGGAAATAAGTCCTTTAGGAAAGGAAAACCAAACCTAAACTGGAGGTAATTGATATGGCCACGCCTTATAGTGACAAAGTGATCGAGCTCTTCAAAAACCCAAAAAATGTTGGGGAGATGGAAAATCCGGATGGTAAGGCCCAAGAGGGAAGCCCCGCCTGTGGGGATATGGTTTCTCTATTCATCAAAGTAGATAAAGAAACGAAGGAGATAACTGATATCAAATTTAAGTCATATGGCTGTGCCTCGAATATAGCAACAGGCTCTATTATTACTGAAATGGCCAAGGGTAGGACTTTGGATGAAGCTAAAGAGATAACCTGGGAAGATGCGGCTGACGAACTCGGTGGACTACCCGACATCAAAACTCACTGTTCCGTCTTGGCGGTCGATGCACTGAGAGAAGCAATAAGAGATTACGAAGAAAAACATGGCTTGATCGAGGATAGAGAACCTACCGATGAGCAAATAGTTCGTAAGAGGTTAAGACACGTAATGAATCCAATGACTGGCCTAGATGTGGTGAAAACTGACCTTATTAATGAAATAAATGTGGATGATGGAACCATTATCATTGAAGTCGACCTAGCGGAAGACCACCAGTTCGCATCGGCTATTAAAGAAGACATTGGGGAAAAACTGGAACCCCTTTGGGACATAGATGAGGTAAAAATCAACTTTTCCAGTTGAGAGTCCTATCTTCGTTGGAGGAAAAGACAAGAACAGAAAAGTGTTTAAAAATTGAAGTAGAGTGCTTTCAGAATGATACTAATCATCAATTCCAGCCCAAGAAAAGAGGCAACGGATTATGTAACCTCGAAAACGCAAGAAATTCTGGAGAGTAGAGGATACGAAACAAGATTAGAAGCACTCTTAGGCAAGAAAATAAATTTTTGTATCCATTGCGACCATTGCCTTGATGAAAAAGAATGCGTATTTGACGATGGAATGGAGGAGATTTATCCACTTTTGGAAGAAGCCAAAGGGATAATACTGGCTACTCCTGTTTATAATAGCGGTGTTTCGGCTCAATTAAAGGCCGTCATGGATAGAACAAGGGCACTTATGGCTAAAAATCCAGAAGCTCTCAAAGGGAAAATTGGGATGGGGATTGCGATAGGCGGAGACAGGATGGGTGGCCAAGAACTCGCGCTCATGCAGATACATGCCTTTTTCATCCTGAACGGAGCAATCCCCGTGAGTGGAGGTTCATTCGGAGCTAACCTAGGTGCTACCTTCTGGAGTAAGGACACCGGAGAATCCGTCAAGGAGGATGAAGAAGGATTTAGAACCCTCGAAAAATCTATTAACAGATTAACTGAATTTGTTGATGAATATGGAAGAAGTTAGAATAGCTTGGGGAATAACTGGAGCAGGAGACAAGATTAAGGAAATTAAAAACAAGATGGAGACAATCAAAGAGGAGAAACCCGTAGATATAGAAGTCTTCATTTCCAAAGCGGGTGAGCAGGTTCTTAAGTGGTACAAAATTTACGACGAAATAGAGGAGACCTTTGAAAATATTTGGATTGAAAAAAATTCAAATTCTCCCTTCTTAGCTGGAAATCTTCAAACTGGAAAATACGATACTTTAATCATAGCACCAACCACGTCAAACTCAGTGGCGAAAATCGCTCATTCTATTGGAGATACCTTATTGACCAATTCTGCCCTAATGGCACTGAAAGCCTATGTGCCCGTATACATATTACCCACGGATTTAGAGGAAGGAGAAATGGAGACGGAACTTCCTAATGGCAAAACGATAAAGGTGAGAGTCAGAGAGGTAGATGCCGAAAACGTGAGAAAACTGAGAGAGATGGATGGAGTTCATATACTCGATGGCCCTGACACGATTAAAGAAAATGTTGAAGATTTGATAAGGAAAATAGAGAGCTGAAGTTGTAACTTATTCCATTGAAAAGACTAGTAAAAATTTAAAGTAAAGATAGAGAACTTTTTACTTGAGAATGTCTGAAGAAGTAGAAATAGTTGAAAAAAAGGAACCTGAAGCCGAATCGACTGTTCTATTAGCTTTCCCCGATGTGGGCTTAGTTGGGCCGATAGCAGTCAAACATCTAATCAAGGTTCTAGACATGGAGGAAATTGGATACATCGCTTCCGATAGTTTCCCTCCCGTAACTGTCGTGCATGGATATAGACCCACCCATCCCATCCGAATATACCAAATGGATGACCTTATCGTTATAGCTTCTGAAATTCCAGTAGGGCCAAATCTAATCAGCTCTTTTTCTAAGTCTCTCTCCGAATGGCTCGCAAATATCGATGCTAAAAAAACAATTATTCTGGGAGGTCTCCCTCATCAAAAAAGAGATGAAGTTGAAGAACCAGAAATACATGGTGTACCCTCGAATCAAGAAATGCAAGATCATCTAGAGGAAAACAATTTTCATGTGCTTGAAGAGGGATTCATCACTGGAATAAACGGAGTCCTGTTGAGAAGTTTTACTGAGAACGAATTTTCAAGCATTTATTTGATGGCTGAGGCTCACCGAAACTACCCGGACCCGGGAGCCGCCGCATCCATTCTGGAAGCCCTGAATGATCTAGTAGGGTTGGATGTAGATGTCCAAGAGCTACGGAAGAAGGAGGAAGAGATTAAGGTGGCTGCCAGAGACCTCATGCGACAGACCCAACAGACTATGCAGAAAACGGGTAAGAATCAAGAAGAAGAATTACCAATTATGTATGGGTGATCACGATGGTCGATGAATCTGGAAATAGAAAAGACCCAAGTTGGGACATCGACCGTAAGTGTCTCGATCCTTTGGTTCAAATTAGGGAAACAGAGGACGAAGTTATAGTAACCGCAGATTTGCCCTGCGTCGAAAAGGAGGATATAGAAGTCTCAGTTGAAGATAACAATCTGAAAATTAGAGCCCAAACCAAAGAAGAATTACAATTCGAAAGATGGGGAGGGGTTCACCGGAGAATCAGATTCAATTCTTTCAGAAAAAATGTCAAGCTACCGTCTCAGGTGGATCCCGACAAGGCTGATGCAAAATTCAAGGAAGGAGTACTCACAGTAAGGTTGAAGAAAAAGGAAGGAAAGCAAATAGAAATCAATTAATTATCTTCATCGAAAGTAAGGCAAACTCCGATATTAACGCTGCTTAAAATCCTACTTAGAATCCTCCAGCATGCTGGTTCAGGAAAAGTATTATTTATAAACATATCCTCTTATTTACATGATTTAATCGGGAAAAATGAATTCTTTTGAAAAAGTATCGGGCGAAAATGACGAGCGTGATGTAAAAGCATATACTCTTAGTACATGTCCTTGGTGCAAGAAAACAAAAAAGTTACTCAAAGATCTCGACGTGGAATACAGATATGTAGACATCGATCTTCTATCGGGGGGAGAAAAGGAAAAAATCAGGGAAGAGCTCACTGATTATAATCCAGTCCGAAACGTGCCAACTCTAGTAATAGACGGAGGAGACGAAGTCATTAAGGGATTTAAGGAGGATAAAATTCGGGAGGCGCTGGGAGGATGACTGATAAAGAGGAAATCTTTGAGTATGTAAAAGAGGACGCCGAGAAAAGTGGATACTATCTTTGCCCCGAAGAGGATCTCCTGGATGATCTTATAGAAGGGCTTACAAAAAATTACAGAAGATATGGCTATCCCTCCTGCCCATGTCGCCCAGCGAGTGGCGAAAAAAGGTATGATATCGACATTATATGTCCTTGCGAATACAGAGATGCCGATGTTAACGAACACGGTACCTGTTATTGTGGCCTATTTGTCTCCGAAGAGGTAAAGGAAGACCCTTCTAAATTGGGGTCTATTCCGGAAAGAAGACCCCGGGAACTCATAGATATTGCCCTCGGGGAAGAGGTACCTGAGAAAAACTCCAGTGAGAGGGAAGAAATTCCAGCTATGGACCTATCCGAAGCTCTCTCAGGAGAAGATATCTCAATTTGGCGATGTAAAGTCTGTGGCTATCTTTGTGCAAGGGAAATGCCTCCATCTATTTGTCCTATCTGCAAGGCAAAGTCCGAGAGATTCGGGGAACTCACCCCGGATTAGCCAAAATCGGATAAAATAAACTGGTAAGTTTTTCACTCATTAATTACAAAGAACACTCCGGTGTAAGAATAGTAGACATTAGAGAAAATCCGGATTTAAGAAATAAAAACTTTATTTTCAAAAACAGAAGAGAGGCCGGCAAAGAACTGACAAGTCAGCTGGGAGAATATAGGAAAAACGACGCATGGATCCTCGCAATCCCGTCCGGAGGAGTCCCAGTCGGGCTTGAAGTGTCGGAAAATCTAAAGTGTAAATTCGATCTGGTTATTGTTAGAAAGGTTCACATACCATGGAATTCCGAGGCGGGATTTGGTTCGATTACTTGGACTGGTGAAACTATCTTCAACGAATCCCTCCTTCAACGGCTAGGTCTTTCTCAAAAAGAAGTGAAGCAGCAGGTGAAAGCTGAAGAAAAGGAGATAGAAAGAAGAAAAAAAGAATTCAGGGAAGATGAACCTTTCCCCGACTTGGAGGACGAGATTGCGATAATAGCCGATGACGGGATGGCTTCGGGCTTTTCAATGCTAGCGGCCGTAGAATCTGTAAAGGACGAGAATCCCAAGAAGATAGTTGTGGCAGTTCCCACTGCCTCGGAAAGTTCAGTTCAGAAAATCGGATGGGAGGTAGACGAATTAGTCGCACTTAACATTCGGTCAGGCCCTAGATTCGCCGTAGCCGATGCCTATGAGGACTGGCACGATCTCAATGACGAGGATGTAATACAGCTATTGAGAGAATCAAACAGATATCAGGCTACTCTTTAACGAAAAAATTAAGTGAATTATGTCTCTTTCCAATAAGAGTCGTCTTCCTCGTAATTGGTCTTGACCACTAGAAGCCGAAAGGTTTCCGACGAATCATTGATGACATGATGGGACTGTCCGGGTTTACATATCAATATATCGCCCTCCTCGGCCTGATAGTCGGTCTGACCTATTCCGAGAGTTGCCTCTCCATTTAGAACACAGTAAACCTCGGTCTGCGATTTATGAAAATGGGGTTTTACTCTATCGCCGGACTTAATCTCCACTACCTGGATTCGTGTATCTTCCGAATCTAAATCGGCTTCATCGAAAAGAACCTTCTTTCTATAACCTTCACCGTCAATCCATTTACTCATGTCAAACACTCCTAAAAGCTAAATTTGAACAAATATCCGAATGGATGCTATCTGGCCTCTTACAGTTCTTCGGCCATCTCTATATTTTTGTCTGCAATCTTAATCTCCGAAAACATACCGGAAATATCGAGTGTACTTACCGCGTTGCTTTCAACCGAACCGGAACCACCCAGTAAAATAAGCTGTGACATGAATTACATCTTAGATAGCGTTAGTATTTTGAGCATAATAAGTTAACCAAAATACCTCCGAGAATTTTAATCAGAAATTTTTGTAAATCCTTCTTCGTCCACCAAATCGGATAGAACATCATCGCCGGAAAACTCTTGTAAAAGCCTTCTCTTCAACCGCTCCTCTCCCCGGATATATCGATCCTCTATGCCAAGGACTCTAATTTCCTTTTCCTTCGCCAGCTCTGGAAACTCAGATACCAGTCTTTTTCTTATACCATCCATCATTACGTAAATATAATCGGCCCACTCCATGAGTCCGACGTTGACTTTCGTGTTTGCATTGGGGGATATACCGGCTGATTTCACTCTTATTTCTCCACTAGATCTTTTCTCTACCATATCCTCTGCAGTAGGGCTTCTCTGAAGATTTGCACGGCACACGAAAAGTATATTCATTTTCTAACCTTTCCTTCTATTTTCATGTCTACCTATTTAAGGAACAAGGCCCCCTCTACGAAAACTTCAATTATCTCGGAGGATGATGTATTTCTATAGCCCTCCATCAAACAAAAACTATTACCCTCTGCAAACACTTACTAATAAAGTGAGAGAATGCCAGAAACTCATAGAGAAAAATGGAATGAAAGATATAAAGAAGAGGATTTCTGGGAAAAGAAAGGGCCCTCTGAATTCCTTAAGAAATGGCAACCCCAACTCCCTCCTGGAAAAGCTCTTGTCCCGGGATGTGGAACCGGTGGAAACGCCGTATTTCTGGCAAGTAAGAACTACTCTGTAGATGCAATCGATTACTCGGATGAGGGTCTGAAAATAGCCCGTGAAAGGGCCCAAAAGGAAGAAGTTGAGGTAAACTGGATTCATAGTAATATTTCTGAATACGAATTTCCCGAAAATGAGTATGACGTAGTTGCTATATCGTTCTTTCATCCCCAAGAAAAACTCAGTTCAATTAAAAAATCGCTCAAATCTGGTGGCTTCTTTATCTACGAACACCACATAACTTCGAATGAGCCGATAGAAAGGGGTCCAGAAAACTACCAATTCCGCTACCAGCCAAACGAATTACTAGCGAGATTCTCGGATTTTCAAATATTAAGTTATAGAGAGGGTATAGAGACTGATGAGGAAGGGAGAAAATCGGCAATAGCAAGATTGAGTGCTAGAAGAACTGATAATTTCGATGACGATATGCCAGAAATTGAAGAAACCTAATTTTTTATAGAGAATTTTTAATAAAACGTCCATACTTTACATGGTGGATATGGAAAAAATTGAAATTAGTTCGGACGAAAGGAACCAACTTATAGATATAACCTCGAGAGTACAGCAAATCGTGCATGAATCCGGTATTGAGAAGGGATCAGCATTTATCTACTGTCCCCACACCACTGCAGCAATAACAATCAATGAGGGAGCCGATCCAGCTGTCAAAAGGGACATTTCAAATGCTCTGAAAAAATTAGTGCCCGATATCGACTTTCAACACAGAGAGGGAAATTCAGATGCACATTTCAAATCTTCTTTGATTGGAGCCAGCGAAGAAGTACCAATCGAAAATAAAAAGATAAAGCTAGGAAGATGGCAGAAAATATTTTTCTGTGAATTCGACGGTCCCAGATCCCGAAACACCTGGGTATATACAAGAAATCGAATATAAAGAGTAAGAAAGATGGAGAAAACACCTAACAATGATACGAAAAGCCTATCATAAGTTTTTATTCTCTAATCTCTCTGATTCTTCTATAATACTGTGTTAACTTCGCCAATCGTCGCTTGGCATCAATTTCCCTGATTTTCTTCTCGACATTCTCCTTCGCCCTCCCTAGTTCATTTGCAAGTTGTTGAGAATTGCATCTACCCAGTGAAACTCTTATGTGGTTAATTTCTACTTTTGACCAATGCATTTTTTCCCCGATTTTTCCTACACTATGCGCTGCTTAAAAATCTTGCGTTGACAGTTTATGTATCGGGTATAGAAAATCTGAATAAATCAATTAAATGAGAAGGCTGAAGGACAAAAATCGCTTATCGTACAAACATCACACTTTGGATTTCTAGCTTCACAAATCTGACGTCCATGGGTAATTAGGAGGTTAGCATATCTATACCAATCTTCCTGAGGAACCAACCTCATTAAATCTTCCTCTATATTCTCTCTATTTTCTTTATCAGAAAATTCCAATCTCTTAGTCAACCTCATAACGTGGGTATCAACCGCTATCCCCTGAACTATCCCATATGCATCGGAAAGGACAATATTAGCAGTTTTTCTTCCCACTCCTTTCAGCTTAGTAAGTTCTTCAATATCTTGGGGGACATCACCTCCGTATTCTTCAACCAACTTTCGACAACTTTCTTGGATCCATTCTGCTTTATTTCGGAAAAAACCGGAGGAATAAATCAGGTCTTCGAGCCCCTCTCGCTCTGCGTCGGCAAAATCTTTCGCTGTCTTGTATTTTTGGAAAAGTTCGGAGGTTATCTCATTTACAGTTTCGTCCGTACTCTGGGCAGAGAGAATGGTAGCCACTAATAACTGAACAGGGTTCTCGTAATCCAAATTTGTCCCTTTTGCATTCGGGTACTTTTTCTCAAGCACCCTCAAAATTTTTGACAGTCTCTTCCGTGTTTCCATTTTTCAGTCCCATATGGGTATTTTCTATTTTATCTATAATCTATCCTGAAATCAAGTTAATCGCACTTGAAAAACAACCAGTTCTTCTCCTCATCTGAAAACTTTATCAGACAATATCTTCCCTTCAATCGCTCGCCATTAATATGGATGATTATTTCCTCCTCTTCTCTTTTCTCTAGGTCGTAGGAGCCCCTATCCCATATCTTTACTTCTCCAGCCCCATACTGTCCTTCGGGAATAGTACCCTCAAAGTCCGCGTAGCTAATTGGATGATCTTCAGTTCTTATTGCCAATCTTTTTACCCCCTTTTCTGTAGGGGGTTCCTTAGGAATAGCCCAACTCTTCAAAACCCCGTCCATTTCCAGCCTCAAATCGTGGTGAAGATTACTTGCATCGTGTCTCTGAATCACATAAATATTCGAATTATCGTCCGGTGATCCATTATCGGAAGGTTCAGGGGTGCTTTCAAAATCTCTTTTCTCTTTATAATCTTGTATGCTCATTTTAGGCACAGTAAGGGCCAAATACCTTATCATCAATTTTGCATTCTTACCTCTGTATATTTTTTGGTCCTCACAACTGAACAGGGGGGTGGTAAATACGCCCTTAGCTATCCTAGTTCCGGAATCGTTTGGTACTTCTCCTCTTAAAAATCCGTGATGCGTTCAGAAGAATACTGCAATTGAGATAGGATAGCTTGAAAGTGATAGTATATTGAAAGTCTTTTAATTGAGGGAAGAGATTTAACCCCGCTAAAATATCAAAGAATGATACTATACGTTGTAAAACGACCCAAAAATGAGATTTGGTTCTTTATTTCAGTGCTTTTGAGCTAAGAACGGGACGAAATTATCCTAATTCTTGGTTCTTCCTCAGGTTTTGTAGTCCCTCGAATCAGAATACTTTCATGAATTTTTTGCAATCTCCCAGCCTCCTTTCAATTTAGGTTTCACAAGTTGTCAGTTAAATGTCTTTACATTCCTTAACTACTAAATGGCAAAAGTGAACTACACCCACCTAACTCGTTTCGCTCGTTAGGAGGGAGCTTCCAAGGACTTTTTCTAGGCACTCTATTTTGTGCTTTTTGCTATACGCCTTGGTTATGGGCCTGTTCACGGAGGCCCCGTTCCTTACCATGTAGGCGAGGAACCTCTGTAAGATGTTTTTGGCTCCATTCAGGTCAGCGTTATAGTCCTCGAGACCACAAGTGTTACAGGTGAACTTTCCCTGAGTCGGTCTTGAAGTGTTCTCACTTCCACACTTATGACAAGTTTTAGAAGTATCACTCTCGTTTATTTTCACGACCTGCAATCCTTCTTCTTTCGCCTTGTATTCTATCATCCTCGTCAGCTTCCAGTAGGGTATAGAGTTCGCTATTCGGTTCATACGCTCTCCTTTCCCCGTATCCTCGTTTCCCATTCCCCTCAGATTACCGATGATAACCAACGAGTTGTTTTCTCCGGCTCTATCAACTATCTTTCTCGAAATTTTGTGTAGAATATCCTCAACTTTCCGCTTCTCCTTATCGGACATCTCTTCAACTTTCTTAACCGGACCCTTCTCCTGCAGTCTCTTTCGGAGCCAAGCGTAGTGCCTTCTAATCCCCCGAACCTTTCTCCCGCGGAATTTTGGATTCCCGTTATCGGCGGACGACACGGTCGTCGCCATCACCCTTTCACCCAAATCCACGGAGAGAACACTCTCGGGAGTTTGAGACGATACCTCGAAGGAGACGGACATATGAAGCTCAAAACCGTATCCCTTCCGGACGATCTTGGAATCGCGAACGTTCATATCCTCACTAATTTCTTGATGGGGCTTGATAGGAACCCAAATGCCACCCTAAACATTGGAAATAGGAATCTCAGCCCAATAATCGAACTCTTTAGTGTTTTCCGCCTTCTCTACCTTGAAAGTGTCATTCCGCAAAAATAAAGGATATTCCTCGTTCTGAACCTTCTCCACATACCTATCCATCGCTTGTTTTGTTGCGGAATACAAATCCTCCGTCTCTCCACGGATATATCCCTGAGCGTTAGAGTATTCCTTGACAAGCAAACCCTCCTTCCTCACAGTAGGGTCCAAAATTCTACATACGATCGTTTTTTCAACCATCATCTTCAACCAACTCCCCCATATTTACCTGCTTCATGTACCTCCATTACCATTAGACGCTTGCCGGGAGAGGTGATTGAAAGTAAGGCCGATTCATCACCCATCCAATCTTTGATTGGGAAGGGGACTTCTCGGCACTAAAGTTAAGAAAAGGTAAAAAAACCGATTCTCCTGCCAGCAACATTAGAATTGTAATCTGTCCTTTTAGACCCCCAATCATGCTGAAAAATTGCCCTCCATACCACTAGCTAAAAATACGATTGTTACAATCACTTTATTGAGGAAAATTAATGGGAAGAATAATCGATCTTACGGAACTAAAGGAAGGTAAGGAAATAGAAGCTCCGCTCGCCATCAAAGATAAAAAAGGTATCAAATCCTATAGCGGGGGGAACTTCTTCAGTATCCAAGTTGGAAACCGTACCGGCGAAGTGGTAGCCAAGTACTGGGGGGGAGAAGAAAAAGAGGTTCAAAAGCTTCATGATAACCTCTCAGTTGGAGACATTGTGAAAATTAGAGGAAGAGTCGAGGAATATAAAGGTGAAACTCAAATAGCAATGGACCCCGAGGAAGACCACAGCATTGAAAAGACGGATCCTGAAAGCTACGAGCCTCAGGATTTCTTGTCCAGCACTGAAAAAAATACGGAGCGATTATTCAGCGAAATTAGCAGAAAAATTCGCAATATAGAAAACGAGTACCTCAAAGAACTCTGCATGAAATTTTACGGAAATAAAGAATACGCTCCAGAACTTAAGAAATTACCGGCGGCCAAAAGCTACCACCATAACAGAATCGGTGGATATATCGAACACGTCCACGAAACTATGCAACTGGCAGAAGTTTTCTGCAAACAGCATCCTCGGATAGACAAGGAACTTCTATTAACAGGGGTATTTCTCCACGATATTGGAAAACTGAGAGAGTACGAATATGAAACAGCTATAGACTTTACGGACGAGGGGAGATTGTTTGGTCACATTCCTATTGGGGACCATATGATTACCAATGCTATTGAAGAAATTGAAGGTTTTCCTGAAAAGTTGGCTATGAAAGTCCGGCATATGCTTCTCAGTCATCACGGCCATAAAGAGTGGGGATCCGCCGTAGAGCCCAGAACTCAGGAGGCCATGATTCTCCACGAACTTGAATATCTAGATTCAAAGGTCAACAAGGTCATAGGAACCTTTCGAAAATACGAGTCTTCCGAAGAGTCCGGAGTCTTTGATCCCTCTCTAAATCGTTATATCTATCTGGAATAATATCGATTTGTATTAATACCTTTACGGCCATTATAGACCTGAAAGGTTCCTAACCATGTTTCCCGACTTTAGAGCTTTCACTGTGCTTATTTTTAATAAAACTCCTAGAAGATTCAGCTAGAGCTGGCTTTCCTCAATTTACAAATTCGAACCGATAGTAAATCTCTCAACAACCTCAGATTTCAACCAGATCTACCGGATTCTCATTAATCAATCGCTTGGTCCATTGGCAGGCCGAAATACCCTCTATTTCCTCGGTGTAAAACCTCCACAGCATCATAAACGTGTGCATTCTCTCGTCTTTAAGGAATCTGTAGAATTGATTGGGATGTTTTTCCCTCAGTATCCCTGTCATCTTCAGTAATTTTTCCTTATACTCGTCGGGGCAATACTTCATAAAAATCGGGGCATAAATCACATCCTTCAAATCTTCCATGAAACCAAACCTAATATCGGAATACTTATCTCTAGACAGAGCCCATTCTATAAGATAGGCCGGTTCTCCCTTACTTTCCACGTAATCACGAGACCCTTCCGGCATATTTTTTAGATATCCCCAGCAATAGTTGGTAGTCTCAAAGGTAAAATTCGGATCTCTCTTTGAAGTAACCCCTGGTCCAGCATCACTGATTGCCAATAAAGGACCTTTAAACAGCTCATGGGCTGTAAGAAAGTTCAAACCCACTCCATATCCGCCTGCACTGGAACCTGCAAGGCAAACTTTGTTGAAATCTCTCTGTTCCGCTGTCCATCTTAAAGCAGTGGTAGTATTCGGATAACCCACATGATAAACTGTCTCACTTTGTCCAAATAAACCGGTATACTTCATTACTCTATTACCAGTATGAAGATCCCCAGTCCCATAAGGAAGATAAACGATTGTCCAATCTCTAAATGGATTGTCCTTTCTTCTCATGTTAAAAATGCCCATTGAGGACATTATCTCGGACAATTTGGGATTAGTATCCAAAGTTATCGTCATTAATTTCGAAGTAATCCAGTCAGTCCCAGTCCCACCTCCTTCTAGATAAATCAATACGTTGTCTGAACTCCCCTTGCTTACCATTATGAAAGTGTCAGTGCCACTGCCGTCGACGCAGGGATCTGGAAGAGTGATTTTTTGCCAATCTATTCCATCACAACGGTCATCGACCGGCATATCACTTAGACTGGGCATTTCGGAAATATCTATTTGCCATGGGTTATCTACGTACGTACTTTGAACAATTTCTCTTCTTGGACGCTCATCGATACTTTCGTGGAACCATGCAGAAGCTCCTGGCGAGGACAATGCCAAGAGCAACGGAATGGCCGTTATTATAAACAGCAACGGGAGCAATCTATTCCTATAATTTCCAAAGATAGTTAATCACCTGGTACTAATAACCTTATATTTCCTCATATGGGTTGTTTTCACGCTACCACTTCCTGTGCAGGCGGACCGTTACCAGGAGTGACGGTCTTCCCTCCGGGTGGATCGCCTCCGTCCGGACACCTTTCGGTTGGACTGCTTGTTCCCGAAATTTCCACCCCAAAAGAGGACTGGTCCGGGTGCGTGCAGCCCGTCCCTTTGTGGGAGGGTAAGTCCCTCGTCAATCTCCACAGGCTCCATGAGTGAACCCGGCGATCGGGTACACACTCTCCCTCCCCTCCGTTTATCAAAATCCTTTAACCCTTCACCGTTTTGGGGAGGGAGCTGAAAGTAAACCTTCCAGAAATATGAGGAAATGTTAAGAAAAGAAATGATATCCATTACTGCTTAAACCCCCTTTCTGAATTTTTATGGGCAGAGATCTAGATATCTGATAAAAGATGTGGAGAAAATTTCGAAGATCTCTTCTACTCAAAAGGAATAACTCTAAAATTCCGAAATTAGAATTCGGAGAATAATATATTTTTTACCCCCCAAGGGTACTTTGTCCCGGCCCCACTAAAGTTCACTGCTCCTACTTTTCCAATAAAACCTTCCCACACAGGTTTTTAGATCTCGTTTAAGTTTAAAAGAAACAGTAAAAATGCAGAACTATTGAGTTTAAAAAATTGGAAGCCGTAAGGTTTGCCTAAATCTATCAGTTCACGGATTTGTGTAAAGCTTGCGTATAGAAGTGTAGTTTTACATCGAAGTTTTCATTTTTACTAGCAAAAGAAAGGTAGAGATTAATTGGGCTAGATATTCATTTTATCTTATTTTTTTATTTTTCATAATATTTTCAAATCCGAAAGGTCTGAGAGAATCAATAACCTTTAAGGGGGAAAGGGTATTTAACACACGTGAAATCATGTCTGAAGAAAAAGATTCTGAGGAGAATGAGAGACCCGATCCCGAAGAAAAAATGAAAGAAATGCGGGAGAAAATGAAGGAAATGCAAGGACAGGGTGGCCCTCAAGGCATGCCCGGACAAATGGGACCTTCTCTTTTAGGTCGCATGGGTGCCATGCAGGGGGGACCACAAAGCCCCCAAGGAGCACAATCGAACAAAGCTATGATTGAAACGTTGCGAAAATTGCAGGTAGAAATGAAAGAAATCAAAAATTACCTGAGAGAAATCTCAGAAACTCTGAAGAAAGACACCGGAGAATAATAATAGCGGGCTACTTACTAATACAGAAAATCAGAAAACTAAACCAAAAGTCAACATTTATATAGGATTTCTCATCTCATAAAATCAAGAAAAGAATAAAAAGGATGAATTTTTAATCCGCTCTTAAAGAGGGTGATTTGAATGCCTGAGGAAGTAATTTGTGCAGTTCCTGGGTGTGACAACACCTTAACCGAGGAACAGAGAAACAAGAAAATCGCTGTCTGTTCGAATTGCGAAGCAGCAAAAATGCACATATGCGAAGCCTGCAATAAGCAAATCAGTCCCGAAAGGATACGAAACGGGGCAACTCTTTGTAGAGAGTGTGAAATGAATCCCACCGACCTCGAGGAACCAGGAACTAAAATGATGGAATACGGTCAGGAATCAGAATCGGAAGAAGACTTTATGATTTAACGTCTGAATCCTTTTTCTTATTTATCTCTCAATTTCTAGAACTGGCCATCTGAGTATTCCTCAATCTATTCTAAGATAATTAATTTAAGAAATCGGGCATCAACAGCTAACGGGTGAAAAGACGAAACAAGTATCTGCTCCGGGACAAATCTTCCTTTTTGGCGAACATGCTGTGGTCTATGGAGAACCTGCACTCGTAACCTCAATTGACAGTAGAACGGTAGTGGAGATTGAAAGAAATTCCGAAAAAAAAGTTTTAATTAACTCGAAGGGCGTCGGTAGACTAAAAGGGGATATAAAAAAGGACAACGGGATTTGGTCCATCGAGAATAAAAAAGGCGATATTGCGGAGTTAAAATTTGTCTCTAAGGCTATTGAAAAAACCCTTAATCATCTGAGAAAGGCAGGTGGACTAGAAATCCGCATAGAATCAAACCTGCCTCTTGGTTCGGGTTTGGGAAGCTCTTCAGCCGTCACAACTGCCGTCATAGGTGCTACTTCCTCCCTCCTAGGCGAGAGAATGGACAAAGAAAATATTTCTCAATTAGCCTACAACACTGAAGTTGAAATACAGGGAGCAGCAAGTAGAGCTGGAGTGACTGTTGCGACACATGGTGGGTTTTTAAAAATTGAAGGAGAAGAGATGGTGGAATTAAATAACCTTTTGAAACCAAAATTACTCATCGGATACACTGGTACACACGCAAATACGGCGGAATTAGTAGAAAGCGTGAGGAAACTTAAAGAATCAAAGCCAAAACTTATCGAACCGATCATCGAAACCATCGGCAGAACAACGGAAATCGGAATAGAGGCTTTAAATGAAAAAGATTTGGAAAAAGTTGGTGCCTTAATGAATGTCAATCAGAATCTCCTAGAAGGTTTGAATGTTAGCTCTCCAAAGTTGAGAAAGCTGATTAAAGCTGCAAAGGAAGCCGGATCAATTGGAGCCAAACTCACCGGATCCGGTGGAGGAGGATGCATGATAGCACTAACAGAGGATAACATGAAAGAAATTGAAAGAAGTATCAAGGAAAAAAATGGAGATCCGATTAGGGCTAAAGTTGGTGTTGAGGGGTTGAAATATTGAACAACAAAAAAACAGAAAACGAGTCAATAATACTGGGTCAGAAAGAAGACGAAAAGTCAGATGAAAATTGGTCCCTCTCCATAGGTAGAGCCGCTGATAGGAATAATGAAGAAGTTATCGTCAATAGTGCGACCCCCCACGTAATATTTATTTGTGGAGCTAGAGGTTCTGGGAAATCCTATACTTTAGGGGTCTTAGCAGAAGAAATATCTCAAAGCGAGACTGATATATCGGCTATCTTAGTGGACCCCATCGGAATATTTTGGAGCATGAAATATCCAAATCAGGAAAAAGAAGAAGTGGAGCTTCTGGAGGAGATGGGGCTGGAGCCCCACGGCATCGAAAACGTAAACGTCTTTGTTCCTACGGGTCACAAGTCCGAAATTCCCGAAGAAACTTTTGATACTACTTTTTCATTCAAGGCAAGCAGTCTAAAAACAGAAGATTGGTGTATAACTTTCGGTATAGATCGATACAGCCCACAGGGGCTCCTTCTTGAAAGGGCGATTGAAAGGGTCATGAGCGGTTATACGCGTAAACTGGGAGACAGAATGGAGGAAGGAAGCCGAGACGTTCCTCCAAATGAGGACTTTTCTATCGAAGATTTAATCGAATGCATAAATCATGATAAAGAGCTTCTCTCCAAGGAGAAAGGCTATCAGGGGAGCACGAGAAGGGCCTTAACTTCCAGGCTTAAGGCCTCTAAAGAGTGGGGTATCTTTGGAAAAGAAAAAAAGCTATCCGATCTGATAAAGCCGGGCAAGATAAGCGTGATCGATATAAGTTTCCTATCGGAAAATATCGGGTCACTCGTTTTAGGTATCCTGGCGAGGAAGATACTGTCTGCTAGAAAGGCGTCGGCCAGAGAAGAGGCTGTCGGTGACTTGAAGGGAGAAGAGAGAGGTGCCAGTTCTATCCCACCTACTTGGCTGATGGTGGATGAAGCTCATAGCTTCGCTCCCGCCTCAGGAAAAACAGCAGCAACCGATCCCTTAGTTGAATACGTAAAACAGGGGAGACGGCCGGGGCTCTCCGCAGTCCTTTCTACTCAGCAACCCAGCGCTCTTAATTCGAAAATCATTTCGCAGGTGGATATACTTCTATCTCACCGATTGTCCTTTGACAAGGACATAAAAGAAGTAAGAAAAAGGATCCCTACGACCCTCCCTGACAAACTTAAGGAATCTGGGTCCCTCAAGAGACTTCCGGAAGGAACGGCAATCGTAACTGATGAAGAGACCCGAGAGGCCCTTTTTACGAGCATTAGACCCCGCCTGAGCCAGCACGAAGGAAGAGAACGCGTAAAAAAATCGGATGGGGAGCGAGAGCCCGTGCAAGAGACTAAACAAAAAACCGAGAAGAAATATGAACAGGAAAGTAAATCGATCGATTATTCCCCCACAAAAGAGGAAATACGCGTTGTGCCGTTTCAAATAGACTCAGATAAAGCTTTTGAGATAGCAATATCGAAACGGGAGAGATTATTTAAAATACTCTGGTATAAGGAGACGGTCGAAGATATTTCCCAATGTTATTATCCCTTCTGGAGCACTCTGATCGATTACTATCCAAAGACGGATGAATCTTTGAATATCCGGCTTCAAATCGACGGCTTAAGTGGAGAATTAATCGAAAGAATAAACGGTAAGCTAGAAAGAACGAAGGGTGTGAGAAAACTTCCTGATTTGAATCGGTCCGATAATAGCGTTCTATTTGAGCTTCTTAAAAACAAGACCTTATCCTATAGTGATTTAAAAGAATCGCTCAATAAGGAATCTCAAATTGATTCTTCAATTTCTAATCTTGCTGAAATGGGATTCATTGAAAAAAAGAGAGAAAAAAATCGGCAAATTCTTAGCCTCAATAAAAATATTAATATACCTCACGATTTGTCCGAGGAAGGCCTGTTAGCAGCTGAGAGTATACCTGAACGGGAGGATCGGAGGATATCTCCTGAGAAAAAGAAGGAGAGAGTGATAGGGGAGGAAAGGATGCTGAAAACCTTGAAGTCGTTTGGCGATATGGAGATAATAAAGAGTGAATTATACTATTATCCTTACTGGATAGCATATTTAGAGGAGAATGAAAGGAAAAGTAGAATCTTGGCCATTGACGGAGTTACAGGGATTAGAGACGAATACGCAGAACGAATGTTAAGAAGGAGAATATCTACATCCTCTTCTAAATGAAAGGCCGAGACTCCATCCATCCGCACATATAAGGTATCTGATTACGATCGCCTACGGAAGAACGAAATGACCGTCTTCATGGTTACTAACTAAAGGGTCTGGGGAACCTACAAGCTAAAAAAATAAAACGGAGGAAAATCGATCCCCCATGAGTCAACAGCTTCTAGTGCCAAAAATTCGGGACCTTCTTATAGCTAAGTACGTCGAGCCCGAATCAGTTAATCCAACATCGATTGTGAATCCGATAATAGGTCTAATTAGTGTCCAAAGTAAAATCCGAAGAAATTCGGAAATAAGGGCTTTGATTGCCGTGCTTTAGATCTGCTCTAGAATCGCCCGGACCCAGTAGCTTTCGGGCCAGACACCTCAGGCTATTGGGGCCGGTGGGCTGAACGCGTCGCCGAAGCTTCGCGCTTACACCCCCGGTCCATCAACGGGGTCTTCTAGCCCCTGCCTTCGTCCTGGCGCGCCGTGACTGTTGCCAACCCCGGCATATAGCACCAAGATTGGATGCCCATTTTCGGGAGTCACTTCAGCCTTAGATGCTTTCAGGCCTTATCGACGGGCGCGTAGCTACCCGGCCATGCCCTATCGGACAACCGGTACACCAGAGGCGCCGGCAACTCGTTCCTCTCGTACTGAAGTTACCTTACCCTCAGGCATCCGGCACTCCCGCAAGTTAGCGTCCGACCTGTCTCACGACGGTCTAAACCCAGCTCACGATCCGCTTTAACGGGCGAACAACCCTACCCTTGGCCGCTGCTGCACGGCCAGGATGCGAAGAACCGACATCGAGGTAGCAAGCCTCCCCGTCGATACGGGCTCTTGGGGGAGACAACTCTGTTTGGGAGTACGCTGCACTTGGCGGTCAGAGAATGCCAGCTGTCAAACCTTGAAAGCTACCCAGCATTCTCCGACTGCTTGGGACTCAGGATATTTATCTGATCATCTTTTCTTTTCTCACAAATTTGAGACAATTTTTAAAATGAAACTGGTCTCAAGCGGCGTACTTATCCCCGGGGTAGCTTTTCTGTCATCCCGAACCCCCAACAAGAGGGACCTCGGGGTTCGCTAGGCCCGGCTTTCGCCCCTGCGTTCCTATGTGGGGGGAACACAGTTAGGCCGGCTTCTGGCCTTGCCCTTTACGGCGGATTTCTGACCCGCCTAAGCCGACCATTGGGCCCCCTCGATAA
>CAYNPN010000025.1:0-28239 GCA_964399085.1 Hadarchaeota archaeon (SeqCode) | reverse complement strand
TCACCCACCTAATCAAAGATTAGGAAGGAGACTTCTTGGCGCTAAAAGTTAAATTCCTCTCAAAAAACTGTTCGAATCGAAATGTAAGGTAAGCGCCGGGGGGAGGACTCGAACCTCCGACCGCTCGGTTTCCGTATTTGGCATGTCGAGTTTTGGAAATGGAGGTTCGCTCTTCATCCATGCCCACGGTTTAACAGCCGAGCGCGCTACCTGCTGCGCCACCCCGGCAACTGCATTTTTCTCTTACGGCTCGGAGTATTTATGTTTCCGTTGCTCCTTCTGCTTTTTATGCTCTTTTATACGAGGGGAAGTATAAGACGACAGGAAATTGGACTGCATTACCTAGAGGATTAAACTCTGAAATTAAGCAAAGCATTTTTGAAATGAAAAGACTAAAAATGAGGGGGAAATAAAGAAACAAGGCAGTTTGGAGTAGGTAATATGGTCAAAGAGGGAATGAGAGATGTAGTCGCATTGGAATCCAAAATCTCAAGGATTGACGGGGGGAAGGGGAAACTCGAATATCGGGGATATTCTATTCAGGATTTGGCAGAGCATTCTACTTATGAAGAAACCGCTTTTCTCCTTCTGAAGGGTCATCTACCGAAAAAGGAGGAACTTGAGGAATTTACTGGAGAATTAGTCGGCAGAAGAAGAATCCCTCCAGAAATAATAGGACTGCTTACAGGTTTACCGGATATAACTCATCCGATGGTCGTGCTACGTACGGCTATTTCATATTGTGGATCACTGGACGAAAAGCTCCACGAAATTAACCCTGAAGAAAACTTGGAAAAGAGTAAGCAAATACTTGCGATGATACCCACCATTATTGCTTACACTCATAGGCTCAGAGAGGGAAAACGCCTGATACATCCTCGAGAGGATTTAGGCCATGCGGAAAACTTCCTCTATATGCTCAAAGGCGAGGAACCGGATCCCCTAGAAGTGGAGGCTTTGGATACCGACCTAATACTGCACGCCGAGCATACTCTAAACGCATCCACTTATTCCTCAAGAATAGCAGCCTCGACGATGTCAGACATGTATGCTGGAATCATTGCCGCCACAGGAACATTAATGGGGCCGATTCACGGAGGTGCGAGTCAAGCAGTTATCGAAATGCTGAGGGAGATAAAGGAAAGAGACCTAAGCCTCGAGGAATGGGTGAAACAAAAGCTTGAAGCCGACGAAGTCATCCCGGGATTCGGTCACCGTGTCTACGAAGTAATGGACCCGAGAGCCAAGATACTCAAAAAGTTGGCGAAGAAACTTGACGAAGAGAAAGGGAACGATTGGTGTAGTATATCGGAAAGGCTGGAAAAGATAGTGAAGGAAGAGACTGGCCTCAACTCTAATGTCGATTTCTACGCAGCTACTGTCTACGCCAATATAGGCATCCCCCATGATTTCTTTATTCCCATCTTCGCCATGGGTAGGATTGCGGGTTGGACCGCACATATGATGGAGCAATATGTAGAGAAGGACCTTATACGTCCCTTACAGAAACACGTGGGGGATGAAAATAGAGAATATATCCCGATAGATGAAAGATAGGGTATTTTAATGGGACAGACAATTTCCGAAAAGATTCTAAGTAAGGAATCGGAATCTGAGGTATACGCCGGGGACTATTCAACTGCGCGAATAGAAGCCGCTATGGCTCAGGATGGAACTGCTCCACTTACCATAGAAGCTGTGGAGGAAATGGAAGCGGAGGAAGTCTGGGATCCTGAAAGGATCGTGCTTGTAATGGACCATACCGTTCCGAGCGCCTCAGTCGGTACCTCCTCAATGCACAAGTCGATGCGAAAGTTTGCCTCCGAAATGGGCATCGAGAACATTTACTACGGTGAAGGAATTTGCCACCAGATCATGGTTGAGAAGGGGCACGTAAGACCCGGCACCGTTGTGGTTGGAGCTGATTCACATACATGCACCTACGGGGCACTGGGCACATTCGGAACCGGGATAGGTTCGACCGAAATGGCCGGAGTCTTCATCAGTGGAAAGCTCTGGTTTAAGGTCCCCGAAACCATGAGGTTCGAAGTTGAGAATGACCTTCCGGAGAGAGTATCCTCAAAAGATCTTGCCCTCAAGATCGTCGGCGAAATAGAGAGCGACGGGGCCACTTACAAGGCCGTAGAGTACACCGGGAAGGCCATTAGCGAGATGGAAGTCGGGGAGAGAATGACTCTAACGAATCTGGCCGTCGAGATGGGAGCGAAAACCGGAATCGTCGAGCCCGACGAAAAGGTGAGGGAATTTCTGAAAGGTCGATTAGAGGGTGAGATGGAACTCCTCTCCAACGATGAGGACGCGGAATTTGAAAGCACTCATTATTTCGATGCCGGAAACCTGGAGCCACAGATAGCCTCTCCACACCAGGTCGATAACGTAGGGCCCATCTCGGAGGTGGAGGGTCTGACTCTGGATCAGGTCTTCGTGGGGACATGTACGAACGGAAGACTGGGCGATCTGAAGGAAGTGGCGGATGTATTAGAAGGGAATCAAATTCATCCCGATATCAGGATGATAATCAATCCCGCATCCAGAGAGATTTACCAGAAAGCCCTGAACATGGGTCTGATAGAGACCTTTATGGAGGCAGGTTGTGTGGTAAACAATCCGGGTTGCGGACCCTGCGCAGGATCTCATCAGGGGATTCTAGCTCCGGGTGAAAGATGCCTCTCGACCGCAAACAGAAATTTCAAGGGGAGAATGGGATCAGAGGAGGCCGAGATTTACCTTGGCTCTCCGGTCACGGCCGCGGTTTCCGCGCTCAAAGGAGAGATAACGAACCCGAGGGAGGTAGATTAGATTATGGACGAAATAGAGGGAAAAGTCTGGAAATTTGGCGACGATATAAGCACGGATCTGATAATTTCGGGGAAGTACAAATTCAAGATACGGGATATGAGCAAGCTCTCCGAGCACGCGATGGAAGGTGCAGATCCTGAATTTTCCGAGAAGGTGAACGAAGGGGATATTATAGTAGCGGGTGAAAACTTCGGATGCGGATCCAGTCGGGAGCAGGCCCCGCTTGTACTCAAAGAACTCGGAATCGGGGCGATAATATCCAAATTTTTTGCCAGAATATTCTTCCGGAACGCGATAAACGTCGGGATACCTGTAATCGAGCACGAAGAAATTCCAGAGAAAACCGAAGAGGGTGACGAACTGAAGGTTGACCTAGACGAAGGAAGGGTAACTAACCTAACGTCAGGAGAAACCTTTGATATAGACCCGTTGCCCGATTTCCTGCTTCAGGTGGTGGAGGATGGCGGGCTTGCGGAGCAGTACAAAAAGAAAGGTAAGTTACAGTGGGAGTAGCGAAGCCTATCTTAAACTTTATTTCAAAAATTCACAATTTCTTTCTTAGAGTGAGGTGACGAGAATGAATTCCGAATACGATGAAGTTTCCGTTCCCGAGGAAGGAGAAAAAATCGAATGGAATGGAGAGAATCTGGAAGTTCCGAAGGAACCAATCATCCCTCAAATCGAAGGAGACGGAATCGGGAAGGACGTCAGTCCCGCATCAAAGATGGTTCTAAAGGCCGCTGCCCAGAAAACCGGACGCGACATCCATTGGATGGACATTCACGCCGGTCAATTGGCGAAGGAGATATACGGCGAATACCTCCCTCAAGAGACCTTGGACGTCATTGAAGAATTTCGAGTTGCATTGAAGGGACCACTCACCACACCCGTAGGTGGGGGATTCAGATCCCTAAACGTCGCGATCAGGCAAAACTTGGACCTCTACGCATGCGTTAGGCCGGTCTACTATTTGGAGGGAATTCCTTCGCCGATGAAGAATCCAGAGAAGATGGATATAGTAGTATTCCGAGAGAACACCGAAGACCTTTACGCCGGTATCGAGTGGGAAAGTGAAAGTGATGAAGCCGGTAAGGTGCGAAAATTCCTGAACGAGGAAATGGGAACGGATATCCCCTCCGACTCGGGAATCGGAATAAAGCCGATCAGCGAACGGGCGAGCAAACGGCTTGTCAGGAAGGCAATAGATCACGCCCTCGAGAACAAGGACAGATTTCAATTCGTGACTCTCGTTCACAAAGGAAACATCATGAAGTTCACCGAGGGGGCATTTCGCAATTGGGGATATGAAGTGGCCGAAAAGGAGTACGGGGATGATGTGATAACGGAGAACACGCTTTGGGAGGAGAGGGATGGCAATCTCCCCGAGGATAAGATCGTCGTGAACGACAGGTTGGCCGACAACATGCTCCAGCAGCTGATAACCCGCACCTCACAATACGACATTCTAGCCATGCCAAATCTAAACGGAGACTACCTCAGCGACGCGGCGGCGGGACAGGTAGGTGGTTTGGGAATAGCTCCCGGATCGAACATCGGCGATGGTAAAGGGGTCTTCGAGCCTACCCACGGAACTTCGCCGAAGCACGCGGGCAAGGACGAGGTGAATCCCACCGGCGAAATTCTGTCGGGCCGGATAATGCTACAATATCTCGGCTGGGAAGATACCCAGAGGCTCATCAAAGATTCTCTAGAGAAGACCTTCAAGGATAAAACGGTTACCTACGATATCCACCGTCAAATCAAAGGTGGAAGACAGGTTAAATGCAGCGAGTTTGCCGAGCTTGTGGTCGAAAATATGGATTCCTTCGTTTAGATTGCTCAAATCAATTCAGTTCCTATTTTTAGTTGTAATTTTTTGTACAAAAATGTACTTTTAGGCACAGATAAACCTGAAATTTATAAACCTCGAGTAGGAAATAGACTTTGAGGGGTTTATAAACACAATAGGGGGTGATTTAAGATTTCAACTCCAAAATCTTTGCTTATAGTGGTTCTTGCAGCAGCATTATTGGTCGGTGGGGGAATCGCCTACTTGACCTTTGGATCTGAACAGGTGGGTGCCGAAGATGTAAGGAATATCGCACTAGGGGCCATGGAAAACGTGGACACGGTGAAGATGGATATCGATTTGGTAACGACGACGGATATGGGGGGCATGTCTATGGAGTCGACAATCTATAGTCAATATGAGATTGATCGAGCGAACAAAAAAATGAAGGGAACGATGAAAATGCCAATGTTAGAAAACATCGAGTACGAATTTTACGTCGTCGAGAATACTTTCTATATGAATATGGGATCCATACTTCAGAGCTTGGGAGCCCTTACCTCCGACAACTCTGGAGATTTGTTAGAGAACTTTCCCTCTTGGATTCAGTACGAGATGCCTTCATGGGGCTCGAGAAACCAATTCATAATGCAAAAAGAATTACTCGAAAGAGCCCAGGTGAAACGTCTTTCGGATGAAAAAGTCGACGGGGAGGAGTCCTACGTGCTCAAAATCAAGCCAACGGATGCTTACTGGGATTACCTAGATAACATGATTCGTAGCGGTAATTTAATGAATCCAACAGGTAACATGCCGATGTCAAATGGCTCCTCTGGGGAAAATATGATGAAAGCTGTAGAAAATCTTAGAGAGGCTATTGAGAATATCTCCATGAAGGGATGGTACTCAAAAGATTCGGGTTTTCCTTTGAAATGCCAGTTCAGAATGACCATGGGGATGGAAAATATTGAACCGACGGAGGGGTTCCAAACCAATGTTAAGATGACCATTGATATGACTATGAGACTTGACAACTACAACGAACCTATCCCGATAGAATTACCGGACGAAGCAGAGAATGCACTTTCACTTTCGGACCTAGAAAATATTATTCCGCAAACCACAATTTAGTCCAGAAAAAACGATACGCGAAAACTACAGTTACAAAAGTATATAAATACAGTCCGTAGCATATCCATTCTACAAAACTTCAGATTAGTTAAGACCTAACTTTTGAGGAAGGTACTCCTCGACCACGTACTCTAATCCGTACTTCGAGAAAGCCTGTTGCTCGGCCTTTTTCCCCAAATCTAGCATCTTCTTGATTTCTTTTTGCCAAGTTTCGTCGCTGTACCTGGGATCGTCCAATAGCTGATTTAATCTCTTTACATCCGAGTCTCTGAGTTTGTCGGTGGGAAGATCATACTCCTCTATGTCAGTTGCAGTGACCCCAACGAACTGAGCATCCGGAACCGCAAGCTCATGATTGATATAAGCAAGCTTTGCGCTGCCCGAAATCACAACCATCGCTATATGGAACCCAAATGGATCTCCGTCCGTGAATAAGTAAATCGGGAGATCAAGTTCGTTATTGGCCCTCTTCAAGAATCTCCTCGTAGCACGGGCGGGCTGCCCTTTAAGGGCGACAACCAACGAATTATACGAGTCCCAGGCTTCCTCCTGGACTAGTCTGTGGTACATGCCCATGGTCTCCACAGCAAGAACTCTATCAGCCTCGCAGTCTACGAACTCCACGTCGCTCATAGTGGGGGGAATCGTGTATCCTGCCCTACCGGCCTCCGTGGCCTTTACCTCCATGTCCCCTTCCCTGACGGTGAGGTTTCCGAAAATCGAAGCGCCGTCCTCCTCGGGGAGAAGTCCGAGATCCTCCCGCTTCAGCTCAAAGGCTGACTCGATATCTTCGACGACTCTGTCGGATCTGTCCTGGGAATTGAAACCACCAGTCGGCCAGCCCTCGGAGGTGTAGTACATCTCTCGGAGTGTTGCGGTCTTATCGGAGTCAATCAAATCCTTGCAGAAATCGGCCGCACACATCGTCTGTGCAAACTTCTTTACCTGTCTCATGTTCGCCGCAGTACGTGTGGACTCCTTTCCCGCAAGAGTATAGAACCGTTTATCCTCGTCATAAACAATATTGGAGGTGCTTCGGGAGGGAATTGTCATTCTCGGCGGTTCGGTATTTTGAATGTTTTCTAATATGTCCGAACCGAACTGTTGCAATACCTTTTTTGCTTCCAACCTTGGATTTTCACTCTTCTCCGCCATCTTCTATCCCCGCTATATCTTCAACAAGAGGTTCCACCTCAGGTGGTTCATCCGTGCCCACCAGGGTAGCGGCCTTCTGAGCTATAATGGGTAGATATTCCTCAAATAGGTTTGCTCTCTGCCGGCGTTCTCTCTTCTTTATCTTCTTACGCAGGAAGCGTCGGAGTTTCCTGGCCGATCCCATCACGGCCTGCCTGACCTCCTCATATACTTCCGGCTCCTCGGCTACCGACTGCTTGCCGGCGGAAGTGTATGGAACATGTGAGGAGACAATATTGATGAATAAAGTTACGGGAGCGCTATCGGGATCCACCTCGTATCGCTTCCAGTCTACATCCTGAGCGGCATTTGTAAGTGCACACCCTCCTTGATTGAAGATGAGGGGGGCCCTGTTAGCAAAGCGGATGATCTCGAGCCCCTTGTCGCCGGAACCCGAATCGTCCCCGGCATTTCCTCCGTAGGCGAGGCCGGTCTCGACTATAAATGGTATTCCGCCCCGGTAGACCTCCGGAGAACGGGTAACTGCACATGCAAAGTCCGGATTCAGAATCTGATTTAATCCGCTCTCTATCTTTTCCTCTCCGATTGGACTCAGGCCTTTGGTGGGAGGAGCCATGAAATCCATATCACGGAAAGCAGAAACTATTTTCTCGGCGGCATCCCAGTCGAGGGTGGAAGGATCTTTATCAAAATCTATATCGACCTTTTCCTCCAGATCCTTCAGCTTATTTCTGGAGAATCGGGATAGATCGTTGACTAAAAAGGTTCCTATACTCTGGCTTCGTGTGTTCTTCGAAAGGTCAAGAAGGCCATCCGCTCGCATCCCCGCAGGATGAGGGGGAATGGGTTCGGGTCTCTCGGGTACCTCCTCCGAGGCACGTTCGAAGACCGTCAAGCAACCGTCCGGTTCCTCAAAAGTGATTTTAACATGAGGATTCGCAATTGCAGTCATGCGGAGATAATTGTAGGGGCCATAACGGGACCTCTGATAAAGGACGTCTTTTACCTCGAACTCTATTCTCGTTCCGCGCCAATCTCCGTCCATCTCCTTATGTTCGACTATTTCGCCCTCGTTTTTGTTCACATCGACCATGACCTCGTTGTAGGATATATTGTCGCCGTTCTCGGTCGAGGAGATCACCTTCGTGGGCTGGCCGCTGGTGGCCTGCGCGAACATCACGCCGCCCGAGATTCCAATTCCCTGCTGTCCTCGATTCTGGACATTCCGATGTAACTTCGTCCCGGCCAGCATTCTTCCGAAAACTCTGGGGACGAAATCGTCCGGGATTCCCGAGGCATTATCCTCTATCACAATCTTGTAGTGGTTGTTATCTTCGCTGGGTGATTTGATGGCCACGAAAACCGAAGGTAAAATTCCGGCGTCCTCGGCAGCGTCGATTGCGTTGGTGACGCCCTCGTGGACGACAGTGGTAAGGGAGCGAATTTTTCCAGTGTATCCCAGCATCGCCGCGTTCTTTCTGAAAAACTCGCTGACGCTATGCTCCTTAAATTCCTTGAAAATCTCCTTTGCTAAGACCAACTTAACACTTCCCTATGATAATGTTCTTCAAAATTTTTAAGACAACCCACCATTTTTGGTTCTCCTGTACCGCCTTCTAACTTGGCCTAAAAATCTTAAAAGGATTTTAGGGAGGACGGTGAAAGTATTCATCATTTCCAGAGGCTAAGGGGCTCTTCCTGCTCCCTCTTCTTGCTTTCCAAGAAATTATAGACGGCAGAATGAGGGGCTCCATCCAGTAGCATCTCCACGGCCTCCCGGACTATTTTGACCTTTTCGGGGGGGCCGATGCAGGCCACGGTCTTTCCGTAGATGGAGAGGGAGGTTCCTGTGTACTCCTCTATCAAATTCCGGGTCTTCCCGTTCCTGCCGATCACCCTTCCCTTCAGTCTGGTTTTGGCCTTCTTGGAATCTCCGGAATATCGGGTTATGTCCGTTATGTCGAGGTAGGTCTCCTCGTCAAAGAGCTCGTAAGCTCTTTCGGGGCTGAAACCCCTGCCTATGGCCTCTATAACGCTTTTGGCAATCATTACGCCCAGGGGGCTTTCCTCTCCGCCATTTATTAAGACCTCTCCGGACTCGCTGTCATATTCCAATTCCACGTCGGCCTCCTCTTCAATTCTCTCCTTCACTTCTCCATCGGAACCGATGGCCGGAGCAATTCGTTCCTTCGGAATTCGGATTCTTTTCACGCGCATTTTTCTATCTCCTATTTTCTTCGGCGATAGCTATAAGTTTTGGTTGGTGGGATTTCAAATTTTTTTGTTATGGGTGTAACAAAACTTGAGAACGTTAAGATTGGAAGTAGCCCGGGGCGGATTCGAACCGCCGTCGCGGGGACCAAAACCCCGTATGCTTTTATGGGGAAAACTAAATCCAGCTTTCCTGACCACTACACTACCGGGCTTCAGAATATCTATTACGATTTTTTGGATTATTAAAGTTAATTTCATCCATATATCTTTTAATTTCTTCTTGCCTCGACAGGTGAACTACCTCCACCTAACTCGCTGCGCTGGTTAGGAAGAGACTTCCCTTCTCGGTCTCTCCACTTATAAATTGTTCCATCGGTGTCAATGAGCCCTCAAATACAGGCTTTTTAGAAAATTTTCCCAAAGCAAAACCTTGCAAAAGATTAACAGAGTTTTAAATAATTAAGAGTAGATTTCGAAAATATTCGTTGAACGGCGAATAATACTCTTCTGAGTCAGCGTTTAGTTTCTAAGTAATCTGCTTTCCAATGTTTACTAGACTATGCCCTCTTTCTCCCCACTGATTTACAGAACCTCGCCAGAAAGCCCACTCACTTCAGCGGTGGGATGAATGGCGAATACTTTCACTGACCTCTCGTCATTCTTTTTAAAGTGGTTCGAAGGTAGTTGAATTGTAGAATTTTTATGGAAGTGAAGAGGACTGTCAGGGTCAAACTCCACTATTTGACAAACGATAAGCAGGAGTTGTTGGAACGTGAGTATAGGGATTTTCAGAAAGCCGTTGATGATGAATCTTCTAAATTGTATTCTGCTACCAAACAACAGGCAGAAAAGGTTAGGAGGCAAAAAAATCCGAAGAATGAGCAACCCGTTAGACTTAGGAACGACCTTTTGAGAGTTGAAGAACAAGATACGGAGATTTCTGATTATTGGGTCAGAATTCCCGTCTATAACCCTGAAGAGGATCGTGGTGAATCGATCTGGTGCGCGGCAATAATTCCCCGAAAAGACCGGGAGGATGTTGAAGGGTGTGATTTTGGCGATTCCGAACTTGTCAAGTAAGATGGAGATTGGTTTGTCCATCTTGTTATCAAGAAGGAAATTGAAATTGAACCTATCCGTCCCGACCGTCCCTCTTCATTCTCGGATGTAATCGCTGTAGATATGGGTGTCCGGTGGATAGCAACGTCTGTGGCGTTAGGGGACAGAGAGACGAAGTTCTACGGTGAGGAAGTCCGAGAAATTAGAGAGCACTACAAGATGCTCCGCAAGAGAATCGGTAGGAAAAAGGTTAGAAAAGGAAAACAAGTAATCAAAAGAATCGGAAACAAGGAATCGGGAAAGATCGAAGACCGTCTGCACAAGATAAGTAGGAAAATAGTCGAAGATGCGAAAGAGAGAGATGCTATAATCGCTGTCGGCGATTTGGGGGAATCAGAGAACAAGAGGATAAGGGTAGAAAGTTCAACGATAAACTCCATAAATTCCCATTTGACAAACTGAAGCGTTTCATCAAATATAAGGCGGAGTGGGAAGGGATAAGAGTCGTTGAGGTTGATGAACGAGATACGTCAAAAACCTGCAACTGGTGTGGCTCGGAAGACACGAGGAGAATCGGTCAAAGAAAGTTCGTTTGCGAAGACTGTGGTCTCGAAGATAATGCGGACAAAAATGGTGCTCTCAATATTGGGAAACGAGCCTTGGGTAAGCCCATAAATAGACCTCTATCCGAGGCGGGGGCACTACTGGCTGTGCCCGAAACTCCAGCAGTAGAAGGTGAAGCTGCATGCTAAACAGTGTTCGACTGGAGAACCCCACGTGCTTTAGCCGTGGGAGAAGTCAGTCTTCTCCTTTCTCCCTTCTAGTGTAGCCTAAGAGGATTGCGAATAGCAGGAAGGGTAAAGCAAATAATACCACTGGTATCGTCGGGAAGGGTGTGGGAACTACATCAGTCATGACTCTGAAGCTTCCTAACAGATCCTCGATAGATACATCGTAATCGCCGGGCTCGCTCCTCGAGACGACGAATGAAACGTTTTCGGATTCAGCTGGGCTGAGTGTGACGTCCTGGGGATCCGGATCTCCTCCAAGAACGGTTGGCTGTGTGGTGTACGTGCCCGAAACTTCTCCAACATTTGTCACCGTAACACTGATAGTAACTTCTTCATCCGAAGCTACCTCGCCAGGTTCAACTATCAAGTCGCTCACTTCAAATTCCGCGATGGGGGTCGGTGCGGGAGAGATAGAGGGACTTACGCCTATATTCTCGCTCGCCGTGGAAGTCGCTCCGTCATCATCCGTGACTATGAGTGTGGCTTCAAAGGTACCGTTCTCGGTGTAAATGTGAGTCGGTGAAATACCCGAACCTATGGATCCGTCTCCAAACGCCCATTCATAGCTAACTATGCTACCGTCCGGATCGGAACTCCCGAAAGCATCGAAGGTAACCGATTCACCAACCTCGGGTTCCGATGGCGAGTAACTAAATTCGGCTATAGGAGATTCATTTACTAAAGGTGGTGTTGGGGGTGTCTTCGGTCGGACAGTCACGATTGCGGTGTCTGAGGTAGAACGCTCTCGATCGTCCTCCACTGCCAACTCAACCCTTACGTCCTTGCTCGAACTAACCGTGGGTGCGGTGAATGCCGGAGTGGCCGTATCAACGGCCGATAGGGTGGCTCCCCCAGTCGGGTCGTTTAGGATTCTCCAACTGTAAGAAAATTCATCTCCTTCGTCGTCACTGCTCCCTGTGCCATCTAAGAGGATGGAATTTCCACCCCTCACGGAGTAAGGTCCCCCTGCATCCGCTATCGGAGGATCGTTCGGCGTTTCAGTCGAAGCGTAAAAGATGATGTCAACGACGCAATTGTCGCCCTGGTATTCGTTCCCTGCATCGGGGTTGAATAGGAAGTCCATAACCAAGTTCTCGACCTCATTTACCTCCATACCGGCCTCGCTCGGGGGCAGCATCTCCTCCAAATCTATGACTTCCTGATCGAGGACATTTACGGTGAGTTCGGATACGCCCAGGTTATCTTTGATGTTCTCTGTAATGTCGTACAAATTGTCGACAGGTCCATACAGCACGTTTTCGACAATGATTTGAGTCGAGAGGTCGTCGACTGACGAGTCTCCTTCGGCTTCTCGCTCGGGCTCGGTTAAAATTCCGCCCGAATCGGTTGCTCGCCACTCCATAATTATCGAATTCAGAGTATCGCTTCCCCAATTACTAAGGCTTATCCAGCCTCGGTAGGTATCTCCGGGCATCCAGCCGACTACGTAAAGGGAAGCCGTAAGATTCTCCGGGTCCGTGGTCCAGTCCTCGTCTTTGTCTCTGATCCTCAAATTGTTCGATTGAGCGAGAGTGGTAAATTCACTTTCCGATCCGAAGGTAGGGAAGCCGAGGTATGCTAGAGTGCCAGCAGCAAACAGGACACCGACCATAGCCAGCGCAGCCGCGCTCCTGAAAATATTTAGCCTCATTTTTAGGCTTCCTCGACTTCAATTTCTTCCGACCATAGAACCCCTAAACCTGGATGCCCTGGTCTCTGGTAGGCTTTGAACATGTAATTACCGGCTCCATGGGTACCTACGGCATCCGATTCCAGCACCGCTGATTCGCCGCTGTCCAGCGCCGGCACGGTTCCGGAGTCGACTACATTACCCAACAGCTTGGGATTTCCCCAAGAGGAGTAGTAAAGCTCCCAGGTTGTGGGCCCAGCCATATCTTCACTATCGTTTCCATTTTTGATTTCGGCCTTGACTAGTACATCGACCTCGTCGTGCCAGCTGTCTTGAAACTCCAATGAACTCTTGTCCCAATCGTCTTCATCATCACAAGACCACCACGCAACGAACGTATTTCCGATCGAACTCTCAATATCGAAGTAAGCGCGGTCCTCGGAGTAGTACTCATTCTGGTTCCTCCTCTGGTAGGCTTTGAATAAAATATCAAATGTAAGACTATCCCCGAGAATTTTTAGTTTATCGGAACATGAAGAGCATTCTACCTTCCACTCAATTCCCACATAGTAATCCCTGCAGTTCTCGAAAGCCTGAATTCCCTCAGTAAGGTAATCGCCGTCCAGATTTTCGTCCATTGGAAAATCGCCCATCGTCCCATCGAACAGTATTCTCTCGTTAACTTCCCTCTCCCCGTCGGCATCGTAATCTTCCCAGATAATCATGTGTGTATTTTGCGCTAAGTCTCCGTCAAAATGTCCGCCATTGCATAAGATTCCGCAAAATCCATCCTGATTTGAAGTCAAATCCATCTCTATACTAGCCCACCCTGGATTCCCGAACAGATGAAGCTTAAGCAACGCTACTCCTCCGACGCCTTCATAGAGACCGTCGACGTCGAATATCTTCCTACCTTTGATATCATCCAGTTCCCAGCTATCTACTACTTCACAGGGATTGCAGGGATCGCAAATATTAAACCTGCAGACTTTCTCCCATTCGAGACCTAGCTGAAGATCTAGATCTCCCGCTTCCAGAATATTACCCTCGCTCTCCTCCACATCGGAGAAGTAGGACAGAGTGCCGGTAAAGTTCGCGATGGTCAGGAATAGACCAAAGACCAGCACGGTCGCAAATATCCTTCTTGTTTTCATCATTTTTTCATCTCATTTTGTTTCGGGGTTTTCCCGCACCCCGGGGCGGTTAACCACCACCTCCACCACGAGTGATCGCGAAGGGAGGAATGTCGGCGTATATCCCTCCCGGGAAATTTGGTTTGAATCTTCTGTGTTTCTGCTGTGTTTCTGTGTGACTCTTTCTACGGGTCGATTAGGACGCGCACTGACATATCTCCAGAGATGTGATCCGTTAAGTCTCCAACCATGGTGTAAGATCCGCCTAGTGAACCATCAGGATAGAGTATGTGGATCTCATCGTTTTGTGCTTCGGATATCAATATGTCTCCAAATCCTGCTTGATCGAGAGCCATTCCGGTTACTGAGAATCCTAATGTTTCCGGTCTGGCGCCGATTAAGGTCGCAGCCGCAGTAATTGGGTCCAACTCGTATAGACCCGCTGGTTGGGACCCATCCGCGTTCGTCCAGACGTATAGTCGGCCATCGGCATTGAAAGCTATGTCAGAACCTGTCAGGTCTATTCCGGTGTCACCGACATATTCGGCCACTACAGTTGCAACATTAATGGTATATAGACTGTCATTTGCTTCGGACGCAAGGTAAACAACATCGTCCGGCGACGTAGCCAGCAGAACTTCTCCACCTGGATAATTACCCAGTTCGCCTTTGTCCTCAAAAACGTCTGACGACCAATGGTATATACCGAGGTGCTTTGACGTCTTATCGACCGCGTAAATCAACTCTCCATCTATAGAAGACGCAAGAGCGTCTACATTTGTGAAATTTTCTCCAAGGTTATCGACGTAGTCCATTTCTGCCTCCATGTTCCCGTGGTCAAGGTTGACCAAATAAAGATCCGAGTCACCTGGGTTCCCTGACATCGGGCTGTCGACAAGTAGTATGTTGAACTCCGGTTCTTTATACGGGTTCATTCCTGGGCTCGATTGGTTCCTGTATTGTTCAGCACTGAATATCACGTCGAATTGCACCATATCGGTCTGAATCTCGTTTCCTACATCAAATGGAACCATCCACGAGAAACCTATATAGTAGCTTTCACATCCTGGTATATTTCCGAGGACGATTCGCTCTGGGAGTGTATCTGCAGTGTCTTCGAAAAATACCTTCTCACCATCGTCGTATTCATTGTTGCCAGGCTCTCCGCCCATATCTTCCCATATCTTCAGATGCAGGTTTTGTGCGAGGTCTCCATCAAATGGAGTCTCATCGGCTAACTCTTCGGGCTCGTTCATGCCCATTTCCTCATTAAGGTAATTGCCGATTTTCATCTCTAACCAAGCATCATTGTTGTCGATATGTAAGCTGATGGTGGCTTCTCCGTAGTCTCCTGGCTTTACATCGTTCCAGTTGAAGATTAAGTTGTCCGGTTCTATGCTTTGTTCGGGCCACGAAATCACTCTATCAGTGTACGACGCCTCGGAGTTAACACCAACAAGAAGATCAAATCTACCGGCTTGTAGTGTGTTGTTCTTGGAAATTTCGGTGTCGCTGAAGTAGGCGAGAGAACCTGCTCCCGCCAACATCGCGACGAGGCTTATCGCCATTACTGAAAAAATTCCTCTTTTCATCATGTTAATCACCTGTTTCGTGAACTATCGCCGATTATTGGTACTGTTCTTGGCACCATCCGGGTGGTTCCGGTTCAGAGTTGTTTCGGTATTGCTCTGCGTAGAAAACCACATCGAATTCAACCATATCGGTCTGGATCTCGTTCCCTACGCTTAGGGGAACCTCCCAACTAACTCCGTAGTAGTAGGTCTCGCAGTCCTCGATCTTTCCTAGATCAAAGCAAGACTGCATTTGGCTGAGTGAAACACCGTCTACACATGGTGATTCATCTGAGTCGAGTATATTGTTACCTTCATGATCTCCTGCACCGTTGTCTTTCCAAATCGTAACCATGATGTGGTCTGAAAGTTCACCATCCATTTCTCCAGCGCTTTCATCTTCGTCCGCTTCGGGTTCTGTCTGACCCATCTCGTAGTCAACTAGGTTGTCTACTCCGATCCAGAGCCATGCTGCGTTGTTCTCCACATGAACGCTGATCGTGGCTTCTCCCTTGTCTCCGGGCTTGACGTCCGTCCAGTTAAAGAACAGATCGTCTGGCTCGAGATTCTTCTCTCCAAAGTGAAGTGGTCCTTCCAATACGGTTTCATCAGCTTTCATGTGAGTCGAGCTGACAAGGTCGATCTTGAGGTCAAGAGAACCGGCTGTGAACGTGTTTCCATCTGACCTTTCGGTGTCGCTAAAGACGGCGAGAGCTCCCGCTCCCATCATCATGACAGCAACACCCATCGCTAGTACGCTTCCTAGAATCTTTGAATTCATTTTAAGTATTCACCTCCTTACTTGGGAACTTATATGCCGCCCCTCCTCGGCGGACCTCCTCCCCTATAAAAGGGATAGAAGCATGAAGTGAAGCGAATTTGAGTAAAAATTTTTCAAACATGGATGAAATTAAATTTATCATTCCTTAGTCCTCTACTACTCTCATTCGGCTTACATTCCTTTTATAAAGGTCAGAACCTGCTGTTCAGCCCTAAAATCTGAACTACTGGTCTGGACGCTGCGTCCAGACGTAGAGACCGGACTCAAGCTCCTCAACTATTAATATAGCTATTAAAAGAATAATAATTAGATAAAAAATGATATACTCGGAAGATAAAAGGGAAATTGGTGCCTCTGACGTAATTGAAAATATACTAAGGGTTCTAAGGGACGGAGAAACTCACAATATTGAAGAGTTGGCGGAAAGTACCGGTCTTTCAATAAAAAAGACAAAGGAAGTCCTGAAGCACTTAGAGGATATAGAATTTGTAAAGGCCGAGGAAAACAAACAAATAAGAATCACTAATATAGGAAAGGACTTCAGAAAGATATAAGTTTCTAGTTTTGAAATCTTTAGAATTTTTCACTCCTTAATTATCTCCTTAATTTCCTTATATTTCTTGAGAAAATTACGCCCTTTCTCGGTCGTGCTGTACGTGACGGGTTCCTCGTCGACTTCGAGAAGCTCTTTATCGAGCAACTCCTTCAAATATTTGGAAGCTCGAGAATGATTTAAATTCGCCTTATAAATGATAGCAGTTTTTCTCGCCCCGGCCATTGTTACATTGAGGATGTCCTCCATTATATCTAAACTCTCCCTAGAATTTGCATTCATTTTTTCCTAGACTCCTCTCTATTATTAATTGCCTTAAATTTTATTTAATCCTTTCTAAAACTACTATCAAGCGAAAAATAGACACTTTATCCAAATATTGATGAAGAAATTACTTATAAGGGTCAATTCTTTCTATTTCGAAAAATTAGTAGTGGATGGCGGGCCCGGTGGGATTTGAACCCACAACCGATCGGTTTCTCCGGGAGTTTAAGAGCCGATCGCTCTCCCAGATTGAGCTTCCCGGTAGGTGCTACCTACTTACGGGCCCTCGGGCCTGCCATCAAAGAGGGAATTGTGGTTTCAACTTATATATCTCTTGAGCCTCCAAATAATGAAAGAATGAGGAAAAAAAATATGCTTGTTTTTATCGGATTGGGTTTGAACAGAAAAGGAATCTCACTCAAGGGTCTCGAAGAAGCCCGAGACGCGGACGGGGTCTTCATCGAACTCTACACAAGCTTGATCCCGGAACTCGACATCGAGGAACTCGAGGAAGAAATTGGTAAACCCATTAAAGCCCTGAAGAGGGACGACGTGGAGCAAAACCCGGACGAAATCCTGAAATCGGCGAAGGAGGGAAAGGCTGCCTTCCTTGTCCCGGGAGACCCCATGATAGCCACAACTCATGTCGACCTCCGGTTGAGGGCAGAATCCATCGGAATCGAGACCAGGATGATCCACGGGGCATCCATAGAGACGGCTGGGGTCGGACAGGCGGGGCTCCAAAGCTATAAATTCGGAAAATCGGCGACCCTGCCTCTGCCGGACAAACCATCCCAAACTCCATACGATGTCCTCGAAAAAAACCAGGAACTCGACCTCCACACGCTATTCCTGCTGGACATCAAGTCTGAGGAGGAGAGATACCTGAGGGCGGATACGGCAATCGGCTACCTGCTGGACCTGGAGAGGATCTTAGACAGGGGTGTGTTCAAGGAAGATACTCTCGTGGTAGTGGTCGCCAGGGCCGGATCGGATAACTGCTTGGTTAAAGCGGGTGTGGCCGGAAATCTAAGGGATATCGATTTCGGGTCGCCTCCGCACGTCCTGATAGTTCCAGGAAAACTGCACTTCCTTGAGGCCGAAGCCCTGAAAAAAATCGCGGACGCTCCGGAAGAAGTGGTGGAAAGAAATGTCAAATGAAGAGCTGGAGAAGGAAATAGAAAAGTGGACCGGAAGGCTCGACGAGAAGCTGCCGAACGTCAAACCGTCGGACGGAGCGGGGAAGGAAATTCTGGAGAACGCCGAAGCCTATCGCGAAGATTCGGAGCACTTCCACGAGGAAGGGAACCTAGTGAAGAGCTTCGAATCGCTGATATGGGCCTGGGCGTTCGTGGAAATAGGGGAAAAGTTTGACCACCTGAAGTTTTCAGAAAAAGAATAGAATCCGACCGCGGGGAAACCTTACTGGTCTATTTTGCGAACCGTCCTGACAGCGCTTTCTATGGCGTATTCGAGCAAATTTTTCCCTAGTTCCTCGTCGACCTCGATACCGTCCTCAATGACTTCCCGAGCATGTCTCTCAGCCCACTCGTACTTATCCCGAGCTTCCTCAAACCCGACGAAACCTATCTCCGGATTTTTCTCCAAGTTTTCGTGTTCGTCGAGCTTAGATTCATCGGTTATCCCGATTACCGACCCTAAGCTCAGTTCTCCCGATCCGGCGTGAGGTCCCTCTATCTGACATATCGTCGAATCCATCAGGATTTTCAGTCCGGTTTCCTTCTCTACTTCTTCCAAAAAATCCTCCAGATCCTGATTTCCTCCGTGGGCGTTCACTATAACAACTCCGTCGAAACCCTCGGACTTAGCATCCTCGGCCCTCTCTCTCATCTCTCCGACTACTTCTTCCATGAGTTGGTGATTCCCAGTATCTATTTCGGGGAATTCATAGGCGGAATCCATAACTCCCAGGAACTCAGAATCAGTCTTTTCAGCCACTTCTCTGGCTATATATTCGGCAATCTTCGCGTCGGTGTCGGGCGGAAGGGCAGATCCATGAGCCTCCTCGTGAGAACCCAGCGCGATTACTCCGACCTTCATTTTACACACTATTCGACTCTCTTTTCCGTCTTGACGGCTGCCTCGACCGCTCTCCTAGCGTACTCGTCAATCCTCTCCTCGGCCTCCATGCGAGTCTCTCCGGGGCCGGATACTCCGAGACTGACGGGTTTATCCGATTCTAAGGAAAGATCCATAATCTTCCGGGAGGCCTGCTGCATCACCGTCTCGTGGTGTCCCGTATCGCCCTCTATCACGGCTCCCAGAGCGACGACCGCATCTATGTCATCTCTCTGGACCAACTTCTTTGCGGCGAAAGGAAGCTCGAAGCTCCCCGGAACGATTATCTCCTCCGCGACTTCCGCATCTAGGAACTCCGCGTGCCTCTTGGCGAATTCTACCATCTGCCCGACGATGTCCCAGTGAAATTCAGCTGCACAAATGCCTATTCTTACCAAGTTCTCACCTCCTCAGAGGCCCGGCGTCCGGTCCTCCTTCTCGTTTGCCGGTGCCGGCCATCTTCTTCAGTTCTTCAGGTTTGAAGAGTAATCTGTAAACATTTCGAGCGTGCTCACGAGCTCTCTCCTCGGCGAGTTCCGCCAGCTCCTTGTCGTCCTCGGCCTCGTCCTCGTGGACGAAGACCTCGATCGCGCGCTTTCCGGTCATGAGCTGGGCCCGGATAATCCCGTTGGAGGCCTGATCGGCGCACTGCTTGTCGATGGGTTCCGGTCCGGGCATGCCGAATGCCATCACGATCTCGCATTGTCCCTCTAGCATGTTCTTGACCGTGAGGGGGAGGTCCTTTATGCCGGGGACGGTTTTTTGCTTGAATCCGACACTGCAGAGCTGCTCCAGTTCGTCCTTGGCGTCGCTCGCCATGTCGTGGCGTGCGAAGGTAGTATCGACTAGCCCGACACGCGCCATTCTCGACCCTCCCGAGAGTTCTTCCATTCCTCGTAGGCTTCACGGATTTCATTGCCGCCGAGGTGAATCAGGTCTTTTCTCTCGGCGTATCGCTTGACCTTATCGAGACTCATAGCCTTCTTGGTCTCGGAGTCCATCATTTCACAGACCACCGCGGCCGGCGAAACGTCGGCCATCTCTGCCAGAGCTATGGAGTATTCCGTGTGACCCTGCCTGTTCTCGAGTAAGCCCTCGGCCGCACGTAGGATCGGGACGTGGCCGGGAGTACGGAAATTCTCGCCGAATTCCTCGGCTGAGGCTCCGTTGAACGCCCGGGTGCTCATTTTCCCGAGCTCGCTTATCGTGAGAGCGCGATCCTCATCGGTAATCCCGGTAAAGGTGTTTCGATGATTCACGGTTATGGAAAAGGACGATCTTTCGCCGTAGGGTATATCGTCCGCTCGGGCCTTGTCAAGAATCTCGTGCTTGGACGAGGCCGATTCATAAATGTCCGAGATGTACGGGATGCTGAGGCTATCCGCGGCCTCCGGATGAATGGCCACACATATGAGCCCGCCGCCATCTTGACGCATCCGCGCTACGTGGCCGGGTTCTACCTTTTCCGCCGCGATAATCATGTCGGTCTCGTTTTCCCTGTCCGACGAATCGTGGACAAGGACGAAATTTCCCTTTTCGAACTCTCTGACTGCATCCTCTATGCTCATGTTTCCACCTCCACTTCTAATTCATCTCCATTCTCAAGGTCATATTTGTCCTTAATTTTTACGGGTGAAATGATCTCGAGGATATCCGCCTCGTGATGAGTCCGATAGGGTAGGACAATGGCCGCCTCGTCCTCTCCAATCCGAGCCTCGAAGCACTTCACCTTTCCAAAGCTCCTTTCCTCGGTGGAAAATCCCTCTATCAATATGCCGTCCTCGATCTCGAGCCATTCCTTGGCCCTGAGGGATTTTTCGTCGAGCTTTAGATCCAGCGTCCCCGGATAGGGATCGAAGCCCAGCTTCTCTATAAACTGATTACGATAGCCTTCCTTCGTCACGTAATACTCTCCCTCACCAAATCCGGACACCAGCTCGCCTTCCAGTTTTAGCTTCTCGGAGAAATCGCCAAAGACCTTCTCAAAATCAAGCCAGATCGATCTCAGAAAATCATTTCCCTCGTAAGTTATGCTATAGGTGTTTGTCTCAGAATCCTCATAAACGAGGTCATTTTCAACAAGATCGTCCAACCAGGTTGAGATCTTTTGCGGGTCTTCGTCCACCATCTCGGCAAGCTCTTCCGGAGATGCTTCGAAGGTTTCGCTATTCGCCTCGCCACGTGCGAGTTCCAGGAGGAGTAACGCCTCTCTATATCCCTTCTCGGCCGAAGACACGGAGGGCAGGTTACTTCCGAAATCGAAATCTGTAATCTCGAGGGTCTCAACCGGGAGTTCTTGGTCCTCAAACAGACAAATTAGCAAATCGACTCGGGAGGGATCATCTCCGCGCTTAACAAAATCGCTCGACAGAGTCTCCAGGCTTACTTTTAATTCCTCGCCATCCCTGAAAGCAACATAATCGGTCGGGCCTCCCTCCGGATCAACTTCTAAATCCTGGAAGCCCAATAGCTCATGACTCTTCTCAAACCAATTCCTGAACCCTCGGGTATCCTTGAATTTTTCCCTCGTTCTAATTAGCTTATTTATGAGTTCGTCGTAAGTTTCACCCTTTCTACAAATGTTCCTTAATTTTTGCCTAGTTTCCTTCTTGACTGGAATCTGGGTCGTCTCATCGTCCATTTTTACCCTTGTGAAAAATTATTAAACAGCTTAATAAATCTTAAGCTACTTAAGATTCACCTCTTACGTAGAAGTAAAAAGGTTAAAGCAATCCGAGACACAATTTTTTTATTGAGATCAAAGGTGTCGGAATGAAGAAATTAGCAAAATACTGGGAAGAAGGCTCCGGAGATGATGTAAAATGCATTTTATGTCCGAGAGAGTGCAATATTTCCCCGGGCTCAGTAGGATTTTGTGGGGGGAGAAAGAACATCGATGGTAAATTATACAGCATGGTATACGGCGAAGCAACCTCGGCGACTCCGGACCCAATCGAGAAAAAACCCCTCTATCACTTCAATCCGGGTACCCGTGTATTTTCTATGAGCACCGCCGGATGTAATTTTGAATGCAAACACTGCCAAAACTGGACCCTCTCCCAATCGAACGTCGAAGAGGTGTCGACAGATCGGATCGAGCCGGAGGAGGCCATCGAAAGGACGAAGAAAACAAACTGCCAAGGGATAGCCTACACCTACGGGGAACCCGTGATATGGTTCGAATACGCGCTCGACACCGCCAGACTTGCAGAGAAGGAAGGCCTGTACAACGTCTTCGTCACGAACGGCTATATGAATCTGGAACCTTGGAAGGAGTTGGGTCCGCATCTAGACGGCATGAACGTCGATCTCAAGGGTTTCGACGACGAGTTCTATAAGACAATCTGTGGTGCAGCAAGCGTCGATCCCGTTCTGGAGACATGTAAGTGGGCGGCCGAAGAGGGAATCCACCTGGAGATTACGAATCTCATTATCCCGGGAGAGAACGACGACCCCGACCAAATTCGGGATTTGTGTAGGTGGGTCGTGGAGAATCTGGGTCCCGAAGTCCCGGTCCACTTCAGCCGTTTCCGGCCCATGCACAGGATGATGGACAAACAATCTACGCCTATCAGCAAGCTGGAGGAGGCCTGGGATATAGCGGAGGAAGAGGGTCTGGAACACATCTACGTCGGGAACGTCCCTGGACACGAGGCCGACAATACCTACTGTCCGAATTGTGGCGAATTGGTGATCGAGCGACACGGATTTTCGATCTCCGATTACAAGCTCAAAGAAAACCACACCTGCCCAAACTGCGGATATGAGGTCAATATCGTGGGGGAATATCAGCCGTCTTCGGGCACCAGCCTCCTGCTATGAAAACACAGTAGTTAAAAATTATCACCTTTCAGTGGTTAGTGTTTCAATGTAGGGTTAATCTTGCAGTGTTCGAATTGCCAAAAGGATGCGATTTTCAGGGTTGACTGGAAGGATAAGGAGTACTGTCCCGATCACTTCAAGAGGTATTTCCTCGGCCAAGTGGCAAAAGTCATAGACAAATACGAGATGGGGGGCAGAGTGTGTGTCGCCCTGTCCGGTGGAAAGGATTCGTCCGCCTGTGTCGAAGCCCTGACCCACTTCGACGAAGTAGAGGTGGAGCCGCTCCACATAAATCTGGGCATCGGCGAATACTCCAAAGAATCTCTGGAGCATTGCAAAAAAATCTGCGACGAGTTGGGGTTGGATCTCAACGTTCTCGACCTGGAAAAAGAGTACGGAACCACGATACCGGAACTAAACGAGAGGGAAGGTGGAAAAGCCTGTGGAATATGTGGAATGGTAAAAAGATATTTAATGAACAAATTTTCCTATGAAAACAATTTCGACTACGTCGCCACCGGACATAACCTGAGCGACGAAGTCTCCTCCACATTTAATAATCTGGCAAATGTCTACCTCACACCTTTCCGCGGCATGGAGCCCATCCTGGAGGAGAAGGAGGACTACAGAATGGTCGCCAGGGCAAAACCTCTGTTTTACCTCAAGGACGAGGAGTGCCGAGTCTACACGGAGACCTACGATATACCATTCTACTCCGAGGGATGTCCGCTTTCCAAAGACACTCCAACCCACGAATTAAAGGATTGGCTGCACGAGCTTGATTCCAAGAGACCCCGGATTATGAGAAACTTCGCAAAGTCCTTCATGAGAATAGAGGAAATGATGGAGACGGGCCAAGAGGATAACCTCAGAAATTGCGAGAACTGCGGTTATGCCACTGCTACAAACGTCTGTCGGTTCTGTAGAGTCGTGGGGAACGGCTGACCTAACCCGAAAAATACGTCAGACCTCTATGTCGATGTCCAGCTCCTCAGTTATCTCCTTGTACCTATTCCTAATCGTGACTTCAGTTACATCGGCCACTTCAGCCACATCCTTCTGCGATCTCCTCTCCCCGCAGAGAAGGCTGGCCACGTAGATGGCGGCTGCAGCCGTGCCCTTGGGGCTTTTCCCCGAAGTAAGTTTTTTCTCCTGGGCCTCCCGTATGATCTCAATTGCCTTGGCCCGGACTTCGCCGGAAATATCCAAGTCGCTCCCGAACCTTGCCACGAAGCGAGCGGGGTCTATGGGTGAAAGTCGAATGTCTAGCTCCCTCATGAGGAAGCGGTAGCTCCTCGAAATTTCATTTTTATCGACTCTGCTTACCTCCGTTATCTCGTCCAGGGTCCTAGGAACCTGATTCATCCTGCAGGCCGCATATAACACGGCCGAAGCGACACCCTCTATCGACCTCCCCCGAATTAGATCCTCATTCACAGCCCTTCGATAGATTTTCGAGGCATCTTCCTGAACGCTCTTGGGCAGTCCTAGTTGAGAAGACATCCTGTCCAAATCGGTGAGGGCCGTGGCCAAATTCCGGTCCTTTGCGCCGGAAACCTTTACCCTCTTATGCCATTTCCTCAATCTGTACATTCGGGAACGCCGCTCGGGAGAAAGACTCTTTCCGTGGACGTCCTTATTCTTCCTGTCAATCTGAGTGGATAGACCCCTATCATGAATAGTTTCGGTAGAGGGAGGACCCGCACGGCTCCTTTCCTCCTTTTGCTCTTGATCGAAGGATCTCCATTCGGGGCCCCTGTCCTTTATACCTTCCTCCACTATCCTTCCACAATTATCACAAATAACGATATTGCGCTGGTAATCTCTAACAAGTGAAGCATCCTTACAGTTGGGACAGGCTCGCTCGAGCTCTTCTTTTCCGACAGATTGGGACTTGTCCCTACTTTTTGCCTCAGCCATCTTCACAACCTCCTATTAAATCAAGAGGGATGTTCAGGGGGCTAGTCTCCCCTACTCAGTCCCTATTTGTACACCTTCAAATTTATAAACGTTTCGAATTTATCTAAAGGGTAGGAAAATTCCTAAAAGTGTGGGCTCCTACTTTCTACTTGATGAAGTTGCAAAATTCGCTGGAACTCATTCAGAGGAAGGGAGCGGTGAACATCCTAGTTACACTTTGTAAGGAGGGGAGGTTGAACGTTTCCAGGCTATCGAAGAAATCCGGAGTCAGCAACGGGACCATCCAGAGAAGGCTCGATGAGCTGAAAGAAGAGAAGCTAGTGAGAGAGAGGATAGGAGAAAGCGAAAACAATCGGTTGGAGAAGTCCTATTCACTCACCGATACGGGCAAAGACTTCTCGGAAAACTTGCTTTCCCTCAAGCAAATGTAAATCCGGCCAAAAACCGATTGATGAGATGAAGGGGGGCTCCCAGCCGAGACGGGTTAGAAATTAATATCGGCAGAATATCGTATCATGTAAACAGGGTTTGTGATCTCTTCATGATTTTAGTAAGCGCTTGCCTATTGGGCGTGGACTGCCGTTACGACGGGGAAAACTCCCGAAACCAGGATGTACTAGACTACATAAAGGAAAAAGACCTGGGCGTGATACCGGTGTGCCCGGAACAGCTGGGAGGATTACCCACACCTCGTAACCCCTCAGTGATTTCTGATGGGGGTAAAAAGGTGCTAGAGGGAGGAGCCGAAGTAATCATGGAAGGTGGAAAGGATGTTACTCAAGAATTTAAAAAGGGGGCAGAGGAAGCCCTCAAACTGGCCAAAATCTTCGATGTGGAAAAGGCTATACTGAAAAGTGGGAGTCCCTCCTGTGGAAAAAATGTTATTCCAAAAAATTTTCGAGAAAAAACAGAAGGTTCAGGGGTGACGGCTGCCCTGCTGAAAGACAATGGAATCGAAGTGATATCGGAAGAGGAAATTTGATTTATTCCTCATTTAACGGAATCAATGCTCTCCTTCAGAGCTTTCATGCCCCTATCGGCTAAATCTTCGGCCTTGTCGCGGCTTTTTGCCTCCGAGAAACATCTAAATACCGGTTCGGTTCCGGAGGGCCTCAGAATGAACCAGCCGTCATCCAGGACGATACGAATTCCATCCGTCGTATCGGGATCTTGATCCTTGAACTTCTGGGTCAAATCTTCGAGGACCTTTGGTTTTAGTTCATCCGGACATTCGGTGCTCTTTTTAAATTGCCTATATTTGGGAAGTTCTTCATCCATCTCGGAAACCGTCTTGCCACTCCGCACCATCTGCTCAATGAAATGAACGGCGGTCATCATTCCATCCCTGCAGAAGGCCCAATCGGGAAAAATAACGCCTCCGTTTTCCTCCCCTGCAAGATCTCCGCCATTTTCCCTGTATTCTCGAATCAGCTCGGGTTCTCCCACCCTAGTTCGAACTACCTCTCCTCCCATATCCTCAGCAACATCGTCAAGCACCATGCTAGTCGCGACCGTCGTTATTATTCTCGGATGGTTTATCTCCCGCAAGTAGTTCATGGCGGCGAAAGCGAAGACTCTGTCCCCGCTCAAAATCTCTCCATTCTCATCTACGATAATCGTCCTGTCGGCATCACCGTCGTGGGCAATTCCCAAATCCGCGTCCAGGGAAGTAACCGCTTTCTTCAGATCGGTTATGTGTTCATCCGTAGGCTCCGGAAGGCGGGCGGGAAATCTGCCGTCGGGGTAGGAGTTCAGGGAGACGACATCACAACCTATATCGTTTAGAATCTGTGGAGACAACACGCTTCCGGCTCCATTCGCGCAGTCGATTACGACCCTAGGTCCTTCTTCAAAGCTCGGGGACCGCTCGACGATATCATTGCGATACTTGGAAATGACATTAATTTCATCGACCTCACCGATCTCGTTCCACTCGGCCTTCTCCCCTCCTTCCTCCACCAGCCTTTCGATTTCCTCCTCCTTTTCGCGGACAAATCCGGCCCCTTTATCGTCCCAGAATTTTACCCCGTTGTATTCGGGGGGGTTGTGAGATGCTGTAATCATGATGCCGGCGTCGCAAGAGAGATGTCTGGTCCCGTATGAGAGGGCAGGAGTAGGAACCATGCCGAATCGAAGGACGTCGCATCCTCCGGAGGTTATCCCACTAATTAAAGCGTGCTCCAACATGATGCTGGATGTCCTGGGATCATATCCTACACCCACTTTCCCCTCACCATCGAGATAGGTCGCCAAGGCCAAACCTAGGTCCTTGGCCAGGGACGGTGAAACTTCCTCGTTCGCAATTCCTCTGATTCCGAAGGTCCCAAAAAGATCTCCCATGCTTATCTCCCGGTTGGTATGAGATTCTCGGCCAGCTAAAAAGGTCTTTTCCTAATGCCCACGCCCAACTTTCCTGTCAAGAAAGTATTATCAGGAATACGGAAATCGTGAACAGGGAGGTGAGTGTACTAAAGGAAATATTGAGGGAGGCTAGTTTCGGGTCTCCACCTAACTCGCTGGTATAAATAAAGGTAGAAATCGCCGTAGGCATGGCGAGCATGAGTATCCCCGCCCTCAGACTGAGCAAATCGACCCCCAGGAGGTTGAGGAAAATCAAACCCAGCAGAGGCATGACGACCAGTTTCATGACTGTGACCGAGGAAATAGCTCTCAAATCATCTCGATATCCCCCTATCCTAATTTTCGCACCGACGCCGAGGAGGGCCATGGGGAGTGCAGCCTCGCCGATATACGATATGATCCTATCGGGGAGGGTGGGGAGCGAAAGACCGAAGTAGGAAAAGAGGATCCCCGTAAAAAGCAATATAAGGACCGGATTAATCAGAATCTGTTTCAGCTGCTCTCGAATGTCGGCCTCCGTTTGGTTTAGGTAGACTAGAAGAATTACTGTGAGGGAAATCTGCACCGGGGAGACGAAGCCGAGCAGAAAACTAGCCTTGGCTCCGGCCATCTCTCCGAAAGCGAAGGTGACGATCGGTAGGCCCATATATCCGAGGTTGCCGTGATAGGTCTGAACCAACAAAGTGCTCCACCTCTCCCTACCATCCATCTCCCTAAATACGAGAAATGAAACGACGAGAACTAAGAAGATAATCGAGCAAAAAACAAGAAGTATCACCGGAGAATAGATTTCACCCAAAGAGCGAGAGTAAACGGAATGAAAGACCAAAGCCGGAAGGGCTACGTAAAACGCACCTTTATTTAGAATATTCACTAAGGACGGGGGAAGTATTCCCAAACTTTCAGCGAGAAAGCCCGCCACCAGAAGTGCGAAAATTGGTAATATTACCTCTACAATCATGGTTTATCCGAAACTTGATTTCTTTCGAAATTTTGATGACCTTGGTTTTTAAGGTACTTGTTCTTTCTTCCAACAGGGGTGTTAACTCAAATCCGTTCTTGGGCCCCTTTTTAAACGAAAAATCGATCGGTAGGTTCTTTATGTCTTCGTTTTACGGATATTTCCCCTTTAAAAACGGTTTTACGCCAAAGTGAACAGGGGTGTT
>CAYNPN010000024.1:0-30457 GCA_964399085.1 Hadarchaeota archaeon (SeqCode) | reverse complement strand
AAACGGTCGGAAGCACCTTCCAAATCGCCAGATTTGGTAGGTGAGGATGTCACTTCTAACCAAGGGACTTTTCTAAGGATTTTATGATTTGATCCTGGAAAATGGCCAAAAATCTGACTTTCTCCCAGAAATTCACCATGGTCTGATGTCATGGCGACCTGTCCCGGAAGGGAATTTACGAGATTGGTAGCTTCTTGAAGAACAATTTCAAGATTGTTTTTATAAGCTCGACGCAATGAATTTTTTCCGTTAGTTAGAGCTATTTGCTCTAAGATTTTCGGCGACTTAATCTTAAGATTCCTACCTAGTTTATATAGGAAAATAGGATCGAAAATACGTCCCAGAATAAGCTTTAATATATTGTATATATTGTATACGATTTCTCGTTCCCTCGAATTAGTTTTTGTATTTTTTTCATTTTCGGTAGGGGGAGAAGACCCTCCATCAGAGTCGTGGAGGTATGGATAATGTGGTTGAATAAAATGCGATATTATTCGCTTACTCGGATATTTTGCTCTTACTAGTCTACTCACTTTACTGACATGCTTGGGCCACACCGATGAGATCTCTTCGTTCCAGTACTCATCCCAAACATCTATTACTTTATAGAAGACTTTATCCCCTTCGAATTCAGCCCACAAGTTCTTTCTCTTTTTCTTTTTCGAATTGATTACAGGATTTGCTGAAACGTAAACTACGTCGTCATATCTTTTCTCCTGAAAAGAATTCTTTAGCCACTCAACAGTACAAGACCCCTCAGATACAACTTCTTGAACATCTCCTTCCAAATACTTGTTATAAAGCTGTTTAAAGTAATCATATCTACATGCATCGAGAATAATTAAACAGTCCCAACCTCTTTTTTCTATAAGCTCCTTTTGTTTCAATTCTTGATCCGCTCCACATCTTTCAATTAATCCCTTGTCAGAATAATTGTATCTATGGTACTCAGGTGGATAGAATTAGGCTGTCTTTTAGGTAAAGTCTTCCGTTCTTTTAGCTCAGAGAACCCTCCGCGATAGAAAAATAAACTTTGAAGATGAAGATTATGGATAGGGACGAAAAATATTCTAAATCTTTCAATCTTGCTCTCTCAGTTTTGATTTTTCTAGTTTTTCTCTATGAGTAAATTCTTGTAAGTCTCTTCTATCGGTTTCTATCCTATCCGTTGCTGGATAACCAATTTGAATTATTTCTGGAATCCATAGGTGTTCAGGAACTCCTAATAATTCTTTAAGTTCTTCTTGAGCTGAGAGTGGTTGAGTCCCCATACCCACTCCTAGGCCTAAACTGGTCACGGCCAGCCACATGTTTTGAAGTAGTGTCCCTGTGCTGGCGTTTATTAAATATTTTCTAGAAAAAATATCCGGATAGTTTTCCTTTATTCTGGTATCGATACAGACAGCTATTAAGATTGGAGGATCTAAATACCTGTCGGGCAGTTTTTCTATTTTTTCCGAACCGCTCATCGCTCGCGCGTGGATCTTGGCTATTTTTTCTTTCGTTTCCTGATTTTTTATGATAATTAATTCCCAAGGTTGAGTATTTCCAGATGAGGGAGCCCAGCGAGCGGATTCTAGAATTTTTTCTAAATCATCGTCACTGACCGGATCGGATTTGAATTTTGTAACATTCCATCTTCGTTTAATAAGATTAAGCAATTCATCAACCTTCAAATCATACACCCCCTTCAGTTCCAGTATCTGTTTAGCGTTTGTTGACTTTTACTCCTTTTGTATGTACCTCCCCCCTGCTGTTTCCGTATGGTTAACAGCATCATGATTGTTACATGGATTTTCGTAACTGACCAGGGGAAAGCCCAGATCGTGAGGTTCGATTACTCTAAAACTTTCAAATCTGCCTTTTCTAAGGGGTAGTTGCCCTATAAATAGAAAATGTTTTTCCAGTTTTCCATCGTGTTTCACTCTTACTTTTAGAGGAGCAGACCGGTGGTGTATTCAGCATTTCCGATGGAACTTCCCAAGTCATTGAGGGTCACTTTCCGGTTCTTTTTCCTGTCGACTAGTGCCAGTTTAGAGATTTTGGCCGGATACTCCCTATAAGTCAATCTGTTTGGTATGATTTTGGCGATTTTTTTCTTGAATTTCCAGGAAGACTTGGAGTAAGGTTTGACTATGAACTTTATTTCTTTATTCTCCTCCTCATTTTCTGCAGAAATGCGAAAAGAAGGCAGATTATCTTTATTCTTTATTTCCACCGCAATCTCGTGGAACTGGTGCTTTTCCCGACCATCGTAAAAAGCAATTTCTTCCTTTAGAGATTTGCCTAGGATGTAGGGTTTGTAATAATCTAGAAAACCTCCGTTTTGAAAATGAAAGATTCCCCAGTACCAGCTCGGAGTGGGGGCGTTGACAAACACGCGTTGAAAATAAGCACTGCCGCTTGCGGCCTCACCTTTAATTTTGCTCTTAAGATCAAGTCGATTAGACTTCAACATCGAGTAGTTTAATCCGAAGGGGTAATCCCCGGACGACTTGGAATTGATAGCGAAATCGTATCCGTCTCTTGGCTTCGCCTCGAAGTGAAAGTCGTCACCCACCTTGACTTTGCATACTTCTCCTTTGATGTGGAACGATGTAGGAGTTTCACCCTCCGTTTCAAGGGAAGAGGACTTCATTTTCAAGTCACATTTGTCCAGCAAGAAGTTATGGTTCATCTCCCCTCCGTCAAAGTACCAGGAGGCAACAACCCCTTCCAGATTTTCGTTCTTGCCCCCCTTGAATTTAAATCTCCTACCGTTGCAAGTTATGGATTTTTCATCCTTTCTCGACCAGAGGATGGCCAATTGCCTCGGCTCTTCAACCTCATTAGGATTATCAATAAAAAACAACCAGAACCACCACATCCAACCACCATTTTCAAGCCCTTTCCCATCCGTTTTGAAGACTTTCTCTTCCAGATTCACAGAATATTTCTTATCTTCGAATCTCATTTTCATTGAATTAATACACTCATAACTAATAACAATTCCAATTTTTGGTTTTTCTCGTCCCGTAGTTAGAGCTGTTTTTTCCTTTTCCGTAATAGCTACAAATCTGGTCTATTTAACCAATTCTTGTTTCTGGATAATTACAGACCATGATTATAGAGCTGAAAAAATCTTTCTTTATGGGAACTGGATCTTAGGTGTTATTCTCGGCCGGGGAATTCCACATCGTAACCTTCTTTAGTGGGCCAGAAGTAGTCGAGGCCGGCTGAGACTTCCCAGCCGTACTGCCCGTAATATTCGGGGTCCTTTCTCAGCAGATTGGACCTGTGGCTTCTGTGAAGCCTTTCGTCGCCCAACCACGGCGGAAATTCGAACGTGCCTTCGACTTCGTAGAGATCCATGTTGTTCTCGTAACCCCTATCGACCCATTCTTTTATGACAGTGTCGTGGTAGAGTTTGAGGGCCTGGGTGTATCCCATCCACATCTTCGTGGCCGGGTGGTTACTCCAACCGTTTCCGACCTCTATCGCCCTTATGATTGTGAGCGCTTCCCCCCGCTGTTTGCCCAGACGCCTGAAGTCGAGAACTTCGGCGGATTTTTCGAAGTCGGGATACGGCAAAAATGTCTGCAAAGTCTTCACTCGGCTAGAAATTTCGGAAAGTTGATTAATAAACCTTCGACGAAAACTCCAATCCTTTATTTTCCGTATATTCGTTGGGAATGGAGAAATACGCGCCTCATTCCGTTTAATGATCGAGACAAGCCTTATTTGAGAAGGCAGACTAAACCCTTTGCAGTGGGGGGAACTTTGGAATGATTGAATATGTTATCATCATTCTAATCGCCGTTTTGGCTGTAGCCTACTATGGAAATTCTAAAAATTGGCAGATAAAGAGATATCTGAAACTCGTATTCTCCATACTTGCTAGTCTGGGGGCGGGAGCCGTCGGATCTATCTTCACAATACGAGGCCTCGAACCCTGGTACGAAGGGCTGACAAAACCATGGTTCGCCCCGCCTGGAGAGGCCATCAGCGTAATCTGGATAACCCTCTACATCCTCATGGGTATATCGCTCTTCATCGTGCTGACCAAAGACCTAGAGAAGAGAAAGGTCAGGCTGGCCATCGGAGCGTTCGCAGGCCAGCTAATCGTCAACGCCTCCTGGACATATCTGTTTTTCGGCTTGGAATCGCTCATGCTGGGCCTAGTGGGAATCATACTCCTGTGGTTGGCGATAGCCACCACGATATATCTGTTCTACAGGGTCTCGAGGAAGGCATCGTACCTGCTGATACCCTATATCGTCTGGGTGACGATAGCAATGGTCGTAAATGTCTCACTCATCTTACTCAACTAGCCGTCTTCGTCCCTCCTAGGAACCGGAAGATGTCCGATGATGAGTCTTCGAAATAGCGGTGAAAACCCTTACTAAGGATTTAAAAAATTCCTTTACATACACGGGACGAAGGGATGAAAATTCCCGGAAAATATCTAAAAATTCTTTCGGCGGCCGTGATCGCTTTACTTGTCGGGGGCGTGATTGGGTACGTTTCCGCCGGCATGGTACCGAACTTCATCTATAAGAGGAGTTCGATCCATAACGGACCCTGGGTCACGAATCCGAATATCGGGCAGCCGGCGGCCGACTTGTATAATAAGGCCGTGATCGCCCGGCATGGCCTCCGGGCTTTGGATAGGTCCGAGGCTATTTATTATTCCGCGGAGTTCGACGATGAGGGCCGCCCTTTGCGGGGAGAGCACGATTATATCATTGAGGGGGAGAACTTGATGCCAGCTGGTGGAGCATAACTGCCTACGGGGCCGATGACTTCCTTATCCCGAACGATGAAAATCGGTACTCCTTTACGAACACCGAGATGGAGCGGAACGATAACGATACCTGGGAAATACATCTATCGCGGTCGCCGAAAGAGGGAAATTGGCTGCCGATCGGGGAGGAAGAATCATTTTCCCTATTGCTGCGCCTTTATCGGCCCGACAATGTGTTTTACGATGACCCCGGCGGGGCGGAACTCCCAAGCATCGTAAGGGAGGGGCCCTAGGTGAAGAAATGGATCGGCGGAACGGTTTTGGGAATCGTCGTTGTAGCCGTAGTCGTTCACCTGGTCATAGTGATCCAGACCCCTTACATCGCCATGGATAGGGCCGAAGAAAGGTTCGACATCGAGCCGAATACGTTGGAATACGGGGATCTTCCCGACGAGAATTCCAGAGAAGTGGTCAAGCCTTCGCCCGACCTGCTGTATTCTATTTGCGTTTATGACGTTAGCGAGAATGCTATCCTCTTCACGGCCCCGGTGCCCGACACCTACTGGTCCATTTCCGGTTACGCCGAAGATACTCACAATTTCTTCACCGTGAACGATAAAGATGTGGAGTCGAGCCCCGCAAGGGTTTTGGTCGTGGGGGAGGAGATGACACAACCAGATTTGGAGAATGTGTTTGTTGAGGAAGCCCCAAGCGATACGGGGATAATATTGATCCGAATGTTCGTCCCAGGTCGAGATAACGTCGAGAATATCAAACAGATACAGAGGGAAGCGACCGTGAAAACCTTAGAACCTGATCAAGTACCGGAAATAACATCTTCCCAGGAGGATTAATTTCCAATTTCTTTCCCTATATTCAGCCGGGAGATAGTTTTTCGATCCAGTCTAACCCTTCGTCGATATCTTTGATGGGTTGGGAGCAGGTTCCCTTCCCACAGATGTATAAAGTTTCTCCGCCGTTTTCGGCTCCTCGATTCTTCCAGACTTCCGGGATTTCGGGGACTTCGAGTGTTTCCAACCATTTTTCCACGCCCTTGGCTGACGAAGGTCTCGGAAACTTTACCCCGTTTGGGATAAACGTCTCCGCCAGCTTTGAGTTCCACTCTTCGGGGATTTCATCCGCCACGATGGTTATTTCCAAGGGCCCCTTCCTATATTGGTCATCCGCCAACACCAGCGATGAATATGCGAGTGGATTTGCTCGGATTTCCGATTTTCTGGCCTTCAGGGTTTCTTTGACTATTTCGTCAAAGCCTTCCCCGGGAAACATGTGGGACAACGTCGATAAAATACGGGCGCTTACCCCTGTGCTTGAGGGTGTCGAGAGGTCCGTCAGTTCTTGAGGCCGAGTGATAAGTTCTCCAGCTTCGGAAGGAGTAAAGTAGAGAGATTTGCCTTTCTCGTCCCAGAACTTGTTTTCGATCGATCGACAGAGATCAAGTGAGAATTTCAAATATTCTACCTCGCCCGTTATCTGGTATAGATCAAATGATCCTTGTGCTAGGTAAGCGTAATCCTTGAGAAATCCGTGAACTGCCCTCTCGCCATCCTTGTACCTTCGGCAAAGCTCGTTTTCTTCTCCTACCCATAGGGAATTCTTCACGAAGTTAAGGGCTCTTTCGGCGGATTTTTCATACTTCTTTCCGAGAATCGGGGCGGCCTTGGCTAGAGCGGAAATCATTAGACCGTTCCATCCCGCCAAAATTTTTTCGTCCCTCGGCGGGCGAGTTCTCTCGCTTCTGGCCTTCATAACTTGATTTTTGGCATCCTCCAGAATATCCTTAAGTTCCGTCTCCCGAATGTCGTATTTCTTTGCCAGTCTGTCCAGACTTTTCGAGATGATCAGGACGTTTTTTCCCTCGAAGTTTCCACCCTCGGAAATGCCAAAACGATCCATAAATATGCTGGCGTAGGTGGAATCCCCGATTGTGTCCCGAATTTCGTCGGGCGACCAGATGTAAAACTTTCCCTCCTCTCCCTCACTCCGAGCGCCAAGGGAGCTGTAAAATCCTCCTTCTGGGGAAGTCATTTCGTTTTCCGCAAATTCGAAGGTCCTCTCGACAGTCTCGATGTATCCTTTCTTCTTAGCCGTCTGATAACCGTAGAGATAAACAATTGGTAACAGGGCGTTGTCGTAAAGCATCTTTTCGAAGTGAGGAACTCTCCATTTGGGGTCCGTGGAGTACCTGTGAAAACCGCCGCCTAGATGATCGAATATCCCTCCCTCCATCATCGAATCCAGGGTCCGAAATGCCACCTTCTTAAATTCTGTCCGCTCGGAAAGGAAATTTGCATTCAAAAGGATTTCTATACTAAGCGGCTGGGGAAACTTGGGGCCCGATTTTCCAAAACCCCCGTTCTCGAGGTCCGCCTTCTCGAAAATCCTATCCGCGGCCTCGATGAGAGGATCTTCTCCGGAAGGCTCAAACTCCTCCAGGGGTTCCTTTCCTCCTTCTTCGCCCAAGGAGTCGGTCCATTTCTGGGCCCTTTCCACGAGTTCTCTTCGATTGTTCTCCCATTGGTTTACCATTTTCTCCAGGATGTCGATTAGACCTTTCTGCCCGTGCTTCGGATTGCGGGGAAAGTAGGTCCCTATATAGAACGGTTTCTGTTCCGGGGTGAGCCAGACGGAGAGCGGCCAGCCCCCGCGTCCCGTTATTCGCTGACAGATCTCCTGATAAATTCGGTCTAAATCGGGGCGCTCTTCCCTATCCACCTTGATCGGGACGAAGTTTTCATTCAGAATTGAAGCAACTTCCTCGTCCTGAAATGATTCTTCCTGCATGACATGGCACCAATGGCAGGCCGAGTAGCCGATGCTCAAAAATATGGGGATATCCCGCTCTTTTGCTTTCCCCAGGGCTTTTTCGTCCCAAGGCTGCCAGTTTACAGGATCCTTGGCGTGCTGTTGGAGATAAGGACTTTTCTCTCCGGAGAGTCTATTTTCATCGGAGTGAGTGTCGCTCATATCTAAGTATTTGTAAAGGTTGGGATAAAGAATTCAGCGGAGGTGTCGTTTTTAAGCCGGGGGATCCCCTGTCCCTCCGTCTGCTAGTAAACTTTTCATCCCTTCAATCGTCGAATTTTTTCCGCTTTCTCTACTTTCAATTTTACCTTGCTCTGGAGGAAGAGTCGGAACAGCTCGAAGATTGAAGTTATCTCCCTATATTGAACTCTATAGTTTCCCGGATAGGGGATTTACAAGGCTCGTGCCAGAAAGCCCATGCGCTTCAGCCGTGGGAGAAGTCAGCTCCGTGGTTTTAGAATCTCTATTTTTCCTGTCTCCGAAATTGCCGTATTTTCTCATTTAGACGAATTTTCATGATTTTTTGAATAAAAGAGATTTTTAAATCCTTGAATGAAGATAGTAAATCTAAACGATATTCATTATAGTCGAGCAAAGGTTCAAAAAACCCTCCAATTTCGACGATCTTCCTGAACAGGATTTCTTGTTTCAAAGATTCAAGGTCTTATTCTGACTCCCTTTTCACTAGCAACTATGAATTTTTGTTTTAGGTCTCTCTGTCAAGTTCTTCTATGATACTTCTGATTGTCGAAATTCTGTCTTCTGGAAAATCTTTCTCCAATCTCAAGAGTATCACTCCAGCGTGAGGTTTTCCTTTCCTATATAATCTCACCGAAATCCTTATCATTGGTTATTAAAATCCTATCTTCTTCGAGAGCTTTTTGTAGAACCCGTTCGTCCTTCGCTCCCTTCATTACCCTTCCGACGTACTCGGCTGAGAATCCGTCTTCGGAAAGAGCATCGGATACCTTTGCTCCAGTACATTCATCAACCAAGAACTTGAGCATCTTAGCCCTTCGCCTTCAAAGGAAAAACGTCTTCTCCGCCGATCACCTTTGAGCCATACAGGAGAGCGGCTCTGATGTCTTTCTTCGAGAGGTGGGGGTAATCCTCCAGAATATCCTCCACGGACATCCCCTCCCCTAAAAGACGGATAATTTGGTCCACCGGTATCCGTGTGCCCCGAATGACGGGCTTCCCGACCATGACGTCAGTGTCGACCACCACTCTGTTCAAGAGATCCTCATTCACTTTCCCAACACCTTTTTAAGGTTATTTTCTCCTCCAACATTGTTTAACTTTACCAACGATCGGAGATGGTGGTACTAGGTAGGCCGTTTCAGTCTCCAAGATGAAGCTCCGTCTCAAACCCTTATCTACCCCAAAATCCTCTGTCGAGGTGGCCTGTCATCGTCTCGACAACGAAGTTTACCCCGAGCAACCTGCATGAGTGAACTATCTCCACTATATATGTTTTCGTTTTCGACGGGAGCTTGAGCTTTGTGTAAGTAAATGGTTTAAAAGGAACTTTGCTTATTTATTACTTATATTGGAAAATATTTATAAAGAATTCCAAAAAAAGTACTAAATAGGTTATTGGAAATGGATGCTGAAACAGCGACTTTCACTGCAATTGCTCTTAGAAGTCAGAAAAGGTCCGACCTCCCCAAAAAATTGAGGGGTTACTCTAAGTCTTCGATCTATCGAGCTCTGAACTTGCTTGAGGAAAAAGATCTGGTGGAGGTTAAAAACAAAATCGTAACAGTGGCTAGTGACTCCAAGGCTCAAAGATTGAGACGGATCCATATTTTAGCCATAACCCACGGGATCGATCCTGAACGCCTGTTGCGGGAAAGCTATCTTGAGATTTGGAAGGCTATAGAGGAATCTATCTCTCTGGTGGACCTCGTGAAAAGAACTGGATTCTCCTATCCTACCGTAAGAGAAGTAGTGAACTTTTTCCGACGGTCCAACTTGGTGAATGAAAATCGATTAAAACCCCTGGAGGTGGAGAAAAACGATCATCCGTTGAACCAGGAACTACGACTATATATGGAAGAACCTACTCCCCCTGTAGAGATTCCTTACCCTGGAAGACTGCCCTCCCGGAGGTTGGCGGGAACTCCGGAAACTGCAGAATCACTTCTATATGACGAGCTGGAAAGGGGCATTTCACTGGGTGAGCACGACTGGTCTTGGAGTTATGGAACGGGTGAAGAAAGCATCGACATAGCCCCCGTCCTTAAAAACCTTGGTCAAGAGGAGGTTTTTCTGGATCAGTTAAAAACAATCAATGGAGTTCAAGAATTTTGCCTTCATATGCTCGTAGCTTGGGACCTAGATTTTGATAAACTACTCGATCTATCGAAAAAACAAGATTTCGTCAACCAAACTGGATGTTGGCTCGATCTGGTTCGAAGATTCGCGCCTGATCTTATTGAAAAAAGCATCGTGGAAAAATTTTCCCTAAACAGATCGGAAAAAGTACAGAACTTTCCCCGAACCGGAGAAGCCATGGAAAAGGAACTCGAACTCGAGTGGGTTGAGGAGTACGAAGAAAAGTGGAACGTAAGGTTACGATTTTCGATCGCCGCATTCGTCCAGGAGGTGAAAAATCTGTGAGGTTGCACGAGTTGCCCGAACAGGTGAAAAACGATATAGAGAACAAATCCCTGCACGCTCTGCGGGAAATCAAGGGACATATCGTAGTGATAGGTGGGTGGGCTGCCAGGGCACATGGCGGAAGCAAACACATCCGTTATACCTTTGATATAAACGGAGTTGCCGACAAACGAGGGTTGAAGCGGACGCAACGGACTCTTGAAGGAAGTGGCTTTTCCGTAATTGACGAGAATTGGGGGTTTCGAGCAACTATTCCTCACGAAACGCAGGAGGAGCTGGATGTCGGACGAAAGGACTTGAAGATAAAGGTAGAAATATCCGAACCAAGAATCTACGAAATAGACGGTTCTCACTACTTCGAGTTTGATTTGGAAGAGACTGAAGAAAAGGAAGTCGTCTCTATGGACGAAAGTACACGAGTGGATATACGGGTGCCGAACATTGATTACCTCGTCGCCAACAAGCTAGGGCTCCCACCGCTGTTCAAAAACATGTACGACGGATGTTTACTGATTTTGAAATCGGATGTCGATGAAGTGTCGAATTTAATCAAGGGAATAAATGATTGGAACGAACTCGCTCAAACCCGGATATCGAAAACTCTAGAAGCCCTCAAGAATAGGGGTTCCATTCTTAACAGGGAACTGTCTAAGACTGGTGAAATTAGCGAAATGCGCCGAAGGGTCGAGCAAGTCTTAAACAATTTCGAACAATGATCCCCAACGAGAGGATTTCACCTGCAACCCTGGAAACAGTTTTTCCAGATTTTTATCCCGATCCATAACTTATCCCCCGATTTTTCTTCATTATTTGTCGCGACCCTAGGAGGAATAATTTCCCTTTCAAAGATCTTCCAGCCGCTTGTAATCCATCGAATCGAAGTCCTTCTCCTCCAGTTCCTCCACCTTCTCGAGTAGGTCTGAGCCCTCTGCCTCGTCCGGGGTAATAACTCTGATATCGAATTCGTAGCCTTTTCCTTCCAACCAGTTTCTTACGGCCTTTCTAACGGCCTTTTCCGAGTATTCTTCCTCCGTAACTATGTTCCAGAACGGTAGTCTATCCCTATCCCTTTCGTCTGCTTCGGCTCGTGTCTCGTCCAATACGGTCCACGTCCAGTTCGTGTTGCACCGTTTGTTCAGTTCGTCTTGAAGCACGTCGACCGACCAACTTTCCTCTCCCTCATTCATGTCCTCGAGCCAGTAGATATCGAGCGTTGTTTTCCCACGTTCTTCGAACTCTTCTAGCGCATTCTTGAGTTCCTGATAGGAGAGGAAGCTCTCGATCGCTTGCAGGGGAGTCTCGGCGCTCACGAGGTGTTTGGAGAAGAGGGGGAATTTCTCAATAGGCGATAGTTTCTCTTTCTCGTGTTTTTCCTTTCGGAACCAGCGCTGGGCCTGCTTGAGAAAACTCTTATATCGGCTTTTGGATTTTTGTTCTTTCCTGTATTTTTTGTAAAGGTCGTGATACATCAAAAGGAGCTTTTCCTTGTCGGCGGTCCTTAAGAGCTCTTCCGCCTCTTCTCTGGTGTCTGTGACTCCAAGGAGAACGCCCCTATCCACGGCCAGATAAACGTATTTTTCCAGATGTTCCGAACAATTATCACAGAAGAGTTTCTCCCTCGTAATCCTACTTTCCTCCGTATGGCCGACACAGTCCCCCTCCCGATAGTGAATCAGCAGTTTCTCGAACTTCTTGGTTTGGACCGCTCTAATTTTCCCTCCGCACTTCGGACACTCTCGCGGCTTGTCGAAATGGACCGTGTCATACATTCCCATACTTCACACCTTTTTATCTAACTCTTCAAATTTTCATCGGCCTGAGTGGATTTGAACCAGCCAAGATTTTTCAATTTCTTTAGCCTTGTCTTCCTTCCCTCGCTCCCTATATTGATATGCCAGTTCTTTCCGTACCAAGTTCGATAATGCTTCTTCGAGCGTGTAGTACCCTTCTAAGTCCCGAAACGTGAGAGCCCTCTCCAGCAGTTCGGTACCTATTTCGACGGTGATTTGCTCGGTCTCTATTTTCTCTACTGTAATTTCTTGGTCCGCGTGCTTTATGAGCACCCAGTCTCCAATGCTCAGGTCCGAGGATTCGAGGATTTCCTTCGGCAGGTGGAGCCAAGCCAGCTTCCTTGTCCCTTCCTCTATATCTACAGTTTGGGCCATATTGTCACGTCCGTTCCACATCTACTTTCTCCATCTGAAACTTGAGTCCCCCTCACGTTTTCACCCCGTCCGTTGCTTCGGCCTTTCTGATGATGAACTGTTCGTTGTCTATCTTCTCCAAATAGGTCCATCCTCTTCCCAGGTACTCCGAGAGTTCCTTTTTCTTCACGACTTTGTCGGGACCCTCTACCTCCTCAGCGTTCTTTTCCTCGATCCGTTGCATGGACTGGTTGTCTGAGAAGTCCAGCTTCGCGTACTCCTCTCTGTGAAAATCGATGTTGCCCTTGTCGTAGTACTCGTCCTGTGTTCCCGGCAGGATATGTCCCATCAGGTACTCCTGCGTCCCCTCGTCCAGCCTCCCTCCATTTTTGGTCGGTGCGCGAAGGACTGACTTGAACGCCTTCCTGAGACAGTGGGGAGATATCTTGTCCCACTCCGAGAGGCCTGCTCGCTCGGCCGCAGTTTTGACTACCCTCTGGACGCTTCTCCTGTCCAGCCTTTTTTCGGTCCTTTCGTCCCTGCTCCAATGGTTCCAGTTGGAGTGGAGGAGAGGGTAATCGTCCTCGAGGGGTCCGTATTTGTCCCTCCGCTTCCGTAGGTAGTGCTTGAGCGGGCGGGTGGCGAGCGGGTGGGCGAACGTATAGTACGGGATCTCACCCTTGCAGGCGTCGGAAACACGCTCCTTCATCCCCGGATATATGGGAACCTTGACATGTTCCAGCCCTTTATCCAGTTCTTCTCTGATGTCGCCATAGTTCAGGGCGACTAGGGTGCTGACTCGAAGTCCGGTCGTCCAGAGGAGGTAGACGATGGAGCGGTTCCGATGCGATTCGACGGATTTCGCCATCCTGTGCACCTCTTCCTTCTTGGGGATATGCTCCGACCTCTTGGAGTACCTGGAGGGCACGTGGTGGGTCTCCACGTCCAGGTGATCGTACCCGTTCTGACGGAAGAAAGTCAGCAACCTGCGGATGGCGGAGTTTACGTAAGTCTTGCTGCAGTCCTTTCCCGCCAGCCTGTCAGCGAACTCCTGAACAAGCGATTCTATTTCCTCCTTTCCAGATTCTATCAGCCCCTTTGGATTCCGTCCCGAGAATTTGCAGAGCCTGTGGACCATCCTCAGGTACTCGTCCTTCGTTCCGTCACTGCCACTGTACCTCTGGAGATGGTCGAGAAGGTTTTGAACGCTGGGCAGTTCGCTTTTCCAGGCTCCTTCTCCCTCTCGAGATTTTATCCCGAGTTCTATCTCGAACTCTCGGAGAGAGGGAGGGTCGTGCGGGTCTCCTAAACCAAACGGATTCCTTTCATCCTTTTCCGTCAATAACTGATCCCGCTAAAATTTTCTTGGAAGGTCAAAGAAAAAGAAAAAACAAGGGTCGATAGGATTCAAGATTTTGACCGACTCGGGCCTTTGATTTATCTCATTGAGCCGAGAAGACACCTTCCCAATCGTGGATTGGATGGGTGATGGATCGGCATCACTTTTACTCACCCTTCCCGGTAAGCGTCTAATGGAAAGGGGAGGGTGACACGAAGTGAGGCGAGGTTGGAGAGGGCGGTCGAGGATGATGGTTGAAAGAAAAGATCTTCTGTAGAATTTTGAATCCCACCGAGAGGAATGTCGATAAAGAAAGTTTTTCATTCGTTGATTCTTTCTATCCCTTCTATCTCGTCGAATTCTTTGTCGAATGAGTAGATTTCGGACTGGTTTTCCTTTTTCATGAGTACGTAGGCTAAGAGGTCGTTCAGCCCCTTCTCTTCTTCTAGGGCACGACCCATGGCGTTCAGGTAGTCCTTTCGGGAAACGTTCATTACCCTAATGTTGTCCTTGGTGAGGATAGATGATTCCAGGCTCAGGGCCTTTTCCAAAGGGAAGAAGTCCTCTAGGATGTTGGCTGTCTCACTGAGGTGGACGACTGATGTGGATACTTCTTCTCCTTCTTCTATCCGCTGGATTATTTTCCTCGCCCCTTCTTTGATCTCCTTCTCGTGCGGTTCAGGTTCCCTCTTCAGCTTCAGGTAAGCGTGGACGAAGACGCTGGCGTCCACAAACCTCACTCTTGACCCCTCTTAAGCTCCTTTCTGACCGCGTGCCAGTCGGAAAGGTCGGACTCAAGATCGACCTCCACGGAGTCGAAGTATTTGGTCAGATTCTCCTTCTTGAGAGGAGACATCCTTACCTCGTCCTCACTCAGCTCAAGGACGTACTCCTTTCCGGGGTGCTTCTCCCTCCACTCCTTCGGAACAACGATCCGCCCCTGGTCATCCATCTTTTTTACTACCACTTTCATGTTTATCACCATATTAATCTATTTTTCCATTTTAATAAATTATTCCACATATTGGATGGGGACTGGCTCAACGAATCCACACTGCTCGTGAAGCCAGAGCAAGCTGAGAGGGTCAGGAGGCTACTCCGAGAGTTCGACGACGTTTTTAGATGGCACGAGTTTGAGGCTACTAGGACCGTCTGATTCATTTTCTCCGGGAAGGGAGATTTTCTCTGTTTTCGAGTCCAGACTCTTCTTTTGTGTCACACGTGAGACAAAATTTCTAGGGTTTCCACTGTCGGAGAGTCTTCAGTATTTTCCAATATGTCCTTTTTTATTGGGTTCGTATCTCCGAATCAGCCGAATTATCTTCATTACGACCATTTGGTTCCTTTTTAGGTTATTACGGTATTCATGGTCTGAAATGTGCGCTCTGAAACGTTTTATTAGAGGGATTTGCGAGTCCTCCTCCTGAGTTTAACCAATGGAGAGGTTATGCAGGATATCGAAGTGCTTTGTGCTTCCAGTCAGAACTCTCCTCTTTCCAGTAAATTCGCTGCGCCCCTCGCCGGCGGATGAGTAGAAATGCAGGAAGAGGTTCTGCTTGGCAATTCCCGATAATTAGAGAGACTTGAAGTAAAGTAACCAGCTGAACAATTATTTAAACTTTTCAGCCCAAAGTGCAGATGATTGGTATGGGCAAAAAAGATTTTTTTGAGGGTTGGAAGAAAGACTGGGAAGAAAGAAAGGAGGAGCTCGACACAGACCAGGCGGAACTCTTCAGGAAGATAAGAGACAGGAAAAATCTGGAAAAAAGGCTCGAGAGAAGAATGAAAAAGGTGATCAAGGAGATGGCCGAAGGTATATCTGAGGAAGTCTATCCGCTCAAGGAGAGAAAGAGAGCTTAGATTCCGATGAAACTTTTTGCCGATACAAATATATTTGGTATAGCCGTGGATAGGGATGACGATAGGAGGAAATCTGTCTGGGAAACTTTTGACAAGATTGCCATAGGAGAAATTGAACTACATACTACGGAGCTAGTGGACAGGGAAATCCAAGAAAATCCACATCAACCCACGCGAGATAAGGAACTCCAACTTCTAGAAAACTTATCCACCAAAATCCACTCTTTTGATGAGGAGGCAAAGAAACTTTCCAGAGAGCTGGAGGGCCCCACGGGCTTGGATATGGCTGATTCGGAAATAGTTTCCGTTGCGATTGTAAACGGGTTGACTTTCTGGTCTGGGGATCTCTATCTCCTAAATGAAAAGACTGTGACGGAAATAAACGAGGTTTTAGATGGAAAAAAGTATGATTTTCAGTACAAGAAAGAGGGTTTCCGATAGGAATTACCAATTTAGGTCTCTTTCTTCCCGCTACGTTTTGATATAGCGCCTGATTTCGTCCACTCTAAAAATACAACACATGCGTTAAGAACAATATGATTCTCGGTCACGATTATACGAAAATACGAGAAGCTTCTAGAGGAGTTTTCAGGATTCTTGATTGACACTAATTCAGAGGAAAGAAGGTTGACTGTATGTTTTGTCTCAGGTGAGACAGGACCTTTTTTCTACTGATTTAGGATTTTTTGCTTTTGAGAATTCGTTATTGACAGATGATAGATTTTTCTTTGTATCTCACGTGTGACACAGAGTAATATTATTCACTTAATTTGTACAGTTTAGCATTTCCGACATTTCTGCTTAGCTCTATTTTGCCTTCGGCTTTTAATACGCTGACGTACTTTGATACAGTATCCCTAGAGATGCCGGTTTTCTCTGAAATTTCTCCTATAGATAGATCGAGTTCAGAATTTTTCAGGGCGTCTAACACTTTTTCTTCTGTATTACTCATAGGTTCTCGGACTATGTGTTAGTACAAAAAGTTTTTATAACATAATCCCCCCATTAATACTTGGTGTTAGTACATAGTATTAATAAGGATTGAAGATGAAAGTTGAGAGAGTCCGTTGCACGAATTGCCATAAGCATGCCTGTCTGTGGAGGGTAGATAGTACTTTACTTTGCGATGACTGCCTTCGGGAGGTTAGGGAGGATGAGTGAGGTACTCTTCGTCTGGGATGCGGACTCTTCCAGTTCTAAGAGGAGATCCTTCTACCGGAGACTGTCGGGATACAAGAACGGGGACTACGTCTACGAAGGCCTTCTGGATGATCTTCCCGATGAGGATTGGGACTGGCTCAACGAGTCCACACTTCTCGTGAAGCCGGAGCAAGCTGATAGGATCAGGGGGCTGCTTCGGGAGTTTAATGACATTTTAAGATGGCACGAGTTCGAGGCTACTAGGACTGTCTGATCCATTTTCTGCGGGAAGGGAGCTTTTCTCTATTTTCGAGTCCAGACTCTTCTTTTGTGTCACACGTGAGACAAAATTTGCACGGGTGATGAAATCCCCGTCTTTTCTCATTTAGACGGATTTTTATGGCTTTTCGGAATAAAAAGGAGATATAAATACTTTTAATGAAAATAGGGGATCTAAAAGGTATTTATCATGATTGGATAAAGGTTCAAAAACTCCCCAATTTCGAAGATGGCAGGCTTTGCTTTTGATGACTTTTTACCTCTCCTGAAAAGAAAAGACCACGTTAAGACGAAGCTCGAAGCTTAACAATAGTAAAAGATTTTTCGGTTTCAGATTTTTAAGGCACGTAAAATTTCGAGTTATAAAGGTCGTCCGATGACAACTGATCTCACAACCGGAGGATTTCACCTGCAACCTCGGAAACAGTTGCGTACTGAGTCGTGATGAAAATGATGCCGTAGTGTTCCCTTTCCTCGGCTAAACTCTCGAAGTCTTGGTCATTTGTCAAGAGTATTCTTTCCTTCTCGATCACAAAATCGAGCAGATCCGAGTCTGAAACTCCCTTTAAACCCTCTTTTTCAATATTATGGACAGGGACCCCCATGTTCCTCATAGCATTCTGCAGGCCTTTTTTGATATGCTCGTCCGCTTGGATTTCTACCATGAATTTTCATCTTTCTTTGAAAGCATTTTCTCTTTCCTTTATTTCCTCCCGTATTTTCCCCGGATTTTTGCGATAGTAAGAGAGGGCTGCGTGTACATCGGAGGCGGAGATGGTTGGATATTGCTCAGCTATCTCCCCAGGCGACAGTCCGTGATAGTCATAATCTACAGCTATGTCGCTAACTCTAACTCTGCTTCCCTTTATTCTGGCGGCCCCCCCTACAATTCCCTTTGTCTTTACGATAAAGAGGCCCTCATTGATCTCTACCATCTGAATCCCTTTTAAAATGTCTTTTTAGACTCTTAAAAATATTGAGTTTTAACATTCAACGGGAAATCGACGGGAACCGAGATTCATTGAGAGGGTGTTGGAAAACGTGGAAAACGAATTCTGGACCTCCGAAAACAAAACCAGATATTCCATTAACAAAATACCTATCAGTAAAGTCTTCGGAGACATTCCGAAGGTAAAGGTCCTGGACACTCTAATCGAAAATCCGAAGCTCGACTACTCAAAGAAGGGTCTTGCCGAGGCCGCAAGGATAAGCAAATCCACGTTATACAAGCTCTGGGATAAGCTGGAGGAAGAGGAGATAGTTCAAAAAACTTGGAAACGCCATCTTCCATAAGCTGAACGAGGACTCCAAGATCGTGCGAGAACTCGTCAGATTTGAGAAAAGACTTCTGAGTCAGGAAAATTCGATAAAGATCTAAACATCAGCGATGAAATTGCAAACAGGGAAGAAATTTCCAATCTCTCCAGAACTAATCAGCCGGATCCAATTCCTTATCTAAAATTTCTCTTAATTCCCGAGATAGCTGGTATTCATAGGGATTAGGTCCAGGTCTATTGGTTTTCCTAATTTCTCTATCTAAAACTTCGTTTTCCGTCATTTTCTGGAGCATCTGTTGTATTCTCTGCTTAGTCACATCAGTCATACCGTTCGCAATTTCCTCCGATGTGTAGGATTTTTCCTCACTTCTCCACAGGAAAAGGGAGATACGTCCTCTCAAACTACCCTTCAGAAGCCATATTAGAGAGTTCAAACCATCACTCTCCTACCCTGTAGGTACAATTTCGTCCCCGAGGTATTTAAATAGTAAAAGTAATTAAATAATAAAAATATTTAAATAATTTAATTACATAATTAATGTTCAAGAGGTTAGGAGAATGAGAACCGAGAGAATCAGGTGTGACCGCTGTCACGTCCACGTCCCTCTCTGGAAGGTCTCCAGAGAACTTCTGTGTGATGACTGTCTTCAGGAGGTTCTGGAAGATGGGTGAGGTTCTGTTAGTCTGGGATGCGGACTCATCCAGTTCCAGGAGGAGGTCTTTCTACAGGAAGCTCTCCGGCTTCAAGACGGGTGGCTACAGTTACGAGGGAGTACTGGACGGACTGCCGGACGGAAGCTGGGACTGGCTCAGTGGATCTGCGCTGTTGGTGGAGGAAGGAGCCGCTTCTGAGATCAGAGATCTCCTGGAGGAGTTCTCGAGAGTTCTAGATTGGCACGAGTTTCGGGGAGAGAAGGTCGCTTGAATTTCTTTGTCTCAGGTAAGACAGTCCTCTCTTTTGCTATTACTTTCGGATTTTTTACTTTTGCAGGATTGACGTGGGATGGGTGATATGTTTTCTTTGTGTCCCATGTGTGACAAAATTTCCAGGCATGTTGACATTATATCAATTCACCTCATAACTTGAACATTAATCTTTTGATTTAAGAAAATCTTTATTATCTCTACCAATTGATTACAAATAGGCCAATTGGGCTCCACTTTTTTCTTATATCGATTTGCGACACTAAACCCCATCTATCGGCGCTGTGATGTCTGGAATTAGATTTTAATACTTCATGCTTTGGCAATTCTAAAGGGAGATAATTTATTTGTTCCACTTTCAAAGTAATGGGAAGAAAGTATGGCGAATGTTGTCGATGAAGCTCTAGCCAAAATAGGAAAGAGTACAGTGATTATTCTCGTCGGCACAGCTTTTGGAATGACATTTGCTCTATTATCCAGAATACTAATAGCGAGATACTTCGGCCAAACCCACTACGGTATTTATTCTTTGGGCATTACGGCGGTTTCTATTCTAACATCCATTTCTATGTTGGGACTAAACAAGGGGCTTCCGAGACAGATGTCTAAATACAAAAAAACGGCTGAAGAAGAGATTGATAAGATCGTTAATAACTCAATATATATTGTCACGTTTTCTTCAGTGATCTTTTCGGCTCTACTCTTTTTTCTCGCAGAACCTATAGCAATAAATCTCTTTAGGGAACCAGGTTTGACTGAGACGTTTAAAATTTTTTCTATAGCTATCCCATTTTCGGTATTATTAAGGACTATTATCTCGATATTCCGAGGAGCTGAAATAACTAAGGCACGAGTTTACTTCAGAAAAATTATGCGGAATATATTCTTTATATCCGGTATAGGTATTTTAATTGTACTTGAGCTATCCTTCAACGCGTTATTATGGGTATATGTGTCTTCAATTATACTGGCTTTTTTATTATCAGCTATATACCTAAGATATCAATTATCGTTCAAATTCAAATCGTTCAGTTTGGACAAATCTATCAATAAAGAATTGTTAACTTTTTCTATTCCTTTATTGGGTTCGACTGTATTATTTGTTATAATGAATTGGACAGACACTTGGATGTTGGGCATTTTTAAGAGTTCTTCATTAGTTGGACTTTATCAGAGTGCATATCCCCTTGCGAGAGTCATACCTCTTGGATTAACTGCCTCAGCATTCCTATTCCTACCTGTTTTAACTAGATTCTATTCGGCTGACTTACATGATGAAACAAAGCGAACTTACCAAATTACCACAAAATGGATATTCACAGGGGCCTTTTTCATTTTTTTTCTGTTTTTCGTATTTCCAAAACCAATCTTACGTTTCTTTTTCGGGACTCGTTATGTGGATGCAAGTAATGTTTTGAGAATACTTTCTTTAGGTTTTTTAGGTAGGGCCTTTTTTGGTTTAAATTCGGTAGCGCTTATGTCCATTGGAAAAACAAAAACGGTTATGAAAGGAGATATTTTTGGTGTGAGTTCAAACGTTTTCCTGAATTTAATATTAATTCCATCTATAGGAATTTTTGGAGCCGCGGTAGCATCTACTACATCTCTATTTATAAGAAATATATACAACTCTAAAAAATTATATCAAATGTCGGGAATACATCCTTTCTCGAAGAAATATCAAAAATATGTAGGAATTTCGATATCCATTTTGATGATAATGTATATTTTTAGCTTCCTTATTAATACAACAATTTGGTCTCTCCTTCCCCTCTCAAGTTTATTTTTTATAGCTTACTTCGGGTCTATTCTTATTTCTAAGTCCATCGAAACTGAAGATATAGAACTAATATCTAGATTAATCAAAAAGATTGGTATAAAAAATTCCTCAGTCAAAAGCTTCCTTAAAAAGTTTGAATAATTACTCCTATTGTAAGTGACGGTTCTTAAAATTTGACGTTTTCGTAGTAGCTTTAAGCTGACGTGTCTGTGCTAGGACTTCACAAAACTTAATTGTAGACCAAAAAAGCTTGTGATGGAGTTAAGCATCGATAAACGACCCAGCGGAACCTACTACCGAATTAGGGAATCATACAGAGAAGGGGACAAAGTCAAAAAACGCACGATTCGATACCTCGGCACCCTGGAAAACATTCTCGAGAGATTCAGCAAGCCAATCCCAGAAGACGCCGAGCTTGAGACAGTTCCCTTCGGTCCCGCCGCAACGCTCCGCTGGACGTTCGAAGACCTCGAACTGGACGACCTCTTCACAACCCACCTGGACATCGAGGAAGATCACGACTTTCCAGCGTGGAAGAAAATCTTCCTCCTCGTTTGGCGACGGTTTTTTCAAGATATGTCGATGAAGGCAGCCGTCGAAGGATACGACAGACAGGTCTTTCCGTTCTGGTGGCGGGAGGACGTCACGACAGTTCAGAGGCTTTACCAGTTCCTGGCGGAAAGTCTGGATGAAGAAAAGATCGAAACCCTGCAAGAGGAGTTGGCGCGACGAGTCCTCGACGGAGAACGGATCGAAGAATGTCATCTCGACACCACCGATTATTGCACTTATGCTCAAAACGACACGAAATACTTGCGGATAGGGAGAAGCAAAGACAAAGTGGTCGGACGGAGGTTGGTCGGTCTAGCCCTCGTCGTCTCGAGCGGCGACATGCCCGTGCTGAGCCAGACATATCCGGGAAATCGGCACGATTCCGGACTGTTTTCCAAGCTTTTCAAAAAGACCTGCCGAAGGATCGAATCGATAGGGTCCGATCTGGAGGAGGTCACCATCGTCTTCGACCGGGGTTTCGACGACGGGGATAATTACGACCTGTCGAGGTCGTCGGAACCCTACATCGTGGCAGGGGTGAAGAGGAACCGGAACTCGGTGAGTGCGAAGATCGACAACGCCGATCTGGACGAGTTCCAACTGTCGCACGAGACGGAGCACGGAAAGTGTTACGTCAAAGATTCCGGCAATGTCGAGATCGGTAAGGGGGAGTGGCGGGTCGTGTTGTCCTATCATGATGCGACCAGGGAAAAGATTCAAGAGAAGATGATGGAGGCGAGGGATGAGGCGGAGGATTTGGTCGAACATTTGCGGGAAAAAATAGAGAGGAAGGGACGGGGGCGTCCGATCACTGAAGATGGGATTGAGAAGAAGTTGAGGGATGTTCTTGGGAACTGGTATGGGTGTCTTGACTGGTCTTTCGATTCGGAGGAGAGGGAGCTTGAGGTGACGGGTTGGAATGAGGAGTGGGATAGGTTTTATGAGACGGCGGGGGTTCATGCGATTGTTACTGATCATGAGGATTGGTCTCCGAGTAAGGTGGTTAGGACTTATTTCGTGCGGAAAAATATTGAGGACATGTTTCATTTGACTAAGAAGGCGTTGGTGGTTCCGGTTGAGCCTCCGTATGTGAAGGAGGATTATTTGGGCCGTGCGCACTTGTTTTTGGTTTTTGTCGGGTTGCTCTGTTATCAATACTTGCGGAGGAAACTTCCGGGAGGTCTGTCGGATGAGGAGGTTAAATCGGCGGTAGAGGGGTTGAAGATGCTGATCGCTGTCGAGGACGAATCTCTCCAGTTTAGGCTCGCTAACGTTAACGAGAGGACGGAACCGATCTTGTCAACGTTTGGATTGGAGGAATACTTGCCGGAGTAACGTTTTTTGGTCTACATTTCAAAAATCGTGAAGTCCAGCCGTTGACACCCTAGCTCCAACCTAATTCGAAATTAGGAAAAAAATAAAGTACCCGACTTACAATATGAGTAATTAAGAAATAAAAAGCAATTTTAGGAATAATCGATGGACCTAAGCAAATTAAAACTGACCGAAACGAAAAAGCACGATCAAAAGGAAGAAAACCGAGTAAAATGAATCAGAAAAAATGGATTGATAAGGGAAAATGGAGAACTATCTTAGAGAACGTCCCGATTGTTTCGGTCGACTTGTTTATATTCCATAACGGAGGAATAGTTCTAGGTAAACGAGAGAACGAGCCGGCAAAAGGCGAGTGGTTCGTTCCTGGCGGCCTAATTTTGAAGAACGAGAAGCCTGAGGCAGCCATTCATAGAATCGCCTCTGAGGAGTTTGATACCGAAGTAGAGGTTAGAGATTTTCTCGAAACATACGAACATATCTACGAGACCTCCGAATTGAAGGGCGTTGACAACAAGCACTATATGGTGCAGGCTTATGTTTGTATTTCAAAAAGTGATGACTTTGTTTCCGACAATCAATACGAGAAAATCAGGATTTTCTATGAGCTTCCTGAAAACCTTCATCAGCACGTTAGAGATTAATTTAATGGATTTGAAAAAAGACACCGCGTTCAAATTTGAGATTTTAAAAAGTTTTAAAGCCCATCTTTAACACCTTTTCTTTATTTGTTGGTTTCGTTCTATTTCCTCCCACTTTGTGGTAACAAAGTGGAAACAAAGATTTATATGGTGTGGGTAGGATAGTGTTGTTCGGGAAGCGAATGTATCTGATGACCACCAAGGTGAAAACCAAGAACGGAGTGAGAGAATACGCCAAAATCGTCGAGTCCTATAGGGACGAAGAGGGAAAGGTGAAAAAACGAGTGATTCAAAACCTGGGTCCGATCCGCTCCGAGGAGGACCGGGAGAGGTTCGAGCAAATCGTGGAGGAGTACGAGAAAGGAGAAAATTTCGTGCGGGTGAACGACGTCAAGCTCGAGAGCTGCCGGGAGTTCGGGGCGACCTACGCTGTGGAGAGGTTGCTCGACGAGCGCGGGATCGGCGAACTGGTTCGAAGCAAAGTTATGGACAACGGTGCCGAGTTCGACGTCTGGGAGGTCTTGAAAGCGATGCTGGTCAAACAGGTCCTGGAACCGTCGAGCGAGCACGAGACTTTCGAATGGATCGAGGAGGACTACGCCAGAGATTTGAACGTCGACCAGCATCACCTGTATCGGGCGCTCGATTATTTGATAAGCGAAAAGAAGGGAATCGAGCAAGACCTTTTCGAAAAATTGGAGGAGGAATCATTGCTCGAGGACACGACCGCATTCTACGATCTGACTTCATCCTACGTGGAAGGAAACGCCTGCGAACTCGCGCTTTACGGTTACTCGCGCGACCATCGGAGCGACCGACCGCAAGTGGTCCTAGCCCTCGTGATGATGGACGGGGTGCCCGTGATGCACCGAGTCCTTCCCGGAAACACTCTCGACAAGACGACCCTCGAAAAACTCGTCGAAGACCTTGAAAACAATCTCCAGGTCGAAGAAAACGTTTTCGTGGCTGACAAAGGTCTAATGACCGAGGACAATATGGAAGTGTGCGAGAAAGCCGGATATCCCTACATTTTGGGTGTTCCGCGGAGGAAGAACGAAAAGGCGGGAGAGTTGTTGAGGGAGGAAGTTTATGGGGAGGATTCTCAGAGAGCCTGCGAGATTCATCGGGAGGAGGTCGACGATGCGATCCGTCGATACATCCTCTGCCTGGATGAGGAAACCCGGAAGGATCGGTTGGAGACTTTGGACGAGGTGCGGGAGGAGAAGGTGGAAGAGCTTCGGGAGTTGAAGGAGAGATATGAAAGGTCTCGAAGTGGGGAGGGGCGCGGACGTCTGATGACCGAAAATGGAGCCATGAACCGGATCGGGAAGATCCTCGGCAAAAGCAAGCGGTTGTTCGATGTCGATGTCGGAGAGACGATCGAATGGGAGCCGGACGAAGAGGCGTGGGATTACGAGCGAGCGATCGCGGGGAAGTTCCTGCTGGTCACGACCACGGACCTAGCATCCGATGAAGCGATGGGGAAGTACAAGGAGCTCGGGACGGTGGAGAGAGCTTTTGACAAGATCAAGAACTCCCTTGAGATCCGCCCGATTTATCACTACAAGCCCGGTCGCGTGAGAGCCCACATCTTCCTCTGCATACTGGGCTTCCTGATCCACAAAATTATCGAGAAACTGACCGGCGAAACCGCGGAGACGGTCCTCAAACAGCTGAAACGCATCCACCTGACCGAACTCAAGACTCCGGAAATATCGAGAAAGAAACTGACCCAGTTGAACTCCCGGCAGGAGGAGATTTTCGAAAAGATCGATATCGACGCGCCAAAGGAACTTAAGGTCCAGGAAGATTTGTGGTAACAAAATTTTTACAAAAACGGTTCAGCTCTGTTCAGAAATGCTTTTCACCGGAGAAGTGTTAAAGATGGGTTAAAGAGTGAAAAAAATTTGGATGATGATAGTATGGAAAAAGCATTTGATAGTTCCACTATTAAGGATAAAGTTTCGGAACAATTTGAAGTTAGTGTTATTGGGGGTGCAGGACATGTGGGGTTGGGTATGTGTTTAGTTCTCGCAAAAGCTGGTCATAGGGTTCAGTGTATTGATAAAGATGAAAAAAAATTGGAAAAGATAGAATCAGGTTTAATGCCTTTTAAGGAAGAGGGTGGGAAAGAAATTTTAGGGGATGTTTTGGAAGAGAATCTTCTTCACTTTTCTACAGAGATAGGGTCTATAGATTCTTCGGATGTCATTATTGTCGTAGTGGGAACTCCGATAGACGAGCACAAAAATCCGGAGATGGATAACTTTTTGAGCGTTATCGAGGATATAAAGAAGAAAGTTAGTGAGGGGCAACTAATAATCCTCCGGTCAACCATTTATCCTCGTAGCTCTAGAGTTGTTAAGGAACTATTAGAACGGGATGGGTACAAAATTGGGGAGGACCTATATCTGGTTTATGCTCCCGAAAGGGTTGCGCAACATAAAACCATTGAGGAAATGATAAAACTACCTCAGCTTATCGGAGCTTTTGATGATAAAAGCTATGAATTTGCTAAGTTTTTTTTCAACACGTACCTAAAGGGAGATTGTTTAAGGTTAAAACCGACCGAAGCGGAACTAGGAAAACTCTTCACAAATATGTGGAGATATATACAGTTCGCAATCTCCAACGAGTTCTACTTGATTACTGAATCCTTTAATGAGGGAGATATTAACGTGAATAAAATTTTGGATAAGACAGCTCACGATTATCCCCGCTTCAACCCCCCTTCTCCAGGAGCTAATGTAGGAGGACCTTGTCTGACAAAAGACGGCTGGTTTTTAGCAGACAATATTCCCTACGATGAGATGATTTCGACAGCATACAACTTAAACGAAGGAATAGCGAAAAGTATCATAAATCGGATGATGGAAGAATCTCCTAAACCGGAGAAAGTGACACTTCTCGGCATGACTTTCAAAAGAGGGTCGGATGATATTCGCGACTCGATAGCCTTTAAATTTAAAAGGAAACTTGGGATTGATTTTCCTCAATGTGATGTAGTAGAAGTAGAGCCTCATTTAAAAGAATATGATAAATTAGAGGATAGTAAGGAAAGTGATTGGGTAATTTTGGTCACCCCTCATGAGCAATTTAGAAACCTATCAGAAATAGCTTCTTATGTAAAAAATGAGGCTTGTCTTTACTGTGATATTTGGGGTTATTGGGAAGAACTGAAATATAAGTCGAATAACGGTCTATTCTACGGGAAGGAGATTACAAAATGAGAGTTCTTGTTACTGGTAGTGAAGGCTCTTTGATGCAGTGGGTCATAAAAAATCTAGTTATAGAGGGACATGATGTAATTGGAGTAGATAATCAATCTAGATATGATGAAGATACTTACGAGGAAATGAAGATAGCAGAAGGTTACGAGTATATAAAAGGCGACTTAAGGGATTACGAAATTCTAAGAAAAGTTGGAGATGTCGATGGAATAATTCAAGGAGCGGCTAAAATCTATGGTGTGAGAGGCTTTCACGAAAATCCAGCCGATATACTCTCTAATGACTTACAACTACATAACAATACTTGTAAATTTGCTATGGATAATAAAGTCAAAAGATTGGTATACATATCTTCTTCTATGGTGTACGAAAGAGAAGATCCTCCCCATAGAGAAAGCGAAGTTTTCGATTTGAAAATACCTTCGACTGATTATGGGCTCTCGAAAGTCGTGGGTGAAAGGATGTGCATGGCCTTCCAAAAACAGTACGGCATTGATTATACGATCTGGAGACCCTTTAATATTGTCACTCCGTATGAAAAGGGTGAAGATGAAGAAGGTTTGTCCCATGTATTTGCAGATTTCATCAGGAAAATTTTAATAGAAAAACAGAACCCGATGCGGATATTTGGTAGTGGTGAGCAGATACGTTGTTTTACTTGGATAGAGGATATTGCCAGAACAATAGCAGAGTTTAGTTTTGACGAAGTGACAGTCAATGAGTCCTACAACCTAGCTAATCCAGAACCCATTACTATGAAAGAGCTGGCCCAGAAGATTTTTGAGAAAGGTAAGAAAAAGGGTTTCATTGAAGGAGAAAAATTGGAATTTGAACATGTGCCCACATATAATGACGATGTAAAAGAAAGAATTCCTAGTACTGAGAAGGCTGAGAAAGATTTAGATTGGCAACCGACTGTAAAGTTAGAAGGAGCCTTGAAAAGGTGCATCGAGAACACTTCGAAACTTTATGAACTGTGAAAAATCCACAGCTCTTTGTTGTTTTCTACTCGAAAGAAGAGTTACGAAAAGATTTTTTCGAAAACCAAAAGTTAAGATTTCCGAAAGGTGAAAGTTGTTAACTGTTCAGAGAATGTATTAGAGCAGTAAAGGAAACGATGTAATTCATCTCATCACTACAGTGGGAAGAATTGGTGCAAATCGAAAGTATCGAGGGATTTCTTCTACGACAACGCGAAGATAGGGATAGAACTGATCGAACACGGTCGAAGAAATGATGTCGATAAATACGTCACTATCGGAACAATTTGTGCCTATCCCAAACCTACGCCAATTCCATTCAAAGAGGAGGATTTGTGGAATGGATATCCGGAGGAGACAAAAGCCCCTTACGGGCTCGCAAAGAAGATGCTACTAGTTTAGACCAGCCTATAACAACCAAAATGGGTTCAACGGCATTTATCTGCTGCCCGTGAACCCTTACGATACCAGAGATGATTTCAGTCCTGAAACCTCTCACGTGATTCCAGCCATTATGAAAAATGCGTGGAGGCCAAAGAAAAGTGGAGGGACAGGATAGTCGCTTTGGAAACAGGGGAACCAACCCGTGAATTTCTATACGTGAAGATGCGGCTAGAGGAATAGTGGATGCGATGGAGAGGTACAACAAACCAGAGCCAGTAAATCTTGGTTCCGGAATGGAAATTAGCATTCGGAAGTTAGCCGAGAAAATAAAGAATTTGGTTGGTTTTGAGGGAGGAGTAGAGTGGAATGCCTCTAAACCTGACGGACAACCAAGATGAGGGATTGACTTTTCAAAAGCAAAGAAAGAGTTCGGTAGGGAAGCAAAATTTGATTTTGAAGAAGGTCTAAAAAGTACAAACGATTGATATATGGAAAATAAGGAAGAAATGAAATTTTAATACTGGTTTGAGTTATTTTAGTTATTGGATAAGTATTACGAAGTTTTTCGGCTATTCTGAAATTGGGGATATCAGAAGAAGGATTTGCAAGATGACTCTATAAGTATTAAAATTGATTAAATCATATATGTAGATTCAAAGGAAAAGTCGAGATGTTTAACTTGGAGAAGAATTCAAAAGAGAGGAAAATGTGTTTGGTAACTATCCTGAACTTGAGAATGATTTAAGGGCAGTGGTTATACAAAAAGTTAGTAAGGATAAATAAAAACACATCTCAAAAGAGAAAACTTCCTCAATTAATATGTTTTGATGAAAATGAGCAATAAGGACCCTCTAGTTTCGATAGTTACACCATCTTATAATCAAGGGGAATTTATTGAAGATACTCTTTTAAGCGTAAAGAACCAGACCTATCCAAACTTAGAACATATCGTTGTAGACGGAGGGTCTACCGACAATACTCTTGATATACTAAGAGAGCACGAAAATAAATACTCTCTAAAATGGATTTCAGAACCCGATGACGGGCAATCAGATGCAATAAATAAGGGATTCGACATGGCAAAAGGTCACATAATTGGCTGGCTGAATTCAGACGACGTTTATTTTTATAAAAACACCATTTCTTTTGTTGTCAATAAATTTATTGAATATAAAAAATTAGACGTCCTCTACGGAGATGTAGTTAACATTAATAGGGAAAATGAAATAATGAGAGTGAAAAAAGCTTTCGATTGGGACTATGAAAGATTACTAAGGGGTCGATCTTTACAACAACCTGCTGTATTTTTTAAAAAACATGTTATCAAGAAAAACTCTCTTGCAAATATAAAATTAGCTATGGATCACGAATTTTGGCTTCGGTTAGGAAAAAAATACAGATTTAGTCACATAAATAAAATATTAGCTGGAGATCGCATATATAAGGAAACAAAAAGAAAGCGATATGGAGAAAAAAATAGTAAAGTATTAATTAGATTAATGAAAGAATATGGACAGGAGTTTAATCTCACTTATATACTCAACAAACTACACGAAAGACTCCACAAATGGTTCTTAAGATTGCAAGGGATTAATGAAATCATAGAGTTAGAAAAGGAGAATCTTGCAATAGACTTTAAGTTCCCTACAAATTTAGAAAGAGTTAAGAGACAAATAAACTTTAACGATTTTATTATATCCTTGAAGAGGACCATTAGATTTGTAAAACCTAATCGGGAGAATGAAGGATGCACCGTCTAGACGAAACAGACAGGAATACTGGGATAGGGTCAAGTCAAACCTTTGAGAAAGTTCTTTTGGAGCAGAGGATTCTTATATAAGTCAATATGGCCGAAAATGGGCAAAGCCATCCAATATTTCAATGATAGAATTCAGGAAAAGCACTAAACAGCAGTTGACCATGAAGGAAAAAAAGTTATAATCAAATTCGATATCTAAAATCCAAGCCATTAGGCTTGAGTAATTTATAAATATCTATTATTTAGAGGCTATGTACGTGTTTAGCTTTCCTGATTTTTCTTTGTTTCCGTAAAACTTAAGTACCTTTAGTCTCTACATGTAGACACGATACTATGCCGATTGAGGTTTCGCTCGAGCAGGACGAAATTCATCTTTCCGATGAGGTTGAAGGTTTTCTTAGGAAGGAAGTCAAGCCTCACGGGAATGGGGCTCATGTGACTGTTCCGAAGGAACACATTGGAAAGAGTGTTTACGTGGTAGTTTGCGAGGAATGATTTCTGGGTCTGGTTTCGGGTGTTCTTCCTGTACCCGTGTCGAGGAGCTTGAGGAGCGGGTCGAAGAGCTTGAAGAGAAACTCGCGTTGAAGGAGAGAAGATTAAACGGTTGCACAAGAAGTTGAGGAAGTATCGGAATCCTCACACTCCTTCGAGCAAGAAACGTGGAT
>CAYNPN010000023.1:0-30654 GCA_964399085.1 Hadarchaeota archaeon (SeqCode) | reverse complement strand
CCTTGAACCGAGTCTCCTTGGGAAGTCTCTTCCTTCAGGGAGAGGAGGATGTCACCACCTTATATATACCTTTTTAATAAGTTAAACAGAATTTAAAACAGGGGGGTGCTTATTGAAAGTCCTTTTAGTCGATGACGAGCCAGACTTTCTAGAACAAGCAAAGGTTTTCTTGGAAAGGGAAGATGATACTTTGAGTATAAGGACGACAAATTCGGCATATAGTGCTCTTGATATGCTCGACGAGAATAACTATGAAGCCATTGTCTCGGATTATCAGATGCCCAAGATGAATGGTCTTGAGTTTCTAGAAACGATAAGGAATGAGAGGGGCAGTGATATGCCTTTCATTATTTTTACGGGCAAGGGGAGAGAAGAAGTAGCAAAGGAAGCCTTGAATCTGGGGGCCGACCGCTATCTTCAGAAAGGAACGGATGTGAAGTCCCAATACAAAGTCTTGGCCGACGCAATAATTCAAGAAATTAGACATAAACGTCGCTGGAATCAATTACAGGAGACACAGAATAAGTTCAGATTCATGTTTAACACAATCCCCGACCCAGCCTACTTTTTTAACAAAAATTTAAAATTTGAAGAAGTGAATGAGGCGTTTTGTGAAGTTTTAGGGAGCGAAAAGGAGGATATCCTAGGAAAATCTATCCTAGAAGTTCCTTTTCTACCCGAAGAAACTGTAGAGACGTTGGAAGAGAAATTTGTGGAGAGAGTAGAGGAGAAGGATGTTTCACCCTTTGTGATCGAAGTGTCGCCTGAGGACAGGAAAACCCTGTTCTTCGAAATTAACAATAATATTATCCGGGAAAATGGTGAAATGGTCGGTTTAGTAGGTATTGCTAGAGAAATAACTGAAAAGGTAAATATGAATGAAAGATTGTCGGCCATATACAAATCCAACCCTACTTCTATCACTCTTTCTAACCTAGAAGATGGCCGTTACGTAGAGGTGAATGAAGCTTTTACTGAGCTTACGGGATGGAGCAGTGAGGAAGCAATAGGGAAAACTGCATTTGAACTGGGTATATGGGGAGAACCTGCCGAGGAACAAAGGAAAGCTTTACTCGAAGAATTAGAGAAGGAAGGGAGTATAAAAAATCAGGAATTTACCTTTAGAACCAGGGATGGGGAAGAACTGTTGGGTTTACTTTCGGCTACCACAATAGAGATTGGCGATGAGAAATATATGTTGGCAAATGTTATGGATATTACAGAATGGAGATAAAATTTCGAGCTTAATTGCTTCTGTCAGTTGCCATATAGCTAAGAGATAATCACTAGAGTTTTAACTTAACCCACAAAAGTATTCATGGTTATGATCGAGAGGGGGGAGAGGCTTGCCTAAAATTGAAGCCAATGGGATAAATATTTACTACGAATTTCAAGGTGATGGGCCTCCATTGGTAATGATAATGGGTTTTCTGGGGAATGCAAATACATGGGATCCTCGTTTGACTGAAGGATTATCGGACGAATTCGAGATGCTCTTATTCGACAACCGGGGAGCTGGTCGTACTGATGTACCTAAAGGGGAATATTCCATAGAGCTACTCGCAGAGGATACTGAAAAGCTTATGGACGAACTCGAAATATCTAGTGCCCACGTATTTGGCATATCGCTAGGAGGGATGATTGCCCAGGAATTGGCCATTAATTATCCCGAGAAAGTACAGGATTTAATCCTCGCCTCGACTTTCTGTGGGGGTGAGAACTCAATTCTGATTTCCTCCAAAGATTTGGAAATGGTGTCGGATATGGCCGAGAAGGTAGCAAATAGAAATCCTGCCGATGCTGAGATAATGACAAAAATCTTTGAGAAATCAAACCTAGCAACTGAGTATGAGGGCAAGTCCACTTCGGAACCAATTCCTCCGGAATCAATTAGAAATGTAGTGAAAATAGCCAAGGACTTGGCCAAGGAAGGCGGATCATGGAATGAAGAAACTGCACGGAAATTGATTCCAAATATCTTTACGGAAGAGTTTATTGAGGAGAATCCTGGGGCCGTAGATATTTCAATACAATTAATTCTATCCGCTCCAACCCCATTGGAAGGAATGTTACGACAAATGCTCGCAGTAATGAACCACGATACCTCGGATAGATTAGATTCTATTAAATCACCTACGTTGGTACTCGCTGGTGCAGAGGACACATATATACCATCGGAAAACGCCGAAATTTTGGCCGATTTAATACCGAATGCCGAATTAGTTTATTTTGAAGATTCATCACATATGCTCATGGAGGAATCCGATAAAGTCCTCGATACTGTGGTGGATTTCCTTTCCAACTCCTGAATAGAAACACAAGGGAGGTGAATGAGAATGCATGCCGCTTTTATCTTGATGACGGCCCAGAAGGGCACGCCGTTTTCTGTAGCTGATGAAGCTTCGGATATAGACGGAGTCAAATTTGCGTACCCTGTGACTGGCGTTTATGACGTAATAGCTTATGTGGAAACCGAGGAGGAACTTTCCGGCGAACTCAAGAGGATAGTCAAAAAGCTCCACGATATGGATGGGGTTTTAGAAACTATGACTTCAGTGGCCGTACACTGAACTTAAAGACTTCGATTCATAAACCTATACCTGATGGGAGAATATTTTAAGGAAACCGAACTGGATCCTGAAGAAGTAATAAAGCTGGCCGACGATTTCTTCGGTCAGGATGGGTTAGGAATGATAGAGCAAAGTGAGTCCGAAGATGGGAAATGCTTCCAGGGTGAAGGAGGCCGAGTGGAGATAACTGCTTGCGAGGAAGAAAAAACAGAAGTAAAGCTAAAGACCAGGGAACTCGACTGGCAAATAGAGAAATTTTTGGATCTTCTATAGGATCTTAGGACCTCAAACTCTCAAAAAGGAACTAAGCGATTGTTTCGCTGAAACCGGAATTTTTTTCTTAGATTAAATTAATTGTATCTATGAGGAGAGTAGATTGCCCGATATTGACAAAGAACCTGACTTTCTGAACGACAATGAAAGAGTTATGTGGTTTGGACGTCCGCGGCTTATCACGTATTTCAAATGGTTTGTCTTTCTGATAGCCTTCTCAATTTTGGTGGGGATAATAAATTCTCCACTCGGCCTAATGGGGGTTATAGATTCTCCAATCAGCCTTCTAGGGTTTATAGATGTTCCAACCGACCTAATGGCCTTTCTCATAGGATTGGTAACCTTTCTCATAGGATTGGCAATAATATTAACTCGCTGGAGAGGTCACAAATTCTGGATTACCAATCAGAGAGGGATAAAGGAATTCACCTGGATAACGAGGGATGTCACAGAGACTCCAAATAAGCAAGTTACAAACACAAGAGTTTCCCAAGGAATATTAGGCAGGATCTTTAGTTTTGGCTCCGTATTTCTCGACACGGCTGGAGGTCCGGGGGAGGAGATTAAATTTCTGGGGATACCAAACCCGCGAGAAACCAGCAATGAAATATTTGAAGTTTTGAAGAGAGCTAAATCGCAACCAATGCCCACTGATATTGAGGAAATAGGAGAAGAGGAGGATTCCATGGATAAATTGGAGAAATTGAATAAGTTGAGAAAGGAAGGAGCAATCAGTGAAGAAGAATTTGAGAATAAAAAGAAGGAGATATTGGACGATATTTAAGTGCAATATTAAAATTAACCAATGATGGGTAGGTATCTAATAGAATTACTTATAGAGTCCTCCTCTACGCTTTATATCCCCCATCTTTTTCCTTATCCTCTCCCGGTCATCAGACTGGTAGAGGAAAACTGTATCTTTTAAGCGCCGTCTTCTCCCGCATTTTGGACATCTTCCAGTTTTCTGACCACTCTTTGCTATTATTAAACCAGTACAAGGCCTAGAATATCTAGCCTCTTGGAAATCGCATTTAACTAGGACATATTTATTTTCGGCGGACAGTGCCTCTTCATCGGTCTCCTTTGATGAGTTTCTAACATTCCGACTCGTTGTACTTAATCTATCACTTGCTGTCTGCCCGGTAATTTTCATCAATTTTTCATCCGTCTCCAAAACCGGGATCCCGGGCGGATATTTGCTTTCCTTTCCAAATTCTTCAACTTCTTCCAAATTCTTTGGTAATAACTTTTGAACCCTTTTTCTAACCGGATCTTCTTTTCTACTCTCTCGGATTTTTTCTAGAAATGATCCATCAATTTCTTGATTTACATCGCTCATGGGATTTCGATTTTTAATGCCCGGTAATAATTAGAAGTAATTTTTCGGGAGGGGTCGGTGAAAGTAAGACCGGAGCATTTGGGCCGACACTTTCTATAGATATTTCCAATAAAGGAAAGAAGGACAGCTATGTCAAAAGTAATTATCGAGGAAGACGTCGAGAACTCTATAAGGGATTCCTTAAGAACGATATTTGATAATTTTGGGAGTGAAGAGGATTTATTTCGTGGCAAAAATGTATTCATCAAAATCAATGCAATAGATTTCAGAAAAGAATGCTACACTTCTCCCGAAGTGATTTCTGCGGCAATTGACCTAATAAAGAAGTCAGGAGCTGAGGAGGTAAATATTATTGAAAATTCAACTCAGTCAAATATCACCCGCGTAGTTTTCAATGTTACGGCTTTGGATGAGGCAATAACTGAAAGAGGAGCGAACATCATTTATCTTGACGAAGAAGAAACTAGACAGGTAGAAATTGGAGAAAATAAAAAGGTAAGTTTTCCAAAAATTCTCTACCAAAAATTGGTTGAAGAGAAAGACAACAATTTCTATCTTTCTATTCCAAAACTAAAGACGCACAGTATGACTACCGTAACTCTTGGAGTAAAGAGTCAGATGGGTCTTATAAATCACATTAGCAGGCCTACTTGGCATAATTTCGAGCTTCACCAATTTTTGGCCGATTTGTATGATTTTGTAAGGCCTGATTTTACTGTGGTCGATGGCTTGAACGCCATAATTCACGGGCATTACCCGCTTGAGAATAAATTGGATCAATACGTCGAGCCCTTGAACATTCTAATCGGGGGGAAGGACACTCTAGCAGTAGATGGAGTGGGAGCAAGGATATTGGGCTACGAGATTAATGAAATCGATCATTTAAGATTTGCTTCGAAAGCTGTAGGCGGACCTGGATCACTCGATAACATAGAGATTGTCGGGGATCTATCTGGATTCCAGGAAAGATATCCTTCCAGTATTATTGGTGATTATCCCGAAAATGTTAAGATAATCGAAGGGGAGGAGAGAGCGTGTCGGGAGGGGTGTAGAAATAATACATTGATGGTCCTCGAAATGCTGCATGTGGATTACGGCGGTGAGGGACCCTTCAATGTCATTTTTGGGAAGGGCCTGAATAGAGAAAAACTTGCGGACCTCGAGGAGGGTCCGATACTCGTTGTCGGTCCTTGCGCTGTCAGCGAAGCAAAGGAGTATTTGGAGGCGAGATATCCAGACAGGAAAATTTTCACCATAGATTCACACAACGATTTGGCAAAAGTTACCTCTGCTCTAATGGATTTCATGGATATTTCAACCTTCGATATTCTACCATTGAATTGGGGAAGTACCATGGCTTTTCTAAAGGCCAAGTTACATGGGTCCACCGCCGAAACGCCGTCGATTCTCGGGTGAGCACTTGAAGTTTAGGTTTTCATATTCTCACGTCAATCAAAGCCTGCTAGAAAAATAGTAGGAAGAAAACTATACCCGTGAACACTAGTAAAGGAACCGCAATTTCCGGGCGCCATCTAAATATTTTACTGCCGTCAAGCGGCGGGAACGGTAAGAGATTGAATAAAGCAAGCAGTAGATTAATTCTAACTCCGAATGCTGCCATAGCAAAGAGAATACTGGTGATTCCAGGAGTTAAAAGCAAGAGAAAGAAAAAACCGGCTATGGCTAGATTAGTTAGAGGACCGACTAGGCTTATTATTCCGTTTTCCCTCTGCGTTGCATGAGCAGTTTGAATTATCACTGCCCCAGGAGCAGCGAAAATAATCCTACCGCTTGATATGATTCCAAAGAATAGAGCCATGAGAAGGCCCTGACCCCACATTTGATAAAATGATTGATATCCAAAAGCCGCCGCAGCTTTCTTATGAGCTATTTCATGCACGGCGAAAGCCAAGGCCAGTGGCACTGAGACTATTGCAATGTTCATCAATATCACACTAAGGCCGGGCATATCGGGTCCGATTCCGGAGAATGCCACCGATAGGACCGCGATGGATAAAATTATATCTCTTACCTCCGACTTTCTGAACTTGAACATAACCTTATCTACCGAATGTCAATAATGAATCATGGGTTTTAACGTATACCTGACTCTCCGTGAGCACATATTCTGGATTGATTACACGAGGGCAAAGATTTCCGAATTGAGATATGGAAACTTATTTCCTTTTAAAAATAAAACCGAAAAACTGGGTTAATTTTTACTAGATTCCGTTTTTTCCCGAATAAGGTAGAATTAAGGGCATATTCGGAAAGAAAAACTAGAAAATCGGAAGATAAAAGGAAGTTTGGAGGATCCGAACCCAACTTGATGTTTCACACCTCATCCTTCCTTAGAAATTTCAGATCTCCCTTTCTCCATCGTTTAAGTAGTGAGACTAGTTTTCAACATCTTCCAATGCCTAAATTCTTCTCCTATAACCTGTGAATAGCTAGGGACAGTCTTTTCTATCTTATCACAAAAGAAAGTTAAGAAATTGAGAAGTAGAGGTTTAATCAGGATAAATCGGTGAAGGTAATTCAATAAAGGCCGAAAACTACACCGATTTTTTACGGAAAAGGCGATATGGGGTTAGGAGAAATTTTTGGATTAATTATTTGTGTTGAAGAAGGTGGGGCTCAAAGGAAAGAGGTCAGGGTGCCACCTTTCCTCTATTTACACACCCCATTTAGAAGGTGAGCCCAGCCCCACCCAAATCTTTTCTCTAGAAGATGATTTTTAAAATTTACCTCAATACCGCTTCCCCCTTCCTCCGTAATGCCGTTGGCGAAGGCCATTGCCGATTTCTACGTGAAGAAAGAGAACGTCAAGGAATTGCAGGAGTTGGAAGAATCGAAGGCCAAAAAACTGGACTTAGGATTCTATTTTTTTTAGGTTTTCAAATAATCCGAAAGTTATACAAGCCAGTTTATATTGTTTTGAAAGAAAATTGGTATTCTGACGGGTGTTATCGATTTGATCAAAATTATTATTGATCAGGAGAGGTGTAGAGGCTGCGGTCTCTGTGTTAATATTTGTGATGAGGTTTTTCAGTATGATGACAGTGATCGCGGCAAAATAAGAATAAAGGAAAAATTTACGTTGGGGGATCCAAAGGCTGGCTCGGTCCCCGAAGATCTCTCCTGTATGGAAAGGGCAGTAAGAGCATGTCTAATAGATGCTATATCCATCGAGCGATAACTTGGCCTTAGGACTCATGTTTTTATGATTTGACAAAAAATAATACTGGAAGAAATTACTAAGTTAAGTCAAGTTAAGGCGTTATTATGGCCGTACTCGACCGACTTTCGGGCAGGGACGATGGAAAATTAAAGATATTAGTCATAGATGACGAAGAATCTATCCTTGAACTGGCAAAGAGATTTCTCCAGAAAAAACATGAAATTTTGGATGTTGAAACTACTTCTTCGGGTGAGGAAGCGCTGGATTTGATTAGCGAAAAGGATTATGATGCTATAGTGGCCGACTACAAGTTGCAAAGAACGGACGGTCTAGAGCTTTTGAAAGAGACTAGAGAGAGGGGTATCGGTACACTTTACTACCTATTCACCGCTCGGGGAGATGAGAAGACGTCTCAGAAGGCATTGGAGTTAGGAGCGAACGGATACTTTACCAAAATGGGCAATCCCAAACAGGGTTTTGATAAGCTGGGAGATGTCCTGATTAGGAGCATTAAGAAAAGAAAGAATGAAGAAAGACACTTAATCGCGTGGATTATCACTTGGAGCGATGGAGATAGGGAAGATTTGAAACTGGCTTTAGAGGAGCTTTCTGAAGTGATAGGGTTTGAAATACATGATATAAATATTCAGGAAATATCTTCCGAAAAGGAGGGGATTAAAGCCTATACGGAGGACTACCCCGTTGTTCCGCTCGAAAAAAAGGATTTGGTCGAAAAGTGGAAAGAGATTGTCAATTCCGAGGAAAGAGTAGTTAGAGCCGGCGTAAGGATGGAGAAGAAAGTCAACACCTATAATTCTTCCTGAAAGTTTGGATCCTTTGAAGAACTCTTTATACGATCTAAAATTTTGCCCATGACTTTTTTAATAGAAAGACGTTTTTATTTTGATTGTCATGGCAAGAAAGAAGGCTTATCAGTTTTACAAACGAAGGAAAAGGAAAGCCCTGAGTCGAATAAAAAATAGTGTTCTCTACCAACAGTTCCAAGAGTTCATCGAGTGGAGAGTAGAAAGTTAGAGAAACTTCTTCTAGCTTTCTAAAATCTTGTTTATAATTTTGGCTTGCTTAATTTTTCATTTAAACGCTATTCTCAGCCTGAAGGGGGAAAAAATAAATAAGATTGATATAAATGCAAAGGCGGACAGACCTAAGGAGGTGAGAATTATTCCTGAAGAAAATCATCAGTGGGGAGATCCTAGTCCGGGGCAGTTACTGTCTGTAGCTATCTCTGTGATTTTGATTTGGGCGATTCTAACAGGCTATGTTCCTCTAGAGAATCCTAATATATTGTTACCTCTAGCTGGCGTTTGGTTCCTTTGCACGGCGCTTTACTCTTTTATGTCCGGTGTTGTCCAACTGCGTAATGGGAACTCATTTACGGGGACTTTACAGACATTCTTCGGAGTTTTCTTCTTCGGAGGATTCGGTTTGACGTTTTTGGTTGGTTTCTTCGGACAGTATTTCTTAAATGAAACCATATTCGGACAACTTATAGTGAGTCATAATGGGATACTTCCGATGACCAGTTTGTTTCCCTTTGTCTATATTGTATTAGGGACGATTCTATTGGCATTCACGGTAGTGGTGATTCTACTTGAGAAGGTTGTCGGTGTTTCTCTATTAGTTTTTGTTCTTGGACTATACACCCAAGGAGTAGCAGCCTTTATGAATATGCCACATGTAGCACAATTCTATGGCGGTTGGATAATCGGAATAGCTGGTTTCATCTTGCTTTATGCCGGTATAGCGGAAGTAATAAACGAGCCTCTCGGAAAAGAAGTCATTCCCTTACCTTAAAAAGTAATGAGAAATGGATTGGCTTCCTTTTCTTTCTTTTTATTTTTAAGATTCAAAGAATATAGATTCTTGCTCCAAAAACCATTTCTAAATAATCTTCAAAATCCTTCCTTCTAACATTTCCAATATCAAGAGATCTCTTGATAATTGAAGCATTAATTGTCAATTGATCATCAAGATTCGATATCATTTTATCATTTCCATTTAATATAACATAGTCGGGATTTTTCAAAATTTCTTCTGCCTCTTCAGCTATCCTTTTAAGATGCATTTGAATTTGCTCTTCCCTACTTCTTTCAAACCTCCCCTGACTGAATCCTCCTTTAGAATGCTTACCCTTAATCTCTGACTCTATGATTCTAGATTCCTCAAATTCGTTCTCTCTAATTAAACCCAAAGCGGATTTTCCGGCATGGGCTGAAATAAACCCTATGGTTCTCTCCAATTTCAACATTTCGCGTAGTTTTTCCAACCTGAACTTTTTGTCTCGGTAAAACTCGCTATCAATGGGGAGAGGAGGAGTAAGAATAAGGTTTATAATTTTTAGTTTATCTTGGAGAAGGATATAACCAGTCTCTGATTCTATTCCTTGTAGAGTGGAAACAATATCATCTTCACCAGCTTCTTCCGGATTCTCAACATAATGAGTTGTCAAGGTTTTATCTTCAGTCTTGAGACTCGCCAATTCATCGATAAGTGAGATTAACCCTTCTTTCTGAAGAAAAATAACTTCCTTCGTTTCTCTTCTTTCCTTACTTTCCCTTTCCAGATTTCTTATTCTGTCTTCTAAAGATTCTATTTTATGTTTGGCTTCTTTGAGTTTTTTGTCCGTTTTTTGTTTTTCCGTTATAGCTTCCTTGGCCCTTCCCTGCTCTTTTTCTAGTTCTTTTTTTAGCTCCTCTATCTCCTGATTTTTTTTCTCAATTTCCGATTCTAAATCTTCCAATTTCTCTTCTTTATCGGTGCCAAATATCTTTTCGAGCATAAACTCATGAGCACCATTGTCCGAAGCACGGTTAAGTTTTGCCAAAAATTTACTACCCCTCCATTTTTTATTTCCATTTCTAGGAGAGATAAAATGGATGATTTTATGGATTTGAGTGAGGTGAATGGATACACAAAACTTGAAAAGATTTTAGAAAAAGCTAACTGGCAAAGGTTTGAGGAAATCGTCGGGAAGATTTTTGAGCTAAATGATTATGATGTAGAGGTTGGCAAGGTTATCTCGTTTGAGGATACTAAAAGACAGTATGATGTCTTAGCAAGTCTGGAACATCGAATTATTGCCGATTGCAAAAAGTGGGACAATAAAAGAAGGATAGAATATGGGCTTAAAAAGGCCATCGAAGAACAAATAGAAAGAGTGAAAAGACTCCCGAGAGATGAGGAAAAATATCCAGTGATCGTTCTTAGTGGTAAAGCCCCGTTAGAATTCCATAATCGGGTCCCTATAATTCCTATTTTCAAACTAAACAAATTCCTCTCAAATTTTCCAATTTACAGGGGGGAAATCTTAAAAATCTAATTTCTTGGCTACCGAGTCTTCAGGAAATGTAAGGAACAATTAGTTTATAGAAGATATCTGGTATTTTTTTCCAAAATTTTAGGGACCACCATGATATATTCATCTCCCATCCCTACTTGGGGATAAACAGTTATTTTTGCTCTCTCCCCCGAACCTATAAGATATCCCTCATCCAATGTACTCCCCAAGGCCAATGTGCCATAATTTCTATCCTCCGAACTTAATACGCCGTTCCATCCTGGTGTGATCCACTCATCTGACACAAAAGTTGCTTGCTTCGTGGATAGTCGGATAAGAATATTATCTACGTCTAATGATTCACTGCCAGGTCTTATTTTGAGCATTAATTGGAGATTATCTATTACCCGGTTTTCATTTGTATGGGCAAGCACATCGGTAATCTCAAATCCGGTACTTGTTTCTCGTCCCGCTCCCTCCCCTGATGATCTAGCTCCTTCACTGAGAAGGCCGGTAGTTTCCAATATGACTCCACCGGCGACTACCGAAACGAGGATAAAAGAAATGAGTACTAGTAATGTCCCTACCCCCACGAGACCCTTCTCCCCACATTCCATCTTTTCCGGTCCAGCCTGCACCAAATATTCCAACCTATATACCCCTCATATTTTATTATTAGGGATAATTATCAATTATTAATAAATAGTTTTGATTATAAAACATGAATGTTATTTTTATCAGTTATAATTATCTATTTTGAAAAATTATATCCTATGATTATCAAATTTTGTAAAATAAGCATTTTAAACCAAATTTTCTTGAAAAATAACGTTGAATGTTTCTAGAAGAGGGAAAATGGAGAACTAAAAATTTATCTTTCGAATACTTTTATCCCTTTTTATGAACACCTGTATTCGATGGGGGTGACAATATAGTCTTCGTAAAGGAAGAAGTTTTGGGAAAAAAGTGTATATTCACCGCCGCACTTGCGGGAGCTGCTACTTTCAAGAGTCAAAATGAGAATGTTCCTTATACACCGGGAGAGTTTGTTCGGGAGGCTGTAGAATGTTATGAGGCCGGAGCTTCGATTGTGCATATTCACGCTAGAGATTCAGAAACGGGATTTCCCACTATAGACGTTGAGATCTGGGAAGATATTCTGGAAGGTATTAGGCGGGAATGCGACGTCCTAGTAAATTTTAGCACGGCAATTGGAATGGGAGTTGAGGAGGAAGATCGGATTCGCCATATTGAAGAACTTGGTCCCGATTTAGCTTCCTTAAACACCAATAGCATGAATTTCGGAATGGCCAACTGGGATACGGGTGAAATAGAGATCGACTACGTTTTTGAAAATGACTTCGATTTAATAGAGAAATTCACTCACACGATGAGAGAAAACGGCATAAAGCCGGAACTAGAATGTTATGACCTCTCAGGCTTCAGCAACATTGCATTGTTAGACAAAAAGGATATTTTCGAGAAGCCGCTACATTATCAGTTCGTATTCGGAGTGGCTGGTGGGGCGGGGTTCAATCCTCATAATCTGTTGGCCTTCAGGGATTCCGTTCCGCGGGACGCTACTTGGTCGGCCTGCGGTGTTGGACCCAATGAGTTCCCCTTGGTGATGATGACTGCCGCAATGGGAGGGCATATCAGGGTCGGTCTGGAGGACAACGTGAACATACGGGATGGTGAGAAAGCCAGTGGCAACGCGGAATTAGTGAAAAAGGCCGTTAGTATCGCTGAGAAGGTCGACAGGGAACCGGCAACAGTCGAGGAAACTATCGAAATCCTTAATCTAGACAAGCTGGAGAATAGATAGTCAGTCATTTCGATGAGATTTCTGGTAAAGGAACTTCTGGGATTTTTCGCTCTTCAATTTTATTTTACCTTTTTCACCAACATTCCAATTTTTCTTCCAAATCTGAAACATGATTAGAAATATTTATTTTACAATTTAGAAAAAAATATATTTTTTTTATAATTTTAGAGCTTTTTTAGGGCTTTGAATATAATATAAAAATATATTGACTTTTTATTTTCCTCTGTTTACTACAAGTCTACATATGTTGTCGATTAGTCTACGAAAAGCACTTTAATGGTCATTAATAGTGGATAAAACAGCTTGAAGAGGGAAAATTATGGGACGTTGCTGTGTATGTGGACGGGAAGCTTCAAACCTAGTAAATGGGCTCTGGTGGTGTGATAAACATGTGGATTTTACCCAGGGAGATCCCAAAAAAACCGAGCCGAAAACCGATAAGAAAGGTTTTCAAATCGATTTGGGTCTAGCTTGGATATAAACTACCTTTCTTCATTATTCATTCCTAGAAATGAAAGGAGTTTGGAGTAACCCCCTCCCACCTCGGGAGCCTACATCAGATAAAGATCCTTTTTCTTATCCATATTCAGAAATACGTCGGCTTCTCTAATCAGCTCTTCAGCGGTGGATTTTCCGAAGGAAATAATTTCCACTTGAATACCCTGAGCGGTAAGATATTTTACCAGAGATTGAAAATCTCCGTCGCCAGTAACTATTACCGCAACATCTATCTTGTCCGACATCCTTATTGCATCGATTGCCATGCCCATGTCCCAGTCTCCCTTCTTTGTACCGCCATAAAACTCTCTGAGTTCCTTTCTCTTTACTTGAAAACCTATATCTTCTAGGACTTCGAAAAAGTTCTCTTCGTCCGGAGTTTGAGCTTCAATCACATAGGCTATGGCCCTTATAAGTTTTCTATCATCCCTAGCCACATCCAGAAGGCTATAATAATCTACTTTACCGTCGTAGAGGTTCTTAGCGGAGTAATACATGTTCTGTACATCCACAAAAACTGCGACCCTCTGATCCTCGAATGAAGTTCTTCTTATATTGGTCACCCCCTGTACCTTCCAATTTTAAAATGTGGCCTTAGTTAAAAAGGTTCAAAATCAAACTTCTAAGTAACAGACTGATACGAATTCTTTATCAGGATCTTATTTCATTTCTAATTTCCTTGAGAGCTCCGACAAAAACTCCGTCCGATTTAAGTTTCTTATAATCGAGCTCGTCCCTATTCTTATCGACCATATATCCTTGGTCAGCCTCCCTACACATATCCTTATCATTCATGCCATCGCCCACCGCAATTATTTTTTCAATGTTATTTTGACATCTTAGATTCCTTAGAATTTGATTCTTGGAAAAGTCGTATTCGTTGTGAATTAAAACCTTAGAAACAATATCATTCTCATCAAAAACCATTTCTTGTGTCGAGATATCAACATCGATTCCAAATTCTCGTGAAACCCTTTCGGTAAAAATATCCGGTGCTCCGGAGATTGATGCTATAAAGTAGCCCTCGTTTTTTATAGCTTCAACCAGTTCAGGACCCCCATCAATAATTTCGAATTCCTTGGTACACTCTATAACATTTTCTTTGGTCGGTTGTTTGCCCGAGGGTAATCGCCAAGCTTCTACCAAAGTGTTCGCCCAGTCTTTGTAATCAATCATTCCTTTGAGAAACATTTCCAAAAGGTCATCGGCCGTTGAACTGGCAACTCCGAACTCTTCGTTGAGTTTTCGCCAAATGCTACCCTCGATAATCGTCCCTTCAAGATCTAGACAAGCCAATTTGCATCCATCAGGGGTGTTGGGTATTCTATTCCGGGGAGCCAGAAATGGACTTTCTTTTCTTTTATTGATATTGTCTTTTTCCAATATTGTACCTCTCCTGTTCTATTATCTTTGTTTACTTTTTCTATCCCATTTTTGCCTATACTCTTAAAATTATTCGGTGAAGAACAAAAAAATGTATAATATCAATTCTCCTTTAAGAAAAGGGGGATAAAATTAATCTTCTGCTATATGTCGCTTACCTGGTCTTCGTTCTATTTGGTATAAATCTTCTAAGTGGAGCCGTAACTCTAAAGAAAGCCGAGAAGCTGGCTTGGGATAAGGTATATGGAGAATATGAAAACTGGTTCGATATAATCGAAAATTCGCGTTCATATTCTTGCCCAAGATGTAATGGTGTAATAAATTTAGATACAAGGAATTGTGGGAGATGCGATTTTCAAGTTCCTTCTCAAGAAAAAATAAATAAGATCGAGGAGATTCTTGAGAGAGAACTAGAAAGTTATATTCGGATTTATTCTGCCACAATCGATGTCTTCTTGTTTGGAATAGGTGGGGTTATTTTGGGAAGTTTAATCGCTCCATGGGTGGGTTTTTCGATTCGAAAAGAAAGCTGGCCCGGGGTAATTGCCTTTACAGCATGCAGTTTTTTTGGTTTCCTTCTAACTGGCAGTGGTTTAATCTAGGACTATTTAAGCTCTCAAACCACATGATTTACCTAGAAAACTCATGATTGATAAGTCGAAATTAGAAAGCCTAGCGGAAAAAGTACATAACGAAGTCCACTCCGATAGTGTCGAACACTATCACTCAAAATTAGCGAAGGAGCTATCCAAATTGGGTGTTGAATATACAGCCAACCCACCTGAGAAATGGAGTAAATCGGAGTTTGAAGATATCGAGAAAAATCAAAATGTTTGGGAAGCTAATTCAGGGGAAAGCACTGGGCCAGTCTACTCATTTTACGTTGATGGAGAAATCTACATCGAGATCGTTTCAAAAAACGATCTGACGGAAAAGGATTTCGAAAATCTGAAAAAGTCCGTGGAGTCTTCTAGGGATTTGCTTTATTTGCCCGACTCTATCTCGAAGGGGTTAATGATAAATTTTCCAAAAGATGGAGACAAGCCCGAGATTCGCTGGTTTTTTGAGTAGGGGTTAGAAAGACTGACTATTACCCAATTGGCCGTAATTCATCATAGACCGAGTAAGCCCCACCAAACATATTAGCGTTACAGAAAGTATACCAATAAATCAGCCTGTCATCACTTAACAAATTATCAATTTTTAAAAGCTATAGTAAGAAAAGGAATTTATATGTTCCTTGAACTGACTTTTATCCCATCTCTTATGGTTGTCCTCCTCTCCGCGGTAGTCGGTCGTGCAATTTCATTGAAGATAAACCAACCTATGATATTTGGGGAACTGATTCTTGGAGCGATTATAGGTAATTTTATCCTATTTACTCCTACGGCCCAAGATCATATTTCAGTCTTGGCCGAGATTGGTATTTTGATGCTCCTCTTTTCGATTGGTTTGGATTTAGATTTCGATTTATTCAAAAGGTCGGCGAAGCCAGCAAGTGCCATTGCTGCTGGAGGGGTGATATTACCCTTTATTCTCGGATATCTTGCAGGAATACTATTTGAATTAGGCAGAGTTGAATCCCTATTTATAGGAGCAAGCTTGGTAGCCACCTCTGTGGGGATTAGCGCCGCCACGTTGCAGGAGGCCGGCAAAATCCGAACGGAGGTGGGGACGCTAATTGTTGATTCAGCAGTTATAGACGATGTTGTTGGAGTTTTAATTATGACTATTTTGTTTGGATTCGCAACTACTGGGACTCTACCACTTGAAAACACAATTCTCCTGATACTGATGGCGGCTCTCTTTTTCTTGATCCCATTAACCATCGGAGTTAAGGCTATCAAGAAAATCTCCGAGGAATTACCAATTCAAAGAGAAAACATCCTCCTTGCAGGAATTTCTATATTATTGGTTTTTGCAATAATAACCGAAGGAATCGGACTCGAAGCTATTCTTGGAGCGTTTATGGCGGGGTTAATGCTCGGTCAAACTAATTTTTCCGAACCTTTGGCCGAATCGATATCATTGGTAGGAGAAGGTTTCCTAGTGCCTATATTTTTTGTTACAATGGGGATGGAATTCAAGATAGGAGCTTTTACCTCAATAGGTCCATTCGTCATTATTTTAATACTTTTAGCTATTATCGGGAAAATAGCAGGTTCGGGAGGCGTTGCAATGTTATTTGGACACGGAAAAAATGAATCATTAGCTACAGGAATAGCGATGGTCCCAAGAGCGGAGGTTGCACTTATAATTGCCCACTTCGGTTTTAATCACAATATTTTTGGCAGCGATTTGATGTCGGCAATCGTAGTCACTTCTATTATAACTACAATGGTCACTCCTACTTTGCTAAATATGGTTATAGATAAAATATAGAAGACACTTTTGACAGGAGAGTAGATACCCTTTTACTCAGTCAATAAAAATACAGGGATGAGCACAATGATAGATAAAATTTTAGCACCTATAGACTCACTCGAGTGGGACAATACGAGGAACGCAGTTGATGGCGCAATGAAACTGGCTATGGGCTGTGAGGTTGAGGGCCCTCCAGAGTTAATATTCCTTCATGTATTTAATGTGAGATCTAAAATCTCAAGGGCCGAGAGAGAAAGATTGGTAAAATTAAAGGAAAAGAAAATTGAGGAGGAATTTGAACTTCTAAAGGAAATGAGTGAAGAAAGGGACTTAGGAAATATTAGGACGATTACTAAGTCGGGGAATCCTAGCAAAGAAATTATAGAAACGGCTGAAGAGGAAGACATCGATATAATCACAATAGGGTCCGGTAAGTTACATGATAGATCCACTACGGGAAAAATCCACAAGTTCTTCTACGGGAGCGTAACAGAGGAAGTAATCCACGGGGCTCCGTGCTCAATACTGGTCGCGAAACCCGAAACGGAATTGAATAGAATTCTCGTACCTATCGATTCGATAGAATGGGATAATACATTAAGCGGAGTCGAAAACGCGATAATGGTCGCTGGGGGTTGCCAAGTAGAGGGGGAATCCGAATTAGTACTAATGCACGTACTTCACTCATCGGCCGGCTCACTGCCCGACTTAAGGGAGGAGAAAACGGAATTAGAGAAGAAAAGGATACAAAATGAGTTTGATAAGGTTGAGAAAATGGCCAAAGAGAGAGGAATAGAAAACGTTCGGACTGTGGTAAAGGAAGGAGATTCCGAGAAGGAAAAGAAGATTCACGAAGAAATTGCCACCACTGCCGATGAGCTGGACGTGGACCTGATAGCAATGGGATCCGGTAAATTGCATGATAGAAGCGCGAAAGGTAGGATTCAAAAATTTGTCTACGGCAGTGTTACGGAAAATGTTATTCACGAAACTCCTTGTTCTGTCCTTGTGGCCAGACCATTGGGTTAATTATTTTCTCGGCTACTTAATCCACGACAAATTATAATATGCTCCGAATTCGGCCTTTAAGAGAATTCCTTGAAAACTTCCTTATCCGAGCCGCAAACTGGGCATTTTTCCGGAGCCTCGCCTTCGGTTGTAAATCCACAGACGCTGCAGATCTGTACCCTCTCTAAATCTATGTCCTCGCCATCATCGACGGACTCTTTAGCCTCCTCATACATAGATGCGTGAATTTTTTCGGCCCTGAGGGCCCAGTCGAAGCTTTGTTTTGCCTTATCCTCGCCCTGAAAGTCGGCGATTTCTTTGTAGGTCGGATACATCTCTTCAATTTCGAAGGTCTCTCCATCAATCCCAGCCTGAAGGTTCACGGAAGTATCTCCCAAGCCATATGGATTTTTGCCGGCAAACATGTCCTCCCTGCTGGGCATTCTCTTCAAATGGTTAGATGCATGCACTTCCTCCGCAAATGAGATGGCCCTAAATAGGAGTGCAACGTTGGGATAACCCTCATCCTCCGCAACTTTTGAGTAAATCCTATATCTCATGTGGGCCTGACTTTCGCCAGCAAAAGCGTTGTGGAGATTTTGCTCCGTCATATCATGCATATTAATCGGCTCCTGTGTAATTACCTCATCTTAATTTTTAATCCTTGTTTTGCAGATTCAATTCAAGGAAGTTGTAGTAGTTCTGATTGCGGTTTCAAATATTCATTCTTCGCTATCTCTTTTTGCGATCATTAGAGCCGTCTCCCATTTCGCGACTTCTACATCTTTCTGATTCTTCACGGTATTCTTCGTTTTCAATATCCCGACTCCTTCCTTACTCTCGCTCGGTCTGGCTTCCAGTACTTCACTTTCTACCTTGATAGTGTCGCCGATTAGTACCGGTTTTTGAAATCTCAGGTTATCGATTCCCAGAAAACCTACAACCTCCGGTGAAAATTCCGTCCGATTCGTCAAACCGGAAGCAATTGATACGGTCAACAATCCGTGCGCTATCCTTTCCCCGTAGGGGCTGTCTTTCATATATTCGGCATTTACGTGAAGTTCATTCCAATCACCCGATAGCGAAGCAAAATTTACAATGTCGGCTTCAGTGACGGTCTTACCGGGAGAAACTGCCTTTTGACCTTCTTCAAAATCCTCCAAGTAAACTTTCTTCGAAATGATAAATCACCTCCTCCTCTTCTTTTATTTTTTAGATTTATTTTTCAATTGGTTTACTTTCACTGGGGTCTCTCCAAAACTCCTTTCTTAAAGTAGAGCGAACTATTATTGAAAAGGTCTGATGAGTTATGAAGGTTCCTCGAAATTGGAAGCAAATGTCCGATGGAGAAAAAGTTCAATGGATCGAAGATAATATGGAGGATGACAAATGAATGGGCGAGAAACCGGATTTGAGTGGAGAAATTACTGACTTTGACCAAAATAGGATAGGCAGTATTGCCCTCTGGAAGAGCGATGATTCACAAGGAAACCGACCCATCTACAAAGGCAACATTAGTTTTCGGAACGGAGAAAAAAGGTTCCGGGTCGCACTCTGGAAAAACGAAAAGCAAGAAGATAAAGAAACTCTGGGAGCCCACATGAAATTTCCAAAAAATTGGAAGTTGGATAGTTTTCTCAATGCCGGTTAATTTTCAATTCATTGATAAATGAAAGGATAAGTGAATCTCTTGTTGGATAGATATGGAATAAGCCCCAACGGAATAAGATCCAAGGGAAGAATAGATAATGGTTCCATCTTAATCGGCGAAAATTTTGTATGTGACAGTCATTTTGAAAGACCGATTAGAATAGTGACTCATGCTCATTCGGATCATATCAATGGTCTAAACAAGAGTCTGGAAGAATGCGAAGCCGTGTTAATGACTCCGCGCACGAAGAAATTGCTGGCAACCTTATATGGAGATAGGTTCGAGGAAATAGAAAGGGCAACTACGTTGAATTACGGAGAGCCATTTGTTTATGGAAAGGAGAAGTTGACCCTTTACGATGCGAATCATATTCCGGGATCGGCTCAGGCATTATTGGAGACTGAAAAAGGAGAGAGGATACTCTATACTGGTGATATCAAACTTCCGGGAGCTCCCATAATTTCGGCGGACTTGTTGATAATCGAAGCTACTTACGGAAGGCCAAGCCAGTACAGATATTTTCAAGATGAAATCAATCAGATTTTTGCCGAGTTCGTGAGACAGAAGATTGAGAATAACCCGATTATTATAAAGGGGTATCATGGCAAGCTTCAGGAGGCTTTGAAAATACTGAGAAGAAGGGATGTGCTTAACCCCGCAATTATGCCTCCCAGAATTTTTGAAGCCACGAAAGCCTGTGAGGAAGAGGGAGAATTTGGAGAGTACTATCGTTTGAATAGTGAAGAATGGAATAGCGCCGAGATCAAAAATTATATCGGGCTATATCACATGATGGAAAAAATAGAATTTGACAACCCTATCGTGGAGGTCAAACTTAGTGGTTGGATTTTTGACGGACCCGTGTCGAGGCATAAAAATCAATACATAATCGGCCTAAGCGATCATTGCGACTTTAATCGCCTGATGAAGTATGTCGATTCTAGTGATTCCGATTATGTAATTACTGACGGGTCCAATGGGGGGAGTCCTGAAGCTCTGGCAAGAGAAATTCGAAAAAAATTAAGGAAACCGGCTGTACCCATGTCGTAATCAATTTAGAAGCAAAAATTAACCTATTTCTCATTCTCACCATACCCATAGTAAGTACTAATACTATCGACGTAATATTGGGTTGCTCGTATTCATCTCCTTTATAATTTCTGCTGAAATCTTCGTAATCAGATTGTCCATAACCAGCGTTTTTCTCAGTATCCTTCTGGTGTTCAGGGGAAGGCAAGTTTTTAAAAAACCAAATAGATTTTTTTAACTGGGTTCGATGAAATATATTCAAAGGGGGACGAAAACCAAAACTTTAGCACTAGTTTTTGGACTTTTCCTATCACTAACCTTACTCCTTAATTTAGGGATAGGAGGAGCGAGAGCGCAGGATTCAACACCGAAAGAACCAACAAATCTCGAAATATCATCATCCGCCACTAGAGTAGATTGGAGAGACAATGTGGAATTGACTGCCACCTTGACCTCAAACGGCAATCCTTTGCCCGGCAAGACCATTAAGTGGAGTGCTACTAAGTTGAATGATAAAGGATTAAGTACTGGGAGTTTCGTTCCGGAATCTACTTCAACAAACAAGAACGGTAAGGCTACCACTAAGTTTATCCCTCCCGATAATGACGAAGTGGTACGTATCACAGCATCATTTCAAGACAGCCAGAAATATGAAAAAAGCTCTGATGACAAAATTCTCAACATCATAATCAGCTTGGAGGTAACAATTGATAACTTCCGCTTTAAAGAGGATGTGGATACAGGGCCTCTTAACGTTAACGCCAAACCTTGGGTTGGCGATCCTTTCTTTAAATTGACTACTCTGAGGAATCAATATACTCTTCCACCTACTGGAGGGAACGGAGAGAATATTTATCGAATTAAGGAAACTAATAAATCCTATCCAGGACCGCTTTTTGATAGTATACGGTTAGGAGAAGACTTTATCGAGATAGAAGCGATGGACTATGATCCCCTTCCCATGGATAGTAACGAATGGTTGGGGAAAATTAAATTTGAAAATCCGAATCTCCAAGATATGCCTCTAACGAAGGAGTTCGAAGGAGATAACTTTTACTTCAAAGTTACTGTTCGTCCTACGTCACCTTATGATGTCACTAATCCCTACTCTCCTGTTGCTGGCTTAACATTTCAAAATACGTCTCAATTAAGTAATAGTTGGCATTGGTTTGCCACTGGAGCAGATAATATATGGAAGAATTACACCAAGGATAATTTTGATAATGTGGTTGTGGCCGTTGTGGGAACTGGGGTAGATTACAGGCATAGAGCTTTGGAGGATAAAATATGGCATAACTCCGGTGAAATGGGTATGGACAGTCAGGGTAATGACAAGAGGTGGAACGGTATCGACGACGATGGTAATGGTTACAAAGATGATTGGCGTGGTTGGAATTTTGTTGAAGGAAATAATAATCCGATGGATAAGGCGAATCATGGAACTATGGTAGCTGAGATGATTTCCTCTTCACCAATTGACGGAGAGACTGTGGGCATTGCTAGTGTGATGGGTGAGAAAGTTAAAATTATGCCTGTTAAAACTGGAGCCCTTGGGTTTCAGTTTGGACCTTGGAAAGGAGTGGTTGATGAGACAATTGCTGAAGGTATAGAATATGCTCGAAAGAACGGGGCCGATATAATCAACCTAAGTCTAGGAATGTTTCCCCCAAAACAAACACTTAGAGATTTTTACTTACGCGAGGGTTTTCAGGCACTTCTTAACTATTTGACGAAAAGAAATTTGGGGTCTATGATAGAAAAAGCTCATATTGCTAAGGAAGATGATGTTTTAGTTATAGCATCCGCTGGCAATGAAAACACTCTGAGACCGTTATTCCCTGCTGCTTCTCCGGATGTGATATCGGTATCTGGGCTTAGAAAGACGGATACCGAACAACTGGGAGTATCTAAATTTAGTAATTATGGTTCTAGTCTCAACAAAGAGAGTTGGTCTGTAGAGTTTTCAATGCCAGGTTCAGAAATTATTGCGACTGCACGTAATAACAACAATCCGGGCTATACCCCTTACACGACAAACGGTACTTCTTTTTCTGCACCATGCTTAAGTGCTGTTGCTGGGTTGGTTAAAGGTTACGCGAAAGATAAAGGGCTGAACTTAGAACCCGACAAGTTGAGGGAAATATTACAAAAAGCCGTTGTGGATTTAGGACCTGACGGCTGGGATCCTTGGTATGGGCATGGGATGGTTAGGGCTGATTTAGCTCTTGAAAAGACGGAGGAGTATATTCAGAGTGTTAGGGCCGATCTTGATCTTAATGTAAAAACTCCCTCTTCGTCCAATCCGATATTTATTGGGAGTGAGAATGAACCAGTCAGTTTTATTACTAAGTTGTCGACTGGTCTTCCAGTTCAGTTGGATTCCGAAGACTTTGAGGTGAAAATCAATGGTAACCCCACAAACTTTTTCATGGTTAAAAAACCTGTAGATCCGGCCGAGGGGGAGTATTGGTTACAAGTATCACCTCCTCAGCAGACGTATCCTGGCAGGTATGATTTTGAGATTAGTGTTGAAAATGAAGATTTAGAGATATCGGATGAGGTGTCTGTGGACGATGCCGTTGTGTACCGTGAAAGGAGGAAAGCCGACGTGATGCTTGTATTGGATCGATCTGGAAGTATGGGTGGTGCTAAGATTGCGGACGCAAAGGATGCTGCTAAAGAGTTCATTGATCTTCAAAGTGTCGGTGATATGGTGGGAGTCGCATCATACTCGGATTACGCCACTAAGGACTTCCCTTTGATGGAGATACCTCCTTCGACGATAACACCCAACTCAGAAACGGTGAATGTGGAGAGCCCCCACCCTTACTCAAACAATAGTGACAATGTTTGGAGTCTCCATAAAGGTGGGGCGGCATGGGTGAGGGTTCATTTCGATTACATTGATACAGAGGCGGGGTATGATTATATTTATGTAAATGATGAGGGAGGAGCTACATATAATCAATATGATGGATATCACTCCGGTGAGTGGAGCGATTGGATTCAGGGAGACACAGTCAAGGTTCGGCTGACATCTGATTCCTCGAATACGGCCGATGGTTTCCATGTGGATAAGTTAGAGTGGACCACAGGAGAAAATCCACCCATCGACGTAAAGGAGGAGGCTAAAAAAACGGTTGAATATTTGTATGCCGACGGTAATACCAATATAGGTGGCGGTTTACGCGAGGGATTGAACGAACTTACTTCTGCGAGCAGTCCCGAACACAAGCGAGCTATGCTTCTCCTGAGTGATGGAAAACATAACGAAGGGGAAGATCCAAAAAATGTACTGCCGGAAGTGAAAAACAATAACATTCAAGTATATTCCGTAGGTTTAGGGCAGAACGCTGATGAAAATTTACTGGACTATATAGCAAGGGAAACGGAAGGCGAGTATTATTCCTCTCCAAACCCGTTGGAATTGAAGAAGATTTACAACATTATCAGCGGCGCTGTTAAGAATAAGAGCACCCTTAAGTCGCAAGAAGGAGGGCTTCAAGAAGGAGAGTCCATAACACACGACGTAAATGTAGATGATACGGTTTCCACTTCAACTTTCACCCTCTCATGGAATGCGGGCGATCTTGATTTCGAACTTTTCAGACCCGATGGATCAAAAGTCAATCCCAATGATTCTGATGTGTCGGCTCATATAGAGGGATCCACGTACGAAACATATACTATAGATGTAAAAAATCAAACCGGGGCCTGGGAGATGGAAATAACCGCGTTAACGACTCATTCCGAAGCGCTCTACTCGGCTTCAGTGAGGGCCTATACAGGATTGAATATTGAAACCTTCACGGAGAAGGAAAAGTATTCCTTCAATGAACCAATGCAAATCATAAACACGTTGGCAGTAGAGGGAAATCCTGTTACAGGAGCTGATGTAAGCGCCACGATTGAGAAACCTAATGGTAACGAGGAAGAGTTAACGTTATACGATGACGGAGAACATGCTGACGGGTCCGATTCAGACGGTGTGTACTCGAACTATTACACACAAGCAGATGTGTCTGGAACTTACACGATTCGGGTGGAAGCCTCCGGCACTAGAAAGTCTAACTTTTTTACGCGAGAAAGCACGACAACAGTCCTCATGTCAAGCACACCTTCCGTGACGGTTTCTCCAACCCCGGCTTCGTGCAGTTTGGAAACTGGGTCGGGCGCTGAAATTATAACTCCAATCACAGTCCAATCCTCGTCAATCAAAGATGAAATGGTAAACGTCTCTTCTACAGATTTAGAAGATTCTGCCGGACATATTATAAGCTTCAAGAATTTAGAGAGCTTTCCTACTAAGCTTACCATCCCGGCCGGAGAAAATACCACATTTTATGAAAGTATGAATATTCCTGAAAATACAGAATTAGGAGTCTATGAGGGAGAGATAATTCTCAAAAGCACGTCGAATTCTGTAAATATACCAACTAAAGTTCAAGTTTTAATGACTGAACCGAGTTTAGAAAACGTTACTACTTCCTCTCTCTCACTACACTCCGATTATATTTTGGGAGATTTTTCTTCCGGAAATGTTTACTTCCAGTACAGACAGAAGGAAGGGGGTGCTTGGGAAAACACCTCAGGCACTACGTATACCACTGAAGGAGTTCATGAAGATAACTTGGAAAATCTTGAATCTGACACAGTTTACGAGATTAGAACTGTTTTAAAGAGCGAGGATAAGGCGGTTTATGGAAGTTCACAAACCTTCGCTACGGCGAAAATCCCTGCCCGAATAAAGAGTTCTGGAGTTGTCGAGACTGGATCAGACTACGCCAAGGTTAACGTAGAAGTAATCCTTAACGACTACGAAAACGCTGACTTGTTTATCTGCTACGGAAATCAAAAGGAGTTTTATGGCACCGTCCAGTCAAGTGATAATTATTCTTACAGAATTAAAGATCTTCAATTTTTTAACGAGTACGAGTGGAATCCTAAGATAGAGTTTGGTGATATCTCCGATAGAGGTAAGGAAAAGAAGTTCAAAACAGAAATTCCAATCCTCTGGTTATTGTGCGGTGGAGCAGCAATAGCAGCAATCGTAGGAATCGCTGCCTTTTTGCTTAGGAGGAGAAGGAGAAGAGAGAAGATGGATGATTTAAAAAAGAATTTAGTTGAGTTGGCTTCGGAGGGAGAGATCTCAGTTGAACAAGCCTCCGAAGAATTTGATGTGAGCGAAGACGACTTAGAGGAAGCTCTCAAGGAATTGAGAGAGGAAGGAGTGATTAAGTAGGTGGTTGAGATGGGCGAGATCGAGCTGTCTGAGTCGGTGAAGGAACTTGTTTCGGAAAAGGAGTCTGAGATCGAGGAAAAGGAGTCTGAGATCGAGGAAAGGGAGGAGGAGATAAGCTCCCTCCAGGAAAAGGTATCGGACTTGGAGTCGAAGCTAGAGCAGTCTGAAAAAGAAAGGTCAAGGCTAGAATCGAAGGTTTCCGATTTAAAATCAGAACTGAAGAAACAGAAAGCAGAAAAATTGGCGTGTTTTGATTGTGGGGAAGTTGTTTCCGAAGGGGTTAAATTTTGCCCTAATTGTGGAGCGGAAGTAAAGAAAATAGAAGAGGGGGTGAAAACCCTTCGGGCGCGAGTTTCGGATTTGAAGTCTAAGTTGGAGGATTCCGAGAAGGAGAATTCCGAACTCCAGTCGAAAGTGTCCGAACAAAAATCCCGAGCGGAAGAACTCAGACGGGAAAAGTCAGACCTTGAGTCAAAAGTTTCGAGCTTAGAGTCAGAGTTGAAAGAGTTGGGGGGAGAGCCAAAGGTTGAGGAAAAAAGAAGGGAAAGTGAAAAGTCAGAAAAAAAGCTAACTTGTTCTGATTGCGGAAACCCCATCCAAGAAGGGGTTAAATTTTGCCCAGACTGCGGGGCAGAGGTTGGGGCTGAGCAATCTCCGAACTTCTGCCCAAACTGCGGGAATGAAGTCAAGCCAGAAACCAAGTTCTGTGTGGAGTGCGGCGAAAAGCTGAAAGGATAAAAACTTATCCACAAATTTTTATCCTAGTTTTCGGACCTCAAAACCGATTCTTGCCCCCCTAATTTTCCAAATAGATGAATTGAAGTAATTTTGGAGGTTGAATATGACTTAATGTCCCGATTGCAGCGAGAAAATACCCAATTAAAACCTTATCACATTAATCGGATTGATTAGAAAACTCTAAGCCCCAAACATCAAAAATTGTCGCTCTTTTCTTTCTTTATTTTTTTATCACTTTTTATCAGGTCGATATGCCATATACTTCCTTCCACGGCCCAGTATCCGCCCTTCATTTATAAATAAACTTCGTGGCTTTTGCTCGATTCCGTTTTTTCCCGAGTAAGGTAAGCCAATCGAGAACAAATCCGGAAAGAAAACCTAAAACGAAGAAAAATTAGTAAGTCTCGGTCTTCACGTCCCCACAACGCTTACATCTGAATCTTTGCTTGAACTTCCCGGTCCCCGCCTTACTAGGTCCCCCCACCTTCACCCAGTCATGGAATCCGAATAAGCATTTCAGGTTCATGCATAAGCATGTTTGTCGTTTCGGAAAAATAAAATTCTCGTCTCTAATTCAGTTCGGGTTTTCTCGGGTGAAATAGGTAGGATTCAGACACAGTTGAAGTCCCTCTAACCTGAGACCTTCAATAAAATCATCTCATGGATATGTAGGGAAAAACTGTCCAAATATGGAAAGGAGGATAAAGACAACAATCAGGCCAACGGTTATCCAGAATAAAGCAACCCCAAGAGAAAAGCTAAACCCAAACTTTACCCCCGTCCCAAAGCTCACCTCTACTTCTTGTTTCGCTTTATCTCTCCGAGGAGCGTCTCGAAAGCTTACCCCGCACTCAGGACAAAATTCAGCACTTTTGCTTACTACTGAACCGCAATTCTTACAGTATTTTTGGCCGGGCCCTAATTCCTTCCCCTCTTCCGCCATCCTTTCACCTAAAATATGTTATTAGCAACCCATAACTAATTATTACCTATCTAATGCTACTTTATTTGTTAAAAATAAAAGTGTTTCTGCCTCCAGTAAACAAATTGAATATACTAAAAAGTTTATAGAAAGAAAGGCTGTTTTTCTGACTCATTTTTGCCAAATTTGGAGAATTTGATGGGCTAATCAAGTGCTCCGCTCACTCTATCCCCTGGTAATTTCTTGTTGAAACTCTCCAACCTTTTTCTGGGGATCCGCCGCCCTGCCTGCTGCCGCCCTTCGAGAGCGTTCCACCAAACTGGGGAAACATTCAACCGGACCTTTCGGCTTCTTTGTCGGTGGCTTCTTTTTCTTAATTTTAAGTATTTTAAAGTAATCCGGATATTACTTATCATAAGATAAAGAGGTGAAAGATTGCCTAAAGTCATAATTAATCAGGACGCATGTAGCGGCTCAGGTGACTGTGCGGCCCTTTGCGGTGATGTTTTTGAGGTTGTGTCTGGGGTTTCCAGAATTGTAGAAGAATATAGAGACGAGGACGAAACAAAAGGCACCGTGCCGGAAGACAAAGACTGTGTCTATAGAGCAGAGGATAAGTGCCCCGTCGACGCCATTACTGTAAAGTAAAATGTATTAGCTGTCCTAAAATCGAAGTCGGAGATAATTACCGCGGTCGAAAAGGGAACACATTAAAAGTTAGAAGATAATTTGCTTTTCAGAAATTTTTAAGAAGGAAATCAAATGCCAGAGAAATATATTTCCGGATCTAAGGATTATGAGGGATACCTTATTGAGGTGAGTCTACCTCCCAGCTTCGCGAATGAGATTAGTAAAGTTCTCGAAAACGAAACTGCAGATTTAGACTCTCAATTGGGAGAGAAAAACCATTTCATAAGACTGAGCGATAGGGATACGCTGAATATTCTGGATAGACTCAATCTTGATCCTTTCAAACCCGAACTACCTGGACTTTTGCTTCTTGACAAACCACTTGAGGAAGTTGCGGAGGGAGAGGAAGAGGTATTGATCAAATTAGGCGCGCTTGAGAGAAATGATGATGTCTCTCCCATTATCGATGAAATATGCCGTCTGATGAAAACTGATGAATTTATGGATAATCTTTCTTCGAACCAAAGAAGAAAAAAATTGAATGATTCTTTTGAAGAATATCCTGAGGTTATCGTGTCTCTGGTTTCTCCATTTTTACCTTGATTACAACTGCCACAAATCTAAATCGGTGGTATCATCATGTTCTCTGACCAGTCGGGGTCCTTTTAGCTCCTGCATATATACCTCAGAGGCAAACACCTTACCCTCTTTGAGGTGTCCTCCCATAGCCCTCCCTGTTTCATCCGTGATGACGGCGTGTGCATGAACAAAGATTTCTTGATTCCTTTCAGAAATGTTTCCAAGGCAACTAGCTATTTCGCAGGGGAAGTCTATATCCATTTCACGATATTCGTGGACGTCCTGATCGTAGAATCCCAGCTTGGCCCGTTTAAGAGCCCCTATAGCTGTGAAAAATCCTACTTCAACGTTTTCCTCTTTTGCCAACTCGGTGATAAACTCTATCAAATCGTCATCGTGGGTAGCCCTGCCTAGGATAACATCTTCCGTAGAGAATTTGGCATAGTTCATCTTGCTCGACCTTTACTAATGATAGATATTTTGTAGTGATTAAGTTTCCTACTAATTCTTCGAAGGTAGATAATCTCAATAATTTTCAGCCATTTTGAGACTTGCCTCTATGCTATTTTCCACGCCGTCCGAAATCGGTTGCATATGGCCCGGATACATTTCCTTAATCCTTCCACCGAATTGCTCCAAAACCTTCTTTATAGACTCGATCAATTCCTCCATATTTCCTCCGGGGACGTCAGTCCGCCCGAAGCTTCCTCCGGGGAAAATTAGGTCTCCGCTAAAGAGAGCACCCTCGCCGAAATATACCGTATGATGGGGGTAGTGGCCAGGGGTGAGGAGGGGAACAAGGGTAGAATTTCCGGCCTCTATTTCCTGTCCTCTGGAGAGCTCAAAATCAATCCATCCTCTTTCCTTTTTCCAAGCATACACATCGGTGTCAAATTCCTTTTTTATTGACCTGGTAAGGCCTACATGGTCCGGATGAAGGTGGGTTAGTAATATCGCGTGGAGTTCATCCGTTCTTTCTTTCAAATTCTCTAGGATTTGTTGATCATTCCCTGTATCAATAAGAACTGGCTTTTCACCTTCAAGCAGATAAACATTGCTTGTGAAGGAGAAAACTCCAGCTGAGAGATTTACGATATTGGTATCTTCCATTTTATCACCCGGAATTCTTGGTCGAAATCTACCGACCTTTTTTTTGAAATGAATACGGAGATTTAAATTTATTATCACCAAAAATTCAGATTAATCTTAATCTCCTTAAGGTATCTTAAGCTATTTAATAGAATTGCAAAATTTACAGAACCTCGCCAGAAAGCCCACTCACTTCAGCGGTGGGATGAATGGCGAATACTTTCACTGATCCCTCCGGTGATTCTCTTTTAATCGTCCCAGTTATATCTACTTCTAGAGTTTCGGGTAAGCTCCGAGGTCCTGTGGCTCGGGACGGGGGCGATAGGACGGGAGGATTGAACACCCCTCTCGATACCAAGCCTCTATCCGAATCGGGAGCACTACTGGCGGTGCTCTGAACTCCGAACCGTTGAATACCGTCCTCTGTGTATCAAGACGGTCTTCCTGCCTGTCGGCAGACAGGAGGTATCGGGGAACCTGCAACAGAAGGGGTCTGTGGCTCTGCAATACCTACCGGTACCGCCTTAATCCGAGACTGAAAGGGCGAAAAGGGGGTAGGAACCCAACGACTTCAGTCGTTGGAGGACGTCAGTCTTTAATCTCTTATTTGCGGGTAATCCCTTCGTAGATCATTAATAGCCCACCACCCATCAGGAAAATTCCTATTATGGCAAAGGGATCTTCTACAAGCCTCAACACTTCCATTTTTAGGAAGGACAATAATGCTACCCCATGACTAAAGATGTGGGACATGGATTCGATCATCGAGTGAATATCTAGGTGAGGATTCTTCCAAACTGAGTATCCTGTCAAAGCAATTACTATCCCTAATAAAATGTAGGCAATATTCTTCTTTCCAAACCCCCCCTTCTGCGTCTTGGGGTCGTAATTTTCCAATTTCCCCCTCATCAATCAGTCTAGTTCAAATATAAAAAAGGTTACTAATTAAAAATAATGAATTTAAAAATTATTTTAAAAGTTTTATCTTCCTTGGTCGCTAAGACCTCTTCCTTTTAGGGAGAGGATACAGCGACC
>CAYNPN010000022.1:0-30684 GCA_964399085.1 Hadarchaeota archaeon (SeqCode) | reverse complement strand
CATCACCCATCCAATCCACGATTGGGAAGGTGTCTTCTCGGCAAAAGAAGATAAAAATTTTCTTGGAGAACTTGGATAAATACTGATTTCTTAGCTCTTCTTATCCTCTATTTTTCGAATTAATAGATTTATCCACGTAATGTTTTGATTTCACTTGTCCCAAAAGGCTTTTATCTATCAGGAGAAAGGAAAAATAAAATTTTCCAAACTTTTGGAGTAAAAGAGGAGGTGAAAAAATGGATTTTGAACTAACGGAAGAACAAAGAGATATCAAAAGAGCGGCGGCCGAATTCGCAGAAGGTGAATTCGAAGATATAGCTCAAGAATGCGATCGTGAAGAAAAGTTCCCCGAAGACGTCTGGAAGAAGGCTTGCGATTTAGGCTTCATAGGTGCTTCAATCCCTGAGGAATATGGGGGCGGGGGAATGGGCATGATGCCCCAAGTACTATTGCATGAACAATTCTGGAGAGTTGATCCCGGATGTGCACTTATTTTATCTACCACTTTCGGCTCAGAAGTGATAATGCTTCATGGCTCTGAAGAGCAGAAGGAGAAATACCTGCCCCCTCTTTGTAATGGTGAGGCGATTATGGGAGCAGCTATAACAGAACCGGAAATGGGAACCGATGTGGCAGCTGCCTCCTGTAGAGCGGAAAAAGACGGAGATGAATGGGTGATAAATGGGAACAAGCAATTTATCACCAATGGTACTACTGCAGATTATCTAGTCGTTTTCTGTCTGACTGACCCTGATGCCGATTCACGTCATAGAAGACATTCGATATTTATTGTTGAGACCGATCAAGATGGGTTCACGGCCGATAAACTGGATGGTAAGCTAGGAATTAGAGCTTCCCCAACAGGTGAGTTAGCTTTTAACGATGTCAGAGTCCCCGAAGAGAATTTGGTTGGTGATCGAGGGAATGGCTTCATGTACTTCATGGAGTTCTTCAATATAACAAGAATAGGAGTTGCTGCTCAGGGAGTCGGATTGGCTCAAGGAGCTCTAGACGAAGCCTTGGAATACGCTCAGGAGAGAGAAACTTTTGGACAGTCACTCTCCGAGCATCAAGGAATTAGATGGAAATTAGCGGAAATGAAAACCAAAGTCGAGGCAGCAAGAAATCTCGTATACAAAGCGGCATACGAAGCAGATCAAGGCAATCCAGATCCAGGTGATGTGGCTATGGCAAAGTACCACTCCGGTAAAACTGCTGTGCATTGCGCCAATGAGGCCCTTCAAATACATGGTGGATACGGATACATCGACGATTACAAGGTGCAGAGGCTCTACAGAGACGCAAAGATTCTCGAGATTTACGAAGGTACTAGAGAGGCAGAGTTGATGACCGTCGCAGACTGGGGACTCGGTATTTAAGAAACTTGTAGCGGAGTCAACAGGATTTACTGTTGATGGAATTGAAGAATCTCCAGCATGTAGATATTCTATTTCTTTTTCTTATTTTTATTAGATAAACTAATCTTCTATTCTTAGAAACATTCGGGATTGTGATATCTTCGAAACGTTTGGGAAAGTCTATCAGAATTCAATACCTTTTCTACTCCCCATACCCTCCTCATAAGGATGCTTTATTTTTCTAACTTCGCTCACTAAATCGGCTTTTTCTATCAATTTTTCACTTGCACCCCGACCCGTCAGGATTAGTTCGGTTCCGTCCGGCCTCGTTTCCAGAATTTCTAATATTTCCTTTTCCTTCAGAAAATCGTCACGCATGGAGATTATTATCTCGTCGAGGACGACTAAATCAAAAAATTCCTCTTTTAGAGTTTTCTTGATAAATTCTACACCTTTCAGGCATTCATTTCTCAGTTGCTTTCGGGAGATTTCTTCGTTAAAATGAGGGTGTTTTTTAGCGAATCCTTTGACTTTGACTCCCAACTCCTCCAACACAGAAAATTCCCCATTTTCCTGTTCCTTTGGATTCTTATGAAAATAAATTAGACAAACATCAAGATTATGTCCAATTGCCCGGATTGTTTGACCCACAGCCGCAGTCGTTTTCCCTTTTCCATCTCCAGTGTATATCTGGATTAAGCCTTTTTCTTCCAATTTACTACCTGTTTATACTATTTTTATAAGAGGTTAAATGATTATTTTTTTGAAGATATAGGAATTATCTAACTTATTACTATTTCGCGTTGGGTTAAACCATGAAGTTATAGACTTAATTAAAACTAAATAAACGAAAGTCGGGGAAGATATTTGTGTGGTATCATGAGCATCAGTGTGACCGTTAAAGAAGCGAGATCAGATGACCAGACTATTCATGACTTATCTTCGGAAATGCAAATTCTGAAATTACTTAAAAAAATCGATTTCAATCCTGAAGAAGTGGTAGTTAAGAGGAACGGTAAGATAGTCCCTGAGGAGGAAAAACTGGAAGAGGGGGATGAAATTGAAGTCGTGCCAGTTGTTTCGGGTGGTTAAGTGAGAGAGTGTACCTTCTGCGGCAGAAGAGCAGTTTATAATGAAAGGAGAGCAGGGGTTTATCGTTGCGACCGTTGTTTCAAGGAGAATATAGAGAAAAGATTTCGCCGAACTGTTGAAAAATACGATTTAGTAGAGACCGGAGACAGAGTTCTAGCAGCCGTTTCTGGAGGGACTGACAGTTTGACTAGTTTAATTCTCTTGAAGGATTACTCCGAGCATAGAGATATAGAAGTTATTTCATTGACAATCGACGAAGGAATCGAAGGATACAGAGATGAGAGTTTACCGATAGCTCGGAAAAACGCCGAGAAAATGGGAATTGATAATGTCGTCGTTAGCTTCCAGGAAGTCTTTGGAAAGACACTAGATGAGTTAGCTGAAATTTCTCGTCAGAAGGACGGCCCGGACCCCTGCACTATGTGTGGAATATTGAGGAGGTCTCTCCTGAATCAGGCCTCTCGGGAGATGAATGCCGATAAGTTATCCATTGGCCATAATCTAGACGATCAGGTTCAGACGATATTATTAAATTATCTGAGGGGGGATCTTTCCAGACTTTATAGGTTGGGGCCCAAGACTGGGGGAAAGAAAGGATTTGTCCCCCGCATCAAGCCCCTTAGGGAGATTACAGAGAAGGAAACGGCTATTTATGCAATGCTTGAGGATGCGGAGATTCATATCGATGAATGCCCTTACGTGGGAGGGATGAGAAGCGAAGTTCGAGAGTTCTTGAATGAGATGGAAAAAAATCACCCGACCACTAAGTTCAAAGTTTTGAGAATGTTCGATAGGATTAGGGAATATCTTCCGGAGAATCTCGGAGAGGTGCAGTTGGAAAGTTGTGAGATTTGTGGTGAACCTTCGACTGGTAGACTTTGTAGGGCCTGTCAACTGCTCGAGAAAATCGATATCACGAGAAAGGAGAAAAGGCTTATTTCGGAATAAAGAGGCAAATAAAATGGCGACGGGCTAGGCTGGGGAGTTAGCGGTCCCCTGTACGGAAAACCGCTATATGCCGAGCTGAAGCCTGGAGCGGCGTCTGGAACTGTTCGTCGGCCAGGTTCGCGGCGTAGACGCTTCGTCCCGCAGGGCCGCAGGTGGCGGGGCCTCGGCCGGAAGGCCGCGGTAAACCGCCTTTGCCTGACGAACCCGGTCAGGGTCGGAAGACCGCAGCCGTAGGCAGGACTGTTGGCGCTTGGGGGGTCGCGAGGCCGAGCTTGCGGCCGGGCGTCGGACGTGCAGGAAAGGGCGTCCATCCGGGGCGTGCCCGTCGCTATTTTTTTCGGAAAATTTTCGTGAAACCTTAAGTGGAGAAAAAAGAAAAGAGGACATAAAAAGTGTGCCGGGGTGGCCGAGTGGTTAAGGCGCAGGCTTGCTAAGCCTGTTGCGCTAACGCGCTGCCTGGGTTCGAATCCCAGCCCCGGCGCTATTTACCCTTAAATACAGTTTCCTTGACTTTTGTAGAGGTGTAAGGTGGTTTGATAGGGATGGGGTTACATTTTTTATCTTGATATGGAAATAAAGGGAATTTGAGCCCTACGCCGTTCTTGGTATCGGAAATTGCTGTGATAACCTTACTTCCGCTCTCATTATGAACTATTTTCCTTGCCGGTTATCTTTAGCGTCTAAATTCAAAGGAGATATGGATTTTAATATGGAAGCTTCGTTAGGATACTTTCTTGAAGGTTTTGGTGTGGGAAATCCTCTTCCTGAGCGTTTTCTTTTATCTTCTGAATAGTAGGCCATGGGGGGTCGCTGGGATAGCTGGTGGAGCATCGTATTTTTGTAGTTTTATACTGGGGGAGTATATGGGCAAAGGTGGTCTAAACAGTAAAAAATACCTTAATATACCTTAACAAAGAGTAATATACTTAATGCCGTTAATGAGGGTTAAAGAAGCGAGCGAGTACACGTGATTACACCCCAACACAATTAGGAAGTACGTGGATGAGGGTAGAATCAAAGGAAATAGGATGGGTTCTCAAGGGCAGAGAGTTGTTGAGAAAGCTGAACTTGACAGGTTCTTGGGCAAGTTGGAAGAAGAACCTAAAGGAGTTGCGATATATGCGAGAGTGTCAACCAGGAAACAGAAGAACTCTGGGAATTTGAATAGGCAAAAATCCCGCCTTTTGGATTACTGTGAATCGGAAGGATTGGAAGTGGTGCATACCGTGACAGACGTTGCCTCTGGGATTAACGAAAACCGAAATGGGCTCTCCAAACTCGTCAATTTTTCGGAGAAAGGAGAAATAAATCGAATTGTTGTAGAGTACAAGGACAGGCTCGCTCGATTTGGTTACGACTATCTTCAAAGGCTGTTCTCGGCATACGGGGTTGATGTTGAGTGCGTGGACGAAAACGGCGAGAAGTCTTATGAGGAAGAACTCGTCGAGGATATGTTGGCGATAGTTTCAAGCCTCTCCGCCCGCCTTTACGGCAGGCGTGGAGGTAAAAAAGTTAAGAAAAAAACGGAGGAGGCGATTGAAGAATGCAAGTGACAATTCAGGGGAAACTTTTCCCCTCAGATTCGGAAGCCGAACAGCTCGACGAGCTGATGCGTATACAGTCCTCGTGCATGAGGTATGCGTACAACCGCCTTTGTGAGGGAGGGACAAAATCAGAGATAGAATCCGATTTAGGAAAGAAATTCCCCGAAGTTAATTCCCGGTATCGCCGTGACGGTTACTTCAGAGCAAAATTCAACCACGACTCCGCCCTAGAACTCGTCAAATCCGGGGATCTAGAATCCCCCGAGAAGGTCGTGTTTGGCGGTCGGAAGAACCTCAAGAAAAGGGAGCGCAGCGAGATCTCGAACGAGGAGTGGAAGCGATTGAGGAATAACCAGCTCTATTCGCGTGGCGAAAAGCTCAAGGAGGGAAACCTGAATTTGAGATTCGTTGAAGAAGGTGGAGGACTCTATCTCAGAATAAACGTTGGAGACCAAGAGTGGATTCACGTTTCGGCATATCTATCAAATCACGTGGATAAGCTCCTTGACGGTAAGAAACCGTACGGTGTACGTATTCTTCATAAGGACGATAGGTACGAACTTAGAGTCAGTTTTGAGGAAGAAAATCGTGAACCCGAGATTGGTTTCAAGAAAGGTGCAGTTGGTGTAGATTTCAATCGCGACACGATTGATTTGACTGTAGCTAACGAACGGGGACAGCTCAAAGATACCAAAACGATCGAATGCCCAGAACTCACGACGAGTCGAAAAAATAAGCGCGAGTGGTTAATTGGGAACTACGCTAAAGAAGTGGTGAAGCACGCGAAGTACTGGAACCGTGGTCTTGTACTCGAAAACTTGAACGACGTTGCAAGAGAACAGCAGAATCAACACGAGTTCAATCACAGCAAATTCTTGGAAGCGGTCAAGCGTAGAGCCGAGCGTGAAGGAGTGAAAGTTCGAGAGGTTAATCCCGCCTACACATCCATAATTGGAAAACATAAGTATTGTTCATATTATCACATCACGATCCATCAGGCAGCTGCGCTTGTCGTAGCTCGCCGTGGACAGGGTTTCTCCGAACATCTCCGCGGGTTGAAGACTCTGCTCTTCGAAGCGTTGGAAGCAGGAGAAGAGGGAGAGAATGTGCCCGATCGCCGGGTGCATTCGTGGAGCCTGTGGAGCTTGACGAGAGATCTACCCTCCCAGAAAGGGGCGAGCCGTAAGCACCCGAGCCAATCCCCTGAAACGATCGGGGTGGAAAGCCCGGGAACAATCGGCTCTACCGAAAGGAGTCCCGGGTGAAGGCGGTTCGCCCGGAGGGGAGACCGTTACTCCAGGTAGCGGTCCGCCATAGACGTGAAAGAGCCCCACATTTCAGTGTTAAGGAATGTAAAGGTTTGAGTACCTGGCATTAATTGGGAGCGTCACTTGGGAATGTTTATAGGGCTCAGCTTGGTGTTCATACTGACCTCTTTCATCACCTAATAGGAATATTTCTCCGTATTTATGGATATAGAAAATAGTTGCGGCTTTGAGGAGATTTGAGGAAAAATCTTCACCTGGGAAATTTTCCGAAAATTTAATCACGCTCAATGGGTAGATATTTGATTGCCGGCGGTTGAGATCGATGCCTTCAGAAGAAGATTTTGAAAAGCTTGACAAGATGGTGTCGAAATCCTCGAAAGGTTCGAGTGAGGAGATATATTGTCCCGAATGTGGCTCTCACAGATTACACTATTTCGTTGGCCTTAAGGCCGGATGGATTTACGTATGTAAGGATTGTGGATATCAGGGTTCTGTAGTAATTGAGGACGGTAACTTGGCTAAAGAGATACGAAAAAATTGGATTGAGGAAAAGACAGAGGAAAAATGACCTGATAAGAAGGAATTGCTTTATCTATCTTCAAATTTTTTCTTTTGTTTATTCGGAAAAATTCCTCATATCATGTTAAAAGGGACATTTAATGGACCATTCATTGATCTATATGTTACCTTATGGGTAGACTTTCTCAATCGTAACTATATATACTTACATAATTTTTCGATTCACGATTAAAAAGAAACAACTAAGGGTTACATATCCAATTGTAACCAAATATTGTAACAAGATTGATAAGAGAAGAATTCAAAATAGTTCTTATATGAGCGAGAATGAAAGCATAGCCGTTCTTATAGCTGATTTGGTAAAGTCCAGAGAGATAGAAGATCGTGAGAGAGTCCAAAAAGACCTGAAGAATGAAATAGAAAAGGTATCTGAGGAATCCAAAACGCTAATTTCTACTCCTTCTATCGTAAGGGGAGATGAGATTGAGATAGCCTACGAAAATGCGGCCGACTGTTTTTTACAATTTGAGAAAATTGAGAATATCCTATTCCCTCGAAAGCTAAGAGGGGGGATCGGAGTAGGGTCCGTTGACACAGGAATTAGGGAAAGTGTTTCTGAAATGGATGGATCGGCTTTTCACCGCGCTAGGGAGGCATTAGAAGAGTCCAAAAAGACAGGTGAGACGCCGATTCTTAGGATAAAAAGTAAGGACTCCGGGTTAGATGAGGTAGTAAATACTGTATTCGGTCTGCTATATGCTATAAGGGAGGAATGGACTAAGAGGGAGAGGGAGCTATCTTTGTTTTATCTTCAAAATAAATCTAAAACTCACGAGGAAATCGCCGATTTCTTTGATATAAGCCGTCCAATGGTTAGTAAAACCTTATCTTCAGCGCATATTAAGCCGGTTGTGAACGCAAGAGACTTTCTCTACAAAAGACTTTCTTCTACTACTGGTGAGGATTGATGAGTTTTGTAGAATTATTGCTCTATATTGTCGGCTTCCTTGTATCTGTCTTTGGTGGGGTTCTTTTCGTTGAGTTCGTTTTATCTTTCTTCCCCGATTTTTTCGATGGAGAAGAGTCAGTAGACGAGGATGTCAGGGGAATTGAACATGCTGGAAAAACGATTGGGATTTTTGAAAGAGTAATCGTTACCATGCTCATATTTCTTTACGCATATAATGCAATAAGTTTTGTTATAGTTGCAAAGTCGTTGGCCCGTTTCAATCAGCTAAAGCGAAGAAAGTTTGCTGAGTACTACCTGATAGGGACCTTCTCGAGTTTGGCATTTTCAATACTAATCGGAGTTATAGTTTTGAAGCTGGCGGCTGTTTCCTGATTGGAGGAAGTCAAAGTTTTCTGCACACTTTGAAAATTTGATAGGCAAGCTAACGTAGAAGAACCATATTGCCCCCTGTTTTTCGCTATGGGTTAGTTATTTTTCCCCAAGTCTTAGGACTAGATTTTTCCGTTCTGTCTGTTTGCGAGGAGATAAATCATGGAGTATATAGAGACCCGCAACTCTTTTTTGGCTTTCCCTTTCTATTGCAATATAATAAACATATACTTTTGGAGAACAAGTAATGAGGGTTGAGAACTATGTACACCAAAATTATTTGGTTAGCGGCGATTACGGCTGTAATTTGGATTTCCTTACTTTTACTCGATCGAATTTACGATCTTGAATCTCGCGGAGTTTCAGTTAGTCCCGGTTATGCGGTTTGGCGAACACAACATGGGTTAGGGCTTCTGGATAGGATCTCTAATGCTGCGAGAAGATTTTGGAATATTTTCGGGAAGGTAGGGGCCGGTGCCGGTATCATAGTGATGGGCGGAATATTTTTTCTCATCGTTTTGAATTTATTTGTGTTGACAGCTCAGGGAGTTCCCTCCGCGATGGAGGGCCAACCTGGAGTTGTTCCTATTCTCCCCGGAGTAACAATTCCATTGATTGCTGGCTTGATCGGCATTGCGGTTGTTTTATTAACCCATGAACCAGCTCACGGAATAATTGCTAGAAACCTAGATATTGATATAGAATCGACCGGCCTTGCTCTATTCTTGATTATTCCGGGAGCCTTCGTCGAGGAAAATGAAGAGGATTTCGAAAATTCACGCCCTTGGGATCGTATTCAGATGGCTGCAGCAGGACCCTTTGCTAACATTTTGATGGCTATAGGCTGTTTAATTCTTATTTTGGCTCTGATTAATCCCCTTCCCGGGATTTTCGTTTTTGACACCGAGGTGGAAAAGCCTGCTTATGAGGCAGGTTTGCCGCCAAAATCTAGGATAGTAAAAATGAATGAAACGGAGATTAATACTATTTCGGATTTTAGAGGGTTCTTGGACAATGCATCTCCGGGGCAACGTGTAACTCTATATACTGCTAAGGATGGCCAATACCCGGTTACCTTGGCCAATGAAAATGGTGAAGCTTACGTTGGTGTCAAAATATTACCGGTGACCTCTGTTTCGAAACTTAGACTTATTGGACCTTTAGGCATTTATTCGGTTGCATTTTCAGAAGTTTTTTCCAGCCTCCGAGGCACTTTACCGTTGATAAATGATTATACTTATGAAAGCATAATTCCATGGCCTTTGTTGAGAATTTTAAAATGGATTTTCACGTTGAGCCTTTTGGTGGGTATTTTCAACCTTCTGCCTTTGAAACCTCTGGATGGAGGACATATAGTGGAGGGAATTTCGGAGAAATTTACTTCAAAACCTACAGCCGAAACGATAACGAATGTGATTAGTGTAGTAACCGTCTCTGTGATACTAATAGCCGCTGTGATACCGCTTTTGTAAATTGATGGATTATTAGAAGTATTTAGTTTTCCCTGCCCGGATGTCTCCTAGAGCTCTAAGATAAGAAAGTGTAGAAATCGATTAGGAAAATAATTTCCTTGGGATTATTGAGACATGAAAAAGGAAAAGAAAGCCTTAGGTAAAGATTGGACTATATTTTTTATGTAGGGCTCCTATCGATATTCCAGCTTCTGTACCCTCTCTGACTGCTTCGAAGATCCTCCTGGGTTCCTTGGCATCTCCAACTAAGTAAACTTTATAGTCCTCATTGGATAGTTCATCAACCAGTTCATTTTTTGGCTGGTTTCCTATCGCCAGTATTACTTTGTCTGCTGTGTACGTATTTTTTTCACCATTTTTTTGGGTTTTTACTTCAGTTTCGTCTATCTCTATGACCTTTTCGTTCGTTTTTAGTTCGATATCTTCTCCTTGGAGTCTGGTTAACATATCGAACTTAGCTATAGGCTCCATATCGGTTGCTATGGATCCTAGCATTTCTAGCAAGATTACATTATTATCTTTCTCTAGTAAGTATTCGGATACCTCACACCCAACCTGTCCTCCCCCAATTACCACTATTTTTTGTTCACTTATATCGCGTTCCTCTTCTAAGACTGTCCAAGACTGCAAAACGTTTTCTTCACCATTTATTGGAATTTCGAGTTCTATTGGCTCAGCTCCCGTGGCCAGTACTATTTCATCCGGATCCTCCGATTTTATTGTATCTAAATCAGCCTTTGTACCAGTTTCCAGATCTATGTCGAACTTGTCAATTTCCTTTTTGAGATATTCTATGAACCAATTGATTTTGGATTTTCCTGGAGGTTTAGAAGCTATTTTCATTTGTCCTCCAAGTTCTTCTTCCTTTTCGTAGAGTGTCACGTTATGACCCCTCTCTGCTGCCCATTTAGCTGCTTCCATCCCTCCCGGTCCTCCACCTATTACCAAAACGTCCCTTTCCTCTGCTTCTTTTAATTGGTTGAACTCTTTTTCTCTTCCAACTTTTGGGTTCACTGCACATCTAATGCGTCTATCGTCCAATAGTCTTCCTATGCATTTGTTACAGCTTATGCACCTGTTTATGCTCTCTGTTTTCCCCTTTGCTGCTTTTTCTGCAAAGTATGGATCTGCTATTTGTCCCCTTCCTATAGCGACAAAATCTGCTACTTCTTCCTTTATTATTTGATTAGCCATTTCAGGTTTTCTTATTACTCCAACAGTTATTGTTGGGATATCAACTACTTCCTTTATCTGTTCGGACAAATGCGTTTTCCAACCTTCTTCATAATTCATCGGTTCTAGGCTAGTGGCCATGGATTCATAGGTCCCTGCTGAGATGTGTAAGACGTCTATTCCGGCTATCTCTAATTTTTTAGCTACTTTTTTAGATTCTTCAATTCCATGTCCCCCTTCTACGAATTCGTTTGCGCTCAGTCGGAACGACAGTGGATAGTCTTCGCCAACTCGTTCTCTTATCCCTTCAATTATTTCTAATGGAAATGTTAGACGGTCTTCTAAGTCTCCACCATACTTATCATCCCTCTTATTAGTCCTTGGAGATATGAATTGTCCTATTAGATATCCATGCGCCCCATGTACCTCTACACCATCAAAACCTGCCCTTTTTTCTCTTTCGGCCGAATCAACGAATTTCGTTACGAGTTCTTCGACTTCTTGGGTTTCTAGTTTTCTCGGTTTACCCTCCACGATGCCCTTAATGGGTGAGGCGCTCACTGGCTGCTTTCCCTCAATTTCGTTTGGAGCAGTTTGCCTGCCTGCATGATGTAGTTGTTGGAAAATTTTAGCTCCGTGATTATGAACTCTATCGGTTAATTCTGAAAGTCCGGGGATGAATTTGTCATTGTCTATTCTCAACTGATTTGCCATTGCCTTAGCTTCTGGATGATCGACTGCGCCGACTTCTACAATTATCAGACCTGCTCCTCCCTTTGCTCTTTCCGCATAATAATTAATCAGTCTGTTAGTTACTTCCCCGTTTTCTCCAGCATAATTTGTCCCCATCGGCGCCATAACGATTCTGTTTCGCGTGTTAATCTTACCTATTGACCCCTTTTGAAAAAGATGTTCGAATTCTTTATTCATATTAGTGCCATCTCAAGCCTCTCATTTAAATTTATAAATGCTTTGTATCCATTGCTGTGTTGTATTTTAGATGAGTATATTTCCTCCTAATTCGAATAAATCTTTATTTTTCGGCTTCTCTGTGATGGCTGAAGTTATTATCACTAGATTGTAGGAGTTATTTTTTCTCTTCACTTCTTTTACCGTCCATTTAGGTTTGCGCCTCCCACCATTTCGGCGAAGCACCCCTTTACTGCCGAAAAGAATCCTTGACCGACCGTCGTTTGTCGTAATCGTATTTTTATTGTTATTCTTAATACTCGAGTTCGTAAACTCTTGGTGACTTATAGCCGCTGTGGTACCGCTTTTGTAAATTGACGGATTATTAGGAGTATTTAAAATATCTATAGTTTCTATTGGGATTCTCGTTTCTCTAAAAATTCTTTCACTGCCTTTTTGTGATTCTCCGTTTCGAAGCAAGATAATATATCATACGTTTCGGTCAGTATTGTTGTTTTAAGATCCATAGTCTCATTCAAAGTGCTTTTCATTCGTCTCATTGGTTCTTTGGGAAGTTTCATTAGTTTTTCTCCATAATTTTTTGCGACTTCCAGAGATTTACCGGGAGGCGTTATCTCCGTTACCATTCCAAGTTTCTCTGCTTCTTCAGCATCTATGATTTTTCCGGTAAGGAGGAGTTCTTTAGCTTTCAAAAGTCCTACTATTCGAGGCAAAAGATTACTGCTTCCCAATTCCGGAACAATTCCCATTTTTACGAAAGGATAACGGAATCTAGCTTCCTCCGAGGCGATTACAAAATCTGCAGATAGAGGTATCGTACCACCCATTCCAACAGCATCGCCATTTATTGCGGCTATTCTCGGTTTTTTGTACTTGATTAATCTTTCTTGAAATTCAGGATCACTCATTTGTACAGGCTCACTCAGCTTTCCCTGTTCGAATCTCTGCTTCCATCTGTCTACTTCGTGTCCTACGCTGTAAGCTTCGCCAGAACCTGTAGTAATCACAATTTTTGTTTCTTTGTCATCTTCTAGTTTCAGAAAAGCTTGCTTTAATTCTTCAATCATGTCTTCATTAAAGGCATTTAATTTTTCAGGCCTGTTATAGAAAATAGTGGCAATACCATTTTTCTTTTCGATTTTTATCATCTCAAAAGAAATGTTTTCACCTCATAAGGAATAACAAAAAGTTTCTTTTAATTTTTAACCCAAAATCTATTTCTTTTCCGAGTTTTCCGTTCCATAAAAAGCAGAATACTAAAAAATTTAGATTATTTTGTGGATATATCTAATTTTTATATGGAAAGTACTCTTGTCCAGTCAAGCTCCCTAAAAAATTAGAGCCTCCTGAAGGAGAAACCTCATCATGAGAATATTAAACTTCACACAGAATAGAATGCAGATAACCAAGCGGTTACCTTTTATGGAGAGATAGAACCATTGTAGGAAGTTAATAAACAAATTGATTCGTTTGCTCAGTTGAAATTATTAGCATGAAACTTTATTTTCGCGCTAAACCTTCTTGTAGATTTTTTTAATCCTCTACCTTTGAAACCTCTGGATGGAGGGCATATAGTGGAGGGAATTTCGGAGAAATTTACCTCAAAACCTACAGCCGAAAAGATAACGAATTAGATTAATATTAGCAACTATTTCTGTGATTCTTATAGGTGCCTGATACCATTGGAAAGTGAAAGCATGAGTGGGATTTTAGAATATGTGGTTTTGTTTTTGGCGGGTTGGGGCGCTGGCACTGTTACGGGTCTAATTGGTGCCAGTGCTATCGTAGTTGTCGCTCCTATATTGGTTACCTTTCTGGGCTTTGGAGCTTATCAGGCAATCGGAGTAAGCCTTACCACTGATGTCTTTGCTTCTCTAACAGCTGCATCTACCTATTCTACTCATGGAAATATCAACATTAAATCAGGAATACAGATAGCTGTTTTGGCCGTCATAGGAGCCCTAATTGGAAGCTGGATTTCGGCATATGTTCCCTCCGGTAGATTGGGCGGCCTGACTGGTGTAGCAATAATATTATCTGGGATTAGTTTCCTCAGGAAACCAATAACTTTACGGGCTAAAGAGTTTCAAGAAATAATAGATCTTTCTTTCTTTAGACAGAGGGAAATATTATCCTCCGCATTTTTCGGATTTCTAATAGGGTTGATTTGCGGAATATTCGGTGCCGGTGGAGGAGTAATGATTCTAATAGTTCTTGTTTTCATTTTGAGTTATCAAATTCACACTGCTATCGGAACTTCCGTATTGATAATGATGTTCACCGCGCTTTCGGGGGCAGTCGGCCATATGTTCTACGGCCCTTTTCCACTTTATGCGGCTGCGATTAGTGTGGTTGGGGGTATATTTGGAGCCTTGTTCGCTGCTAAATTTGCTAATTTGAGTTCCGAAGAGAGACTGGCTAGAGTTGTGGGTGGCATGTTTTTGATCTTGGGAATAATCTTGGTGGTTGAGGAATTGTTTTTATGAATTTTTAGTTCACTTCTTTTTCGATGTCGTAAGGTTGGGGGACTATTTTCTCCTTGGAGACTTGTTTTCTCCTCATAAAGTAAAATATCCCCCCGGCGATAAGAGATACTATGAATATACCCAGCCCTATGAGTTCTCCTCTGGACAACGCTATCAGGAATACAATCATCAGAATTGCGGATGATAGAGATCCCCACTTGACGAGTCGGGGACCGAAACGTGTATCTCTACCTTCAAACACTTCCGGAAATTGGTCCGGAAGCCTGAATCCCGCGATGGTAACAAGAAGATAGGTCCCAATGGTGGGGAAAAGATAAGCCGACACAAGCAAATCAAGAGGCAATAGCTGAAAATAGACTACGATTCCAGAAATAATGTACATCATAACCATCGGGAGGACCGGAGAGCCCCATCGATTTTCTTTAGCGAAAATTTCAGGATACAGTTTATCTTCAACCAAACCCTCTACATATCCCTTCGGCCAGATCACCAAGTATGCAACGGCGCTTGAGAAAGTGGCTATCAGGGCCCCCCCGACGGTTACGAAGGTTAGCATGGGTCCGCTTAGAATTCTTTCTGCTACAAATCGAAGCGTTTTTCCACCTAAGATAGTGTAAGGAGTGCTCCCCGCTATTACGAAAGTAACTGCAATATCCAAAATTGTTACGAGCCCAATCCCTACTAGAAGAGCCTTTGGGAGATTTATGACAGCCTCCCTGATTTCCCCTCCGATGTCGATTATTTGGAGTCCACCACCTGCGAGCATGAAACTCATCGCTGTCGCAAGGAAAAATCCCTGAGCGCCCTTGGGGAAAATCGGTGTAAGGTTCGAAAGTTCTACGTGGGTTGTTCCGAATCCGACTAGAGTGACGAGCGTGATTAGCAGAAGGGCAACCAGAATCAGTTCCGTTTTTCCAGCTATTTTTAGACCGAACCAGACCAGCACGAAGGCTAAAGTGAGCATTATTACCGACAGGATATTTGCTGGTATGCCCGGAAACAACAAGTTTAGAAATTTTCCTCCGGAGTAAACCATAAGAGGAAGACCCCCTAAGGCAAAGATCCAAAAACTAGAGAACATCATAGAGAAAGAAATTAATTGAGAAAGTTCAGTTTTTGTCTTCGATAAAAATCTGGAAGGGTAAAAGTAGTGTCCAGGAGTTACTGGCTTCAGCCTGATAAAGGTAAAGTATGCAGGAAATGCCAAGAATATGGGTATTACTGTAATCCCCATTGCGATGATGGCGGAAGGCCCTCCTTTAAAGGTAGCGACGGTCGGTGTGGCCCAAATTGCCCCTCCGATGTTTTTTCCTACGGAAAGTGCGAGAGCTGTTAAGAATCCAATCGCTGTTGCTTCCTTCTTCATGATTTATGGGCGGGAAGTTTTTCTCCTAGGATAAAAGCCTTTTGGAGGATTCTGGATTTAATTGCTCCATATCCAGAAAAATGGTGTTTATCAATTGAATTCGCCCATTTTGTGGTGAAATTTCGTATTAAATTTTATTGAATAAATTTGGATAGATAAAGAAATACTGAATTTTTCGAGAAAGGAGTTTTTTGAAACAGGCGTGGATAAAGATAAGACTTATATTATCCGGATGACACGAAAGGATTACAATGAATGTTTCGGATGAGATTGTAAATTTTTTTGAGAATAGCGATGTTTCCTATCTCTTTGGTTTTCCATCCGAACAGTTAGAGTCATATTATACCAGCTTAAGCGGTTCTGAATTGAGACATATATTATGTAGGAGTGAAGCTGCTGCCTCCATTATGGCTGATGGTTATGCTAGAACCAGTTTCAAGGTAGGCATATGTGATGGAGTTGGTGGATGCGGCGCCACGAATCTATCGATCGGCATGGTAGAAGCTAAAGGAGCATCCAGCCCTCTGGTAGTGATGACTGGCGATAATGCGAGGGATATTAGAGGTAAGGAGGTTATTCAAGGTGCAAATAATATCAAAATCCTGAATGAATTCACGAAGAACAGCTATGATCCGGAAAACGGGGAAAGGGTCCTACATTCATTAAAACAGGCATTAAAAGAGTCCATAACTGGCGTTCCTGCGCCAGTGCACGTAAATATTTGTACGGATCTTTTGGAGGAGCAGTTCGATTCCCGGATTGAAGGTCTCTCTAATCTGGAATATCCAGCTTTTCGGCCTGAGCCGGATAAGGAATCTGTTGATTCGGCGGTAAAGATTCTGAAAGAAGCTGAAAAACCCGTGATTGTTTCAGGAGAGGGATCAATTCGCTCGCAGGCTTGGGAAGAAGTCCTAGAATTAGCCGAAAAGACTCACACCCCCGTAATAACTTCCATGAATGGAAAAGGGATTATTCCCGAAACAAATCCTTATTCTGCTGGAGTAGTAGGTAAATGGGGTTGTTGTGAGACGGCAAATGACGTAATTGGAAAAAGCGACGCCATCTTAGCCATAGGGACAAAGCTGGGCCAATTAACCACCGCTGGTTGGTCCAATATCCCGGAAGACGCTAAGATTATTCATGTAAATCTGGATTCTGAGTGGTTAGGAAAGAATTATGATGTGGATTTACCCATAATGGCCGATATCAGAGCCACGGTGGGTAAGATTTTGGAGAATATTGATCCAGATGATTTTGCTGGCAGGAAAGACCGTATCTCAGAAATTTCACAGAATAAGGATGAATGGAGGAATTCAAAAAAGGACGATTTTGAAAGTGATGAGCTCCCGATAAATCCTGCAAGGGTTGTCTCCGATTTGAATAAAGTTTTCCCGGAGGATACAATTTTGGTTTCGAGTACTAGTAATTCTGGTTGGTTCACTTCCGCGTATTATCAAGTTCGGGAAGCTGGAGTTAGGTATATTCAAGCTAGAGGAAGCGACGGAATTAATTATGCTTTTCCGCAGGCTTTGGGAGCGAAGGTGGCTAATCCGGATAAACCTGTAGCAGTGGTTACAGGTGATGGAGGATTTGGTTATCATATTTCAGAATTAGAGACGGCTGTTCGAGAAGATTTGCCGGTGACAGTAGTGCTACTAAATAATCAAGGTTTGATGTCCTCAAAACTTAGCCAGTGGGTTAATTGGGATGTGACGTTTTCGACGAATTTCGACCCCGGTGTAAATTATGCAAAAATAGCTAGAGGTTACGGGTGTGAGGCAGATTTGATAGAGGATCCTCAAGATATTGAAAGCGCTTTGGAGAACGGATTATCATCTGGTGTCCCTACGCTATTGGATATCAGGGTAAATCCCGATGCTATTCCACCCGTCTTACTTTGAAGCAGTGTTTTTAACCTTCTCTCCCTTAAGAAGCCGGAGCATCCTAAATCTATTTGCCAAGCGTTTCCGCAGGTTTGAATAATTCTGATCCTGTTTCACTATGTTTTTCTTCGAGAGTTTCCCGAAGTTCTTCTTCACCTAGCATTTCTCCTATATCGAAAGGACCTAACGACCCTCCACTTCCTAGCTTCAAAACCTTATCGACTTTTCCCCAGCCAGCTATTCCATCTCCTACAATCTTATGAGCTTCGTTGACTAGAGCAGCTATTATTGGGGTTATGTCGCTCTTAAGTTCAGGCTCGGGAATAATTGGCTGCTCATCTTCCCATTTGTAAAAACCCTCTCCAGTCTTTTTCCCCAGTTTGCCTTCATCTATCATTTTGTTCATTCTTTCTCTGACTTCCTCAGGCGGTTCAAATTTATCGCCGAATTCCTTGGAAAGATTTTCAACTGTATCGAGGTGGAGGTCTATACCGATTAGGTCCAATAGCTCAATCGGCCCCCTATTAAACCCAAGTTCCTTTGCCGCACTATCAATCGATTCGGGCTTTTCGTTCAGTAGTTCCCAGCTACCTGCACATTTGATTGCTGCAGACATTCTACTGAGGCAGTTTCCCCTTTTTTCCTTATTCAACAAAACAGGTTCTTTTCCTATTTCTTCTGCCATTTCTGAGGCTCTTTCCTTTGCTTCCTCCGTGGCTTTATCACCGGATATTTCGACGAGTTTCCTATGGATTGCCGGGTTTGCAAAGTGAAAAAGTACCACTCTTTCCGGATTTTCCATCTGATTAGAAATTTCGCCCGCAGTGAGGGTGGAAGTATTAGTCCCAATTACTGTTTTTCCGTTAATCATCTCTTCCAACGATTCCATTAAGTTAACCTTGGCTTCTAATTTATCCACTATTGCTTCAACTAGAAAGGAACTATTCTTAACCTTCTCGAGATTAGTGGTATAATTAATCAAGGAGTTTATTTCATCTCTCCTCCTGAGTCCAGCTTCTTTCAATTCCTTTAGTGATTCTTTTTCATGTTTTTCTTTCGCTTTTTCTAATGCTGATTTCTCTTTGTCTGCCAGAACTACATTGAAACCTGCGTTGGCAAAAAGAGCAGCTATGTCCGAACCCATCAATCCTGCGCCAATTATGCCGATTTTTTCTCTCTTTTCTGACATTTTCTTTATCCTTTTCATCTATCCTTTGATCAGCTTTATGATTTCTCTTACGATAGGCAGCCGATTTACCGCTATTAGAATTGAGGCTCTCCCCATGATCCGAATATTCTGAGGAGGATAAAGGCCAATGACATTTCCGCCGCGAAGACCAGTAATGTAAACCATATACTCCAACCCCATATCAAGGGGGCATTTACCAGCAACATACTTACGACTATGAATGGAGACGCAAATAGCAACATAATTCCGAGATCTATTGAGGCCGGAGTTCTAAATTCGGGGTCCGCTATTCTAACCAATAAAAGTCCTGTCGGTACAGTCCCGGTGACCGTACCGAATATCGCACCCATCCTTTCGAGGTTGTATTTTGACCATATTCTCTTGCTAAGATAAAATACAACTAATAGGGTTATGATTCCGGTTGACAGAGCGATACTGAAGATAGGAACAATATATTTCCACACAATTGCTATCTGTATCGCCGCTATTGTCGCCGTTATAAGGAAGTCTACCGATAGTCCGGATATCCTCTTCTGGAGCCCCCTATCGAGGAGGTAATCCAAGTCTATTTGCTTCATTATCTCTCTTGTTCCGAGGGCCACGACTAGACCGAAAAAGAAGTAGAAACCCCAAAGGGTTTTGGTCAGGTCGGGCCCTACGAGTCCCGTTAAGAGTGTAACGAGCCCATAAGTCAGCATAAAGACTAGCCCGATGAGAGCGGCATGAAATGCGAGGGAATCAATATTTGCCGAGTGAGTAGTCTGACGTCCTCCTGTTTCCTTTTCTTCTTCCTTCGAGAATATGCCTTTTCTGAAAGCGGCTGGTAGTTCTGGAGGAGTGTAGGTTGAAAGCCCTTTTCTTATACCCCAATTCATGAGGGGAACTCCAACGAAGAAGGCGAAAATGAAACCCAGGGTGGCGAAAATCAGACCTACCGTGGCAGCGTTGGCAAAAAGAGGACCGCCTATTTCAGTCCAGGTTTGCCCTATCGATAGAGCCTGACCCGGCCCCTCTATAAATCCTAATGGGGACAGAAAACCGAATGTCGAGAACAGGTCGAATCCAATGTTTATGAATAATACGGTTATTAATCCCCCGATCAGTAACTGCATCGGGAAGACTATCCCCTCGACGAGCCCCATGCTCAAGGGTGCTTTGACCCTTTCCATCAAACCACCTTCTGATTTTTCGCTTTCTGCACTTGGGGTCAGCCCTAGGGATATGAACGAAATGTTGAAGAGATGGTAAACGAAAGTTTTGAGCAGCGAGTGAGAGAGGGGTAATATACCGATGTTTCTCAGAACCATTACTATTGCCCCCCCTATGATACAGGCCGGGATTAAGTATTTTTGAAAGAACCCAACTTTTGCTCTGAGAATTACACCTATTAGGATAGATATAGCCAAGCTGGAAAAAACTAGCAAAGGTTCAAAGGGAAATAGGGCTTCCATGGGATAACAAATATTCAATTGTAGAGGGCTTAAAAATATTTTTCTACTTTAAAATGCACTACAAAAATCCTTATTCTGATAGGCTTCTTAACTTCCGTACGTTCAAATTGTATCGCCAGTTATTTTTTCCCTTACTGTCAGCCAAATATCTCCAAAACCTTCTTCCCCTTGGATTCTCTTTATAAATTCCTCAGGTTCGATACAGGCTTCGGGCCCCTTAACCCCTGGAGAGTCAATTTCTCCCTCCGCTAACATTTGGGCACCTACAGAAACAGGAGTAGCCGTTCCCTCTTTCATGAGTGCAGTTCCCTCGTATCGGTAAGTTTTCGGTTTATCGTTTTCTTCCCCAGAAACTTCGACCATTATTGCGCCACCTGTGGGGACATCCTCACTTTCTTTTATGACCCCTTTACCCAATGACTCCAGGTAGTGGGCTGAAAAGTCTAGCGGAGTTATCTTCCTACCTTCTATCTCTATTGGCTCTTCGGAGAGGAAACCTAGAGATTTTACCTGAAGAAGGGCATCTCGGAATTCGTTTGGGAAGAAGACTCCTCTACAAGCAACATTCTCAACTCCTTCGATATAGCGAGGTAGGGTAATGGTTTCGGGATGGCCAAAGTAGTATACCGGAGTTTGGCCAAAAGGCTCCGGGAAGTTGACGTATTCCTCCCCATCGACGAGACCCTGTACAATCTCATATTCTCCTTCTTTATATACAGGGACTTCGCCTAACCAAGAATGGAGCATGTGATATGGAATCGCTCCTCCAGATTCTTCTCCAAGCCCCCTAGTAACGTAAATATTGATGTCTTCAACTTTCGTTAGTTGATCGGAGGCTAATTGAGCTACTATGTTTGTCAATCCAGGACTCGAACCTAGGCCTATTATACAAGTTACTCCTGCTTCTTCGGCGTCCTTATTGTATTGTTCAATAAGTTTTCGAGTTATATCGTAGTCATCACAAATATCTACCACATCTACTCCGACGTCAATTGAGGCTTCAAGGATCAAGGGAGCGAATTCGTAAAATGGCCCAATGCAGTTTACGGCTACATCTGCACCCTTGAGAACCTTGGATAAGCTTTCTTTGTCCGTTGCATCGACTTTCTTGTATTCAACTTTTTCCCTCCCTTCGCTCAATTCTTTTGCCCTCGTTTCAGCTACATCCGCGATAATAACTTTGGAAAAGGTTTCCATTTCTGAAAGGCATTCAACGGCATAACTCCCTTCTACGCCCGCTCCTCCTAAAATGACTGCTTTCATAATATCAGTTAATGATTTTTAGAGGAATATAAATATATTTGTATCGGAATTTATTATCTAGAGATTGATATTCATTTTCATCTCTTATTAGACCAAATTCGGGAGAGGGGACAATTATATAGATATTTTTCCTCTTTCTATTCTTTCCCGGATTTCCATTTCCCTTCGTTCAAGTTCTTTTAGGAATTTTTCCGGGTCCACGCAGGCTTCCGGAGGAAAAGCCCCTTCTTTATCAATATCATCTTCCGCAATCATTTGAGCCCCTATTGAGAGAGGGACGCCGGCTGTCCAAATCTTTCCTATTCTATCGTAAATGTAGGAAACTTCGGTACCATTTTTCCTACCTTCAACGACAGTCCTAGAGGCTTTAACCCCCAATTCTTTCGAAAGACTACTAGTAAATGACTCCAAAAATGCCTTAGTAAACTCTCTAGGGACGACAGAGGAATCATCGACCTCAATCGGCTCAGTACTAGTAAGACCATAATCGATAAATTTCCTTAGATCTCTATTGGCCCAGACCGGAGTGATTCCTCCCTTGCAGAGAACAGTGTTTACACCTTCGATATATCGAGGTATAGTGATGGGTTCTGGATGACCTGAATGATATAGTTCTACGGGCCCGACTGGTTCTGGGAATTCTATCTCCTCCTTACCCGAGCTAGCAGATACTTCCACTAATTCTTCGTTTTGATAGGATGGAACCTGCCCGGAAAATATTTCTAAAGCGTGATGAATCTTTCCGCCACTCATTTTTTCTGAACTGGCAGGATGTAGCCAATATATATCGATTTCCTCTGCTTTGTCTAGTTTATTGGCCCCATATTTTGCGCATAAATTCCCAGTTCCGGGATTATTTCCAAGCCCCACAATTGCCGTGATTCCTGCATTTTTTGCCTCCCCATTTAGATTAAGCTCTTCAATCGTGGGCTGAGAATCGTCACAGATATCTATAAAATCAGTTCCAGCCTCTATGGCTGCTTTTAGAATTTTCGTCCCGTATTCGTAGAATGGCCCGACTGTGTTTGCTACCAGGTCGGATCCCTCCATTAAATTAACTAGCTGGCTCTTCTCATTTGCGTCGACTTTTTTCGTTTTTATTTCGGTTGAGCTGTCTTTGTGTTTTTCAGCTGTTGCATCTGCCTTCTCTATTTCATAATCCCCTATCACTATTTCTTCGACATCGCTTTCCACTAAGTCATCGATTGCGACTTTTCCTTCCTGTCCAGCTCCTAGGACAACATATTGCATTTCATGAAGATTTTCTCTTACTTGTTTTTGAATTTTCCTTTTTACTTGACAGTAAGCTTTCTACTTATTTTACCAGATAAAAGTAAGAGAATACATTTGGCGATATTAATTTGTTGGTAGGTAGTCTATATTATGGAATTTAATCCCAATCTTCGAATTGTTTCCTCCGTCGGAACGCCATTTTCATTCCATCCCCTTATTTCGTAATACTTCTCTAGATAAGGCTTGAGATTTTCTGGGGCCTCTCCTGCGTGACCACCTTCATCCGTAGCTTCGTAAAATCTATCGGGGATTCTTTCTTCGTCCTTTTTCAATCCAAATTTAATATTGACGAGTCTTTGTAGATTAAATATCCTTTCTCCCATCTTCAATAAGTCATAGTCGTGGAAATCCCATCCCGTTATGGCGTTCAAAATGTCGACTTGCTTTCCAAATCTGATGGTATTTCCAATCATGAACCTACACATAATGAGAGAATTATATAGAGAACTCCAGTCTTGGTATCTGGCAGTCAAATATTCGATGTTTTCCATACTAAACCTGTCAGGTGTTTTGGATATTCCTGCTTCAGGTAGCAAATCTCCATGGTAGGGTATTTGGAGGTTACCTCTTTCGTGTCCTGGACCTCTGACCCCTGTGGCATAGTTTAAAGCGACCGCAAAATGAGCCCTGGGATCGTGAGCTGGTACATCGACTTTTTTTACATGCATAGCGTATTTTTTCGTTTCTTCCCCTAATTCCTCCGAAGCTTCCACTATACCTTCCGCTAACGTGTCACCTATTTCGTTTCTTTCACCAATTTTTTCTATTATTTCGAGAGCTGCGTCTCCGTTTCCCCATTCGAGATCAGCTTCGAGAACATCCTCTGGAATGTGGCCTTTGTTTCTAGCTTCCATCAGGAAGCTGATTATACTGCCTGTGGAGATTGTGTCCATTCCGTAGCGATTGCACAGATCGTTAGCTTTTGCCACACACTTGAGATCATCGATTAGGCAATTTTCACCTATCATCCCTAGAGTTTCGTATTCGGGCCCGGCTCCCTCCATTTCGTATTTTTTGGGTTCTTCAACTTCCACTTCGCGGTGGCAACCAACTACGCAGAATTTGCAAGGATTTCTTCCCTTCAAAATAGTTTCAGTATATTTTGGTGAGGCTAACTTCTCATTACCCTCTTTCCAGGAACCCCTTTTCCAGTTTTTTATAGGTACATCTCCGGTTTCTTCCCATAATTTCATACTTTTGGGTGTCCCGTGTTCCCGAAGACCCGACTTCTCTTTCACTAAGTTTTGATTTATTTCTCTCCGTAATTCTTCTAATTTTTCGGGTCTTGTTATCGGGGTATTAAGATCCCCCTCTTCAACGGCTATCGCTTTAAGCTTTTTCGAACCCATAACGCCTCCCATTCCCGTCCTACCGGCAAAGCTATTCTTATCAACAGTTATACATGCGAAGCGGACCAGGTTTTCCCCCGCTTGACCGATGGCTGCCACGCTAACATCTTCGTCCAACTCTTTTCGAATTCTATTAATAGTTTCATAACTATCGAGGCCCCATAATTTTTCAGCGTCTCTGGTTTCACAGCAGCCCTCCCCGACATACAGATAGCAGGGTTTTTCGCTCTCACCTTCAATCGTTAGAGCATCATATCCAATCCTCTTCAGATTAATACCAAAATTTCCACCAGCGTTAGCTTCTCCATAATATCCATTCATCGGGGATTTTGAAATCACACTCCATTTACCGACACCGGAGAGTTTAGAAGCTTGAAATGGACCGGTAGCAAAAATAAGCATGTTTCCAGGATCGTAGGCTTCGGTTTCTTTAGAAACATCCGTGTAGAGTATATATGCTCCGAGGCCGGACCCTCCAAGTATTTTTTTCCAGACAGTTTTGCTTAGTGTTCTTTTTCCAATTTTTCGATCGGTCAGGTTTACATCGATTATTTCGTTCCAGTATCCGGTCATTCTTTGCCTGTTGGTGATTATGAATTGATAGTGATATATTTAGTTTATCTCTGAGTCTAGAAAATTTTTATGAAAATCTAAAAATTTTGATTACCTTCGAGAAAATCGTGGATAGACTAAAACTCTCCCCGTTTGAGGGATCTTCATCACCATTTCTCCAATTTCCCCCCCCGACTAATCACTTTGATTTTTAGTCCATATATAGTGATCAGCTTTTAGAACCGAAAATAATCTCGAGTAAGAGTTAGGAAAGTTGATCGTTCAACAATGCCTCACCCACTTCAGAGTGTTAGAGAACTCAAGGGGTAATCTTTAAATCCGCTTTAATGGAGTAAATGGATTAACTAGATAATAAGGAAAGGAAAGTGAAATGAAAGTCATCTTTACAATTCTTTTCATTTTGGTGACGGTTTGGATTTCCAGATTGATATTTGAGAAATTAGAGTTACCATTTATTGTCGGAGAACTCCTAGCCGGCCTTATCGTAGGCCCTCCTGTTTTAGGTTTACTAGGTCCTTCGGGCTCCTTTTTTGAGTGGACCCAACCTTTAGATTTGCTCGCTGAACTGGGCATGTTTTTTGTCATGTTTTATGCTGGTCTATCTACTGACCCGAAAGAGATGGGGAAAAAGGTAAAATCTTTCATGGGGATTGGAATCCTAGGAACTTTAACACCCCTGATTTTGGGTTTCTCGGTGACGTGGATTTTTACCAATGATTTTTATGCTTCTTTATTGCTTGGATTGGCAATTTCTGGAACCTCTTTAGTAACGAAATCATTGATTCTTGAAAATTTGGACCTATTGAGGACTAAAATAGGTCATTCAATGATGGGTGCCGGGATGACGGATAATATTCTGACTTTCATAATACTGACGTTAACTCTTAAGGCGATAGCAGATCAGGGAATAAGTCTAATAAGCATGGTAACCACGATTTTTCTCGTAGCTGGGTTTTTCGGAATAGTGCTTGTCATTGGTTACTATATATACCCAATAATCGGTCCTATTTTCGGGAAATCGGGGGAAAGAGGATTTGTATTAGCTTTAATAGTTGGATTGTCATTTGCTGGGATTGGGCAAATAGTTGGTTTACATTTAATTATAGGGGCTTATTTAGCGGGATTATTTGTGAGGGAGGAGATAATGCCTCGCCAATTAAGTTTCGGTGATTTATATGGAGGTTTAGGGAATTTAGATAACCGTTTCCGAACCCTCAGTCATGGTTTCCTAGGACCAATATTTATCTTTAGTGTAGCAATTAAAGTGGAGTTTTCAGCGATTGAAGCAATGCCTCTATTTTTCTTGGGTTTGATTGCCGCTGCTATTGCTGGAAAAGTGATAGGCGCTGGAGGAGGAGCGCGTATTTTCGGGGGCTATTCCTGGAAAGAATCTTTGACAGTGGGAATAGGGATGAATGGACGAGGAACTGTCGGATTAATTTTGGTATATATAGGATTAGAGGAGGGAGTAATAGAACCAGGGCATCTTTCTCTGCTCGTATTAACAGCTTTTGTCACCACTTTAATGGCCCCAATTGTCCTAAGATACCTCGTCCCCAGAATGCCTGAGTTGGAAAGAATATAGGTATTTTTTAGCTCATTTTTCCCCTCTAATTTGTCTTCTGGTAATATTGTAAAAGGATGAAATTCTAAATCATGTACGGGGTGCATAGGTTTTCTGATAAAGAGTCAAAGAAAATCAATCTACCTCCCGGCAGCCTTGTCTATACAGGAGAACACAGAACTGAAGATGTAAAAATTTCTTTCTTCGATTATGACGAGGAAAAATTTCAGGAAAAAGAACCCGAAGAAATTGAGGAATGTTTCCCATTCAGTGAGAAGCCATCTGTTACTTGGATAAATATCGATGGTCTCCATCAAACGGAGATAATAGAAAAAATAGGCGAACATTTTGACATCCATCCTTTAATTTTGGAGGATATCCTCAGCACAAGCCAGCGTCCAAAGTTGGAGGATATGGAGAATTACGAGTTTATAGTGATGAGAATGCTGGATTATGATGAGGAGAAGGGCGACGTTGAGTCGGAGCAGATAAGCTTGATTCTAGGCCAAAACTTTGTAATTTCTTTTCAAGAAAGTGCTGGAGATGTTTTCGATTCAATTAGGGAAAGGATAAGGAAGGGTAAAGGTAGGATAAGAAAGATGGGGCCGGATTATCTTACTTATACCCTTATAGATGCGATAGTGGATCATTATTTTTTCATATTGGAGAATTTTGGAGAAAAGATAGAGTCAATGGAGGAAGAAGTTGTAGGAGACCCAACCCCTCAAACCCTTCAGACCATACACGATTTGAAAAGGGAATTGATTTCCCTACGCAAATCTATGTGGCCTCTCCGAGAGATTATAAATAGATTAAGTAAGGAAGAAACCCCGTTAATAGAGGATTCTACACGAGTATACCTGAGAGATGTATATGATCATACAATTCAAATAATAGACACAGTCGAGACATACAGAGATATTGTTTCGGGGATGCTTGACATCTATCTTTCCAGCGTTAGCAACAGAATGAATGAAGTAATGAAGGTTCTGACGATCATAGCTACCATTTTCATCCCTTTGACATTCATTGCGGGAATCTACGGAATGAACTTTGAATTCATGCCCGAGCTTGGAATTAGTTGGGCCTACCCGGCAATTCTTCTAGCAATGCTGACAATAGGTATAGTAATGATAGGGTACTTTAGGAAAAAGGATTGGCTATAGAAGGAACTTATTCAACTTAATCTGGGATATAGCGGAAAAATTAGATATTTTTATAGGGACCCCAATCATGATTCACAGTTATGAAATTCTAATATCCTAGAATGGTGATAAGTTTTAATTCTATGGTAAAGGATAGAAACTTGGTTAAGAAAATGATAAATATCGCAATTACTGGTAAGGGTGGAGTCGGGAAAACTACAGTTGCCGGGACTCTCTCCCGTTTACTTGCTAGGGAAGGCTATAATGTGTTAGCCGTCGATGCAGACCCGGACATGAATTTGGGAACCGCTCTCGGCGTCGATACCTCGGATGTGACTCCCCTTACCGAAAATTATGATTTAATCGCTGAGAGGGCCGGAGCTGAGCCGGGAGGATCTGTTGGAGGAGTTTTTAAGCTAAACCCGAAAGTTTCAGATATCGCGGATAAATATGGAATAGATGCTCCCGATGGAGTTACACTCCTCCTGATGGGAACAGTTGAACAAGGCGGGTCTGGTTGTATGTGCCCTTCCGACGCTTTTCTAAGGGCCTTGCTCAGACACTTGATAATTGGAAAGGACGATGCTGTCGTCTTGGATATGGAGGCCGGAGTTGAGCATCTGGGTAGAGGCACCGCCAAAAGCGTGGACATGCTCATCGTTGTCGTGGAACCCGGCATGAAATCCATTCAAACTGCCGAGCGGATTAATAAGTTGGCAGAGGATATAGATATTTCCGATATCAAAGCAGTTATCAACAAAAAGAGGAGCGAAGAGGACTCCGAGCTCGTTCGAGAAAAGCTAGATGAGATGGGAATTCCAGTTATTGCCGAGATTCCATACAATGAAAGTTTCGTAAAGGCTGATTTGGAGGGGAAACCCCCTCTCGATTACGATGAGGATAGCGATGGAATTAAGGCTATCGTGGATTTAGAGGAAAATTTAGTTATGAATACTACTAACTAAAGACTTTTTAGTTTCCACGATTCAACTACGAAAAAGAGGTGTTTGAATGGATTTTGGTGTAGAATTTGTACCAGAGGATCCAGTTGAAGAAATCGTTGAAAAAGTAGTCATCGCGGACAAGACGGGTTTTGATTACGTTTGGATCACCGATCATTACAACAACAGAAATGTCTATGCTACTCTCACGAGGATTGCCAAAGAGACCGAAAATATAAATCTGGGACCGGGTGTAACCAATCCTTACACTATTCATCCGGCTGAGACGGCTTCCTCAGTAGCTACTATTTCCGAGCTTTCTGGGGGTAGAGCGGTTCTTGGTATCGGCCCAGGCGACAGAACTACCCTAGATGCGCTGGGACTAGAATGGGACAAACCACTTACTAGGACACGAGAAGCTGTCGGAATCATTAAAGATCTTGTCGCCGGTGAAAGCGTGACAACTGAAGACGCTGAGAAGCACGAAATGGAAGGAGCAAAGTTGAATTTCACACCTGAAGACGATATACCAATTTATATCGGTGCCCAAGGACCCAATATGCTAAAAATGGCAGGTAAACTCGGGGATGGAGTATTGATTAATGCTTCTCATCCTAAAGACTTCGACTTTGCAGTAGAGCAAATTGAAAAGGGAGTCGAAGAAGCTGGCAGAGATATGGACGATGTAGATGTTGTAGCCTACACGAGTTTCGCAGTAGCTGAAGATGTGGATAGCGCTAAGGAATCGGCGACGCCACCTGTAGCTTTTATCGCCTCAGGAGTCCCCGACGTGGTTCTTGATAGACATGATATCCCCAAGGAAGACGTTCAAAAGATAGGGAAGGCCCTAAACGAAGGTGATTTCGGAACTGCTTTCGGTTCCGTCACCGGAGATATGATTGATACCTTTGCCCTATATGGTAATCCTGAACAGTGCATCGAAAAAATTGAGAGGCTCAAGGAAGTGGGCGTCACTCAGATAGTTGCTGGATCCCCAATTGGACCGGATAAGAAGGAATCAATGAAGATGATAAGCGACGAAATAATGCCGGAGTTCTGATTTCCTTCTTTTTTTATTTATTTTTATTTTCTATTTTCCTCATTACATCAGGTTTGAAAGAGATGAGAATCCGAGAGGGTTTTTTTAATGATGAGTTATCCAAATCGAATAGGTTAACGGTTGAACACTATCGTCACGACCAAGAGGGGGAGAAGAAAATTGTCAAGTACTAAGGCTATTGGAATCGATCCGGGCACTGGAAGCTTTGATGTCTGTGGGATTGAGGATGGTGAAGTCTTCTATGAGGATATCCTAGATTCGGAAAGCTTGGCTAAAGACCCCGATTTACTATTAGATTCTATAGAAAAAGCAAAACCTCTTGATTTGATAGTCGGTCCTTCAGGATATGGAGTTGAACTGACATATCTTCGAGATTTGGATTTTGAGACTTTGGAGGATTGGTATCTTACCTATATTCTCCTCCTGAAGAGAGAGGACCTTGAATCTGCTCTTGAGGAAAATAATCCGGGAATAATGGTTTACTCAGCCATGACCGAATCGGCGGAGAAAATGAAGAAAAGAGATCTACCAGTCTGTTATATTCCGGGCGTAATCAATCTACCAACCGTACCCGAACATCGTAAAATAAACAATTTGGATATGGGCACCGTTGACAAACTCTGTTCGGGAATTCTCGGAATCCACGAGCAATCCCGGAAGCACGACATACCCTATTCGGATGTGTCCTTTATTCTGGTAGAGATGGGAGCTGGCTATAATGCTACCTTGGCAGTTGATGGCGGAAAGATAGTAGATGGGGTTGGAGGAACAATGGGAGGTATAGGTTTTCTCTGTGCAGGTGAGCTAGACCTAGAAATGGCTCAACTTGGAGGGGACTGGGAAAAGTCGGATGTCTTTACGGGGGGCGTAGCAGAAATAACGGGAGAAGAGTCTCATAAATCATTTATAGAAAAGAAGGACGAGAGAGAGGACTATGGAGTAGCTTGGAAGGCAATGATGGAGGGCATTGAAAAGTCCGTTTACTCGATTTCCACTTCGGTCTCCGAACCGAGGGAGATATTGATTTCCGGCCGATTGACAGAATCCGATGAAGTAAGAGAAGAGCTATCTAGGAGATTGGACGATATTGCTCCAGTCAGTAAGATGAACCTTCTAAAAGGAGCGAAAGAAACCAAGGAGGCCGCTCAGGGCTATGGAATGGTTGCGGAAGGCTTGGCAGGCGGTAAATTCTCCGATTTGGTAGAATGTACAAAAATTCGGGAAGCAAAAGGTACTGCTCTCGATTATCTTTACCATCCAAAAGGGCGACAGTCGGAGAAAGAGCTTAGAGAAAAGGTACCGTTTAGACCTTAGATTGAAGAAAATTTTCCCAATCTTTAATTTATCCTTTGTATCGGAGAAGACACCTTCCCAATCGTGGATTGGATGGGTGATGGATCCGATATGTTTTAATTGCCTTGGACGAGAGAATGAGAATAACTGGTTCACGGCATGTCTGAGACGGGACCTCGTTCGAG
>CAYNPN010000021.1:0-31667 GCA_964399085.1 Hadarchaeota archaeon (SeqCode) | reverse complement strand
TGGGCTATCTTGCATTTAATCGTCTTCCGGACCTTCATCAACACGGAATCACTCGCCTAACTTTCTAACCTCTTATCGGGAGGGGTCAGTGAAACTAAACGCCGATTCATCACCCACCCAATCCACGATTGGGAAGGTGTCTTCTCGGCTCAATGAGATAAATTGAAGACTATCTGGCTTTTCCAGTCGATACCAATAAGATGACCGAAATTACCGAATAGTTTTCCTACAAACTCTCAAACACGGGGTAATCTAATATTAGATTTTTACTTAGAAAGGCAAAAGTAAATTTTACCTTTACAACGCGATTTGAACCGAGTGCAGATGGCCTCTTCCCGCACCACCATCACGGTTCAAGCCACACATTTTTAGAAAAGAAAAAAGGACTTTCATCCCCCCGTAATAAAGCCGAAGTGATATGTGGGTGCTCTGAACCTCAGGTGTCGAACCCGCCCGGGGCTCCACTCCTTCTATTCAATATCCTTTTTCATCCCTAGATGTGGTCATTCCAGATATTCCTTCACTAGAGAATATTTTTCATCATCCAAGATAGAGTCTCCTCTGAGATAATCGATTAATTCAGATATTCTAAAGCAGGGATGTAGCTTTATTCCCTTTTCTTTCAATGCTTCCTCAGCACCCTCCTCACGATCGAGGACCACGACTGCATATTTCACAATACCCCCTTCTTCTCGAACTGTTTCGGCAGCCTCCATTATGCTGCCTCCGGTAGTCGACACGTCATCGATAAGTACTAAATTTCCTCCTTCGAATTCTCCCTCAACTCCCTTTTTACGTCCGTGAGATTTCTCCTTTTTCCTAACGTAGAACAAGGGGAGTTTCAGCTTGTGGCTTATCAGAGTGGCAAGTGGTAATCCTCCGGTCGGTATACCGGCGAGTTTGTAATTTCCTCCTATCCCCTCGACAACTTCTACACATGCTTCGGCAACTTCGTCAAATAACTCGGGGTAAGAAGGGACTATCCTCAAATCGACATAATAAGGGCTGGTTTTACCCGAAGTCAGGGTGAATTCCCCGAATTTGATTCCTCCGACTTCATATAGTTTCCTTGCTATTTTTCTTTTCATTTCCTCCGAGTTCGATGAACTTTCTCTCAACTTTTTCTCCCTCCAATCGTCTCGTTGATTTCCTCCCGAATTCTTTCGGCCGATTCTCCGGGAGCGCTCGAATTGTAAATAGCCCTACCTACGATTTCGTAATCCGCCCCGCTTCTGATTGCATCCCCCGCCTTACCGCCTTGAGCGCCAATTCCCGGAGTCAGTATCAGGAAATCGTCACCTAGTTTATTTCTCATGTCCTCCACTTCCTCGGGCCTGGTCGCCGGTCCTATGACGCCGGTGGCGTCTACTTCCTTAACCAATTCTAAAATTTCGCCCGTAACGGGGCGAATAAACTTCTTACCGCCCGGATGAGACATGTTGGAGACGACGAATACTCCTTTACCTCCCGTTTCTTCGGCTAATTGCTCAATGGCTTCTAGACTGTCTGGCCCGGTGAAGCCGTGAGTGATTACGGCCTCAGCACCGGCCTCAAATGCTCTCTCAGCGATTTGCTTGCTGACGTGTGGTATATCCGCAATTTTGAAATCGGCTATTACCATTGCGTAATTTTCTTCTTTTATTTTCTCGACGATTTCCAGACCCGTCCTGAGGACGAGAGGGTATCCAATCTTAACTGCAGCTATAGAATCTGAGACGCTATTTATTATTTCGAGACATTGTTTTTCTAATCCCTTCTCCCCATCGATTTCCTCTGGTACATCGAGGGCCAAAATTAATCGTGAATTATTTTCCTTGGTTTCCTCGGATATTCTCTTTTTGAATCTCCCGACGACCAATTTTACCTACTCCCTGAATTGCTTGAGAAGTTCGTCTTCCTCCGTAATTCTCTCACAATAGGTACACAGTAGGCGGAGAGGCGATTGATTGACTACCTCAAACTCCGTGGACGCCGGTTCGCCTGTATTGGTAATGCAAGCAGGGTTAGAGCAGTCGACGACTTCTTCTACTATCTCCGGGAGTTCAACTACCTTCTTGTCAACAACTTTGTAATCCTCTATCACGTTTATTGTAGCCTCCGGAGCGGCGAGAGCGATTTTGCTTATCTCATCTTGGCCCAGTTTTCGACCTTCGATCTTGACGATATCCTTCTCGCCGTATTTTCCGCTTGGAACGTTCATCAGGACCGAGACTGTATCGTCAGTCTCCTGGGTTATGCCAAGGATTTCCAAGACCGTGAGAGACCTACCGGGAGGAATATGGTCTATGACCGTCCCCACTTCGATTTTGCTGACTCTGAGTTCTTCCTTTTCCATTTATATCACATCAGTAGTGATAGTAGAGCCATCCTCACCAAGACTCCCGAAAAGACCTGCTCGAAGTATTTGGCCTTTGGAGAGGAATCCACCTCCGGTGATATCTCATCCACTCTGGGCAATGGATGTAAGACTTTCAGGTCCGGCTTCGAAAGTTCTAGCAAATCTCTATCGATTTTGTAGGAATCCTTGACTTTATTATATTCTGAAGGGTCCGAGAATCTTTCCTTTTGAATTCTTGTCACGTAAAGTACATCTAGTTCCGGAAGCACGGCCTCTAAATCCGAAGATTCCTCAATTTCTCTACCCTTGTCCAAGAGGTCATTCACGATTTCTCGTGGCATTTCCAATCCGGAGGGAGATACAAGGAACAGCCTGTTGTCAAACCTAGATGCTGCGTAGGCTAAAGAATGGACGGTGCGTCCGTATTTTAAATCGCCGATGAGTCCTATATTTAGGTTCTCTATCGTTCCAAAGTTCTTTCTAATTGTATACAGGTCTAGGAGGGTTTGAGTAGGATGATGTCCGGCCCCATCCCCCGCATTCAAAATAGGCACCTGAGATACCTCGGAAGCTAACTTTGCGGATCCCATCTGAGGGTGTCTTAGAACGATCGCATCGCAATAATTTTCCACCGTCCTTATAGTGTCTGCTAAAGTCTCGCCCTTTGCAACTGAACTTACATCCGGCCTGGAAAAGCCTATCGAGCTTCCTCCGAGCCTCTGAATCGCGGATTTAAAACTTAGCCTAGTTCGAGTACTCGGCTCGAAAAACAGCATTCCGAGGATTTTCCCCTTCAGTAGGTCGGAAGATTCCTCTCCTCTACCTACGGATTCGAACTCATCGGCTTCTGAGAATATTTTTTCTACGTCTTCATTCGTCAGCCCCGAAAAGGATACAATATCTTGACAACTAAGTTCCACTATTATCGCTATTTTCTTGCATATTCTTTTAATTAAATATTTCTGTTATTTAGTTGGGAATAAGTTTGAGTACAGTCGATCTCTGTCTTCGGAACGCGAAGATACCGAGTGAAAAGGGCGTTTCGGAGGCGGGCGTTGCAGTTGATGACGGAAAAATTGTCACCATTTCCAAAGATTCCCTTTTACCTGAAGCTAGTCAGGATATTGATTTAGAAGGCTCCTTACTTCTCCCCGGCGTTGTGGATACCCACGTCCATTTCAGGGAGCCGGGCCTCACTCATAAGGAAGATTTTTCGACTGGTTCAAAGGCGGCTTTGGCGGGGGGCGTTACCACGGTGTGTGATATGCCTAATACTTCACCTCAAACCGATACTCTGGAAAATTTTGTAGAGAAAAAGGAGATAGCAGAGGAAAAATCGCTAGTGGACTTTGGGTTGCATGGAATGCTGACCGATTCGATCGAAGAAGCCAACAAGATGGTCGAGGCGGGGGCCGTTTCTCTGAAGCTTTATCCGGAGTTGGAAGATGATTCAACTATTTCCGAGATTGATAGTAAGGCGATTTGCACAGTCCATCCGGAAGATCCTTCTATGCTTCAGGAATGTGAGTCCGAGAAAAAGGATGTGGATTCATTTCTTAACTCTAGGCCAGCGGAGGCCGAGAATTCGGAAGTAAATAGGGTTTTAAGTCTAACTTCGCGCCCCCACGTCCATTTTTGCCACGTCTCTTCACAGAGGTCACTCGGCTCGGTTGCCAGAGAGAGGGATAAGAGCGGTTTGACCTGTGAGGTTACCCCCCACCATCTCTTACTCGATAAATCGCATCTCAGGGAATTTGGACCTGTTGCAAAGACCTATCCTCCACTTCGCACGGAAGAGGATCGTCAAGCTCTTCTTAAAGGCCTTAAATCCGGGAAGATCGATATAGTTGCTACCGATCATGCTCCTCACACCGAAGAGGAGAAGGAGGAAAACATGGTCGATGCTCTACCCGGTATAGCCGGAGTCGAGACTTCCTTACCTCTCCTTTTCACGCTCGTAAAGGAGGGGAAAATATCCCTTAATAGACTGATTGAAGTTATGTGCAGCTCCCCCGCTAGGATATTTGGCCTCTGCAACGACGAAGGAATACCCAAGGGCAGCATGGTCCCTGGCGCCGACGCGGATTTTGTTGCCTTGGATCAGAATCGAAAATGGGAAATAAAGGGCGAAAGACTACATGGAAAGACAAAATTTACTCCTTTCGAAGGCCGGGAAGTAACGGGAAAACCGTTCCTTACTTTGGTCAGAGGGGAGGTAATGTATAAGGAAGGTGAGATTGTTGGAAAAAGAGGAAAAGGAAAATTTATCCCTCGCGAAAAATAGCCCCGATATTACCCCCGTAACCGAAATTGTGGGGGAAACCCCAGAGATAAGATCTTTGTATTTTGATTCCCCGAGCGTATCCTCCGAATCCGAGCCAGGGCAATTCCTGATGATATGGGTGATGGGGGAGGACGAGATACCGATGGCCGTGTCAAGGGCTGGAACCGACGCCACTGTTGGAATAACCGTGGAGAAGGTGGGAGATGCTACTTCAAAGCTACACGAGTTGGAGGAGGGATCTCTCATAGGCGTGAGGGGACCTTATGGAAATGGGTTCGACCTTTCCGGAGATAAATTATTGATTGTGGGTGGAGGATGTGGGATGGCTCCTCTTGGCTACACGGCCGAAGAAGCTCTTAGAAGAGGAAAGGAAGCAACGGTGGTTATTTCGGCGGAGACCGAAGAAAGCCTAGTCTTTAAATCGAGAATAGAAAGCTTGGACGCCGATTTATTTGTCGCCACCGAGGATGGCTCGGCCGGCGTCGAGGGTCTCACTACGGATGCTCTTGAGCGAGTTTTATCGGATTCGGATTTCGATTCATGCTTAATTTGTGGTCCCGAAAGGATGATGGCCGCATCGGCGGAGTTAGTAGAAAGCAACGGAATTCCGGTTCAGGTCAGTTTAAACAGATATCTAAAATGCGGAATTGGTCTTTGCGGCTCCTGCACTATAGACCCCTCCGGTTTGAGGGTTTGTGAAGAGGGCCCCGTTTTTCGCTACGAGGAAATAAAGGACGGAGAATTCGGAGATTACAGGCGCGATGCAAGTGGGAGAAAAGTTGGAGTCTAAGCCTCGTGGGCTTTGCCCCTGATTTCTTCTAACTCTTTGCCGTCAAGGTAATCTAGTGCCTCGTCACAAACTTTCTCGAATATTTCCAGTCCTTCCCACATTATTCCCGTACCGATTTCTACAGCCGAAGCCCCGGCCAGCATGTATTCGATCATATCTTCTCCACTCCTCACCCCTCCGGCCCCTATGATCGGTATCTCCACTTTCTCATAAGCCTCATAGACCAATCGGATCCCTATGGGTTTCATTGCGGGCCCTGAGAGACCGCCGGTATTATGCCCGAGGATAGGTCTTTCAGCTTTTGCGTCTATAGCCATTGCGGGCACGGTATTCGTTACCACTAGTGCATCCGCTCCGGCGTTCTCGGCTTTTTCGGAGACCTCTAGAAAATTTGGAATATGAGTATTTCCAGGTAGCTTTACCCAGACCGGTATTTCGAGTTCTCTATTAATATCTACCATTTCGCCGGTCAATTCCGGGTCGCGACCGATGGTGGAGAGTCCTTCGACGTGAGGACAGGAAAGATTCAATTCTATTGCGTCGATTCCGACCTCTTGCATCCTTATTGCTAACTCCTCAAATTCGTCCACGTTTTTACCGAAAATACTTCCTATAGTGATACAATCCTCCTCGATTTCCCCGATTTCCTCAATCATTTTTTCTATTCCGGGATTTGGGAGCCCCATCGCGTTGAGGAGGCCACAAGGAGTTCGGACCACATTTGGACCTGGATATCCCTCTTTCGGCTCCAAACCTACGCTTTTTGTCACGACAGCTCCGGCTCCCGAATTCCAGATTCTCTGAAGTGCACTTCCTGTTTGGTCCAATATCCCGGCAGCTAGTATGGTCGGATTTCGAAGCTGTAAATCCCCGATTTCAACTTTCAAATTTTTCCCCGACATCCAGTTCTCTTCTATGTTTTCGACTCTTAATAGATTCATCAAAAACCATTCGGAAAATTTTTAGGTCCAAGAGAATACAATTTTTCTGTATGACGAAATATCTGTTTGTGACGGGGGGAGTCCTTTCAGGGATCGGAAAAGGTGCAGTTGCAGCTTCTGTAGGTAAATCCTTCCAGTTCAGGGATCTCGACGTCGACATGATTAAAATAGACCCCTATCTCAACGTCGATCCTGGTACCCTTAACCCGATTGAACACGGTGAGGTCTTTGTTACTCACGATGCTTGGGACTTCCAGCCCTCGGAGGACTCTTCCTTTACCATAGCCGAGATTGATCAGGATTTTGGGGCCTACGAGAGGTTTCTCGACAAGACTATGCACCCCCGAAACAATATCACGAGCGGCCAGGTCTACCTTTCCGTCCTCCTGCAGGAAAGAGCTGGGAGTTATCTGGGCCGGACGGTTCAGATAATTCCACACATAACCGACGAGATTAAGGACAGGATTAGGGCGGTGGCGGAGAGAAATTCCCCTGATATCCTTATTTCCGAGGTGGGAGGGACCGTTGGGGATATAGAGGCGAGCCCCTACTTGGAGGCTATCAGGCAGCTTAGGCTGGAGGAACCGGACGATAAGACGGCCCTGATCCACGTGACTTTGGTCCCCTACTTGGAGACGATAGGGCAGCTGAAGACGAAACCCACTCAGCACAGCGTGAAAACGCTGCTCTCCGCAGGTCTCCAACCGGATGTTGTTGTGGGTAGGAGTGACAGACCTCTGTCCGATGCTGCGAAGGAGAAGATTAGCCTTTACAGCAATGTACCCAAGAAGGCCGTAGTTTCGGATCCGAGGATAAGGGTTCTTTATGAGCTTCCCCTACTCTTCGAAAAGCAGGGCCTAGGGGATTACCTCTGTGACATCCTCAGAATTCGCGCAAGGAGCCCCCATCTTTCCTCCTGGGAGGATACAGTTCAGGAGTTCAAGGATGCTGACGAAAAGATCCGGATAGCTATGCCGGGAAAGTATACTCAGATTCTTGACAGCTATATCAGCATAAACAAGGCTTTAAAGCACGCGGCAGCTAAGCTCGGAGCCGAATTGGAAATCGAATTCGTGGATACCGAACGCTTCGAGGATGACAAGAGGAAGCTCGATGTGTTAGAGGACTATCATGGAGTTCTCCTTACTCCTGGATTCGGCACCCGTGGGGCCGAGGGCATGATTAAGGCCTCTCGGAAGGTACTTTCAACTGATATCCCATTCCTGGGGATCTGCTTTGGAGGTCAATTACTTTTCATAGCCTTCTGCCGCGAAAAAGGGTTGGAAAATGCAAACAGCACCGAAGTAGATCCAGATACTCCTTATCCTGTGGTCGACTTGCTGCCCGAGCAAAAAGAAGTTGATAAAAAGGGTGGAACAATGCGCTTAGGAGGTCAGGAAATCCTAGTTAAGCCCGGGACAAAGCTCCACGAAGCTTACGGGCGAGATAGAGTCATAGAGAGGTTCCGTCACAGATACCATATTATCACGGAATACGTAGAAGAGATGGAGGATAAGGGTTTGGTAATGTCTGCCACTGATTCGGAGGAGAGAATAGTAAACGTCGTCGAACTTGAGGGCGACCAGTGGGTTATGGGGGTACAATTTCACCCCGAATTCAAATCAAGGCCCGGAAATCCTAATCCAGTTTATCTCTCTTTTGTTGAGGCTGCACTTGAAGAAAAAAGAGCACGATAATCGGAGCAGCTTGAGGCTCCTATTTCGAAAAACTGTCTAAAAAAGGAATTTCAGAATATTTGGTAAACTACTTTATTGGATGGGAATAATTAGGTTCATTTTTTATTTTTCCCTCCCGAATATTATTATGAGCCTTTTGAAAAAAAGCTGAATTGAGGTGATAATTTGAACTTGATATCAAAGGCTGCCGATATTTTAAAAAATGCGGATACATCCGTGGCTTTTACCGGAGCGGGTATATCTACCGAAAGTGGAGTCCCTGATTTTCGGAGCCCTGGTGGAATTTGGGATAGATACGATCCGGATCTTTTCACGATTCAGACTTTCAAATCAAATCCGGAAGAAACCTGGAAGAAGATGCTGGAAATTGGAAGGGAAATGTTAGGTTCGGGAGTAGAACCGAATCCGGGACATCATGCTTTGGCCGAGCTGGAAAAAATGGGAATTCTAGAAGCCGTAATAACCCAGAATGTGGATAACTTACATCAGGAAGCGGGAAATAATCGGGAAAAAGTCATAGAATTACATGGTAATTTGAGGGAGCTGGAGTGCATGAGGTGTGATAGGAAGACTGGTCAAGTGGAGGATTTGCTGGAAGGAGAGCTAGATGATATTCCTCCCAAATGTGGAGAATGCGGTTCTATTATGAAACCAGCTGCCATTTTCTTTGGTGAGCAACTTCCGAAGGAAGCTCTAATGAGATCTCAATCCTTGTCACAGGATTCGGATGCTTTCTTGGTTGTGGGATCCTCTCTCACGGTCCATCCTGCTGCGTCATTACCACCCAAGGCGGTGCAAACAGGAGCCGATTTGATTATAGTTAATCGTGATTCAACCCCTCTAGATGATAGAGCCGAAGTAGTTATACAAGGGGACGCTGGAGAGGTCCTTCCGGAGATTGTAAAAAATATTAGATCTTAGCCAAATATTTCCGTATATCGGAGTTAAAAATATGATTAGAGAGTTTAGGGGGAATGAACCCAGTATTGCCGATTCTGCTTACGTCGACGAGGAGGCAGTAGTAATCGGAGAAGTTGAAATAGGCGCGGAGACCAGCGTTTGGCCAGGCGTTGTAATCAGGGGAGATGGAGGATCGATAAGGATAGGTGAAAGAACCAGTATCCAAGATAATACTGTAATTCACGTAAGCCCGGATGGGGAAGTCGATATCGGTGATGAGTGTACCGTAGGACATGGAGCTGTGATACACGGAAGAGAGATAGGAGACAGAGTCCTCGTCGGAATGAATTCAACGGTTTTGGAAAGAGCAGAGATCGGCAATGAATCGATAATTGCCGCCAATAGTCTCGTTGGTGAAGGGATGGAGGTCCCCGAAAGGTCTTTTCTCGCCGGTACCCCTGGAGAAATAAAGAAAGAGATAACGGAAGATCAAGTGAAAGTTATTAAAATGGCTTCGGAACACTACGTTCATCTTTCTAAGGAACACAAAGAGTGAGACTCAAAGTTTTGGAAATATAGCTTTTGAATCTAGTGATGGAGTAAAGTTCATCTAGGTTTTTCTTGTTCAAAACGATGAAAATAAGGTTTAAAGCGGTTAAATTTTTAACATAATGTAAAATTCTGTCCCACAATTCATATGAAACGAAAAGATTTTTATCATAATTTTTAAAAATTTGTACCCTGTCAACTATATGGAGCGATAAGAAAATGGAAAACGTAGAGTGGTTTGAAGATCTTACAAAATCGGATGTAGGTGTAGCAGGAGGAAAAGGAGCAAGCCTTGGGGAAATGATCAACGCCGGTTTACCTGTACCACCTGGATTCGTAGTCACTGCTCAAGCTTACGAGAAGTTTGTCGAGGAAGAAGGAATAATTGAAGAGATAAATTCCCTTTTGAAAGACGTGGACGTAGATGATTCCGACTCTTTGAGTGAGACAGGTGAAAAGGTGAGGAATCTCATTTTGGAAGCCAAAATGTCCGAAGACCTCAAGGAAGATATAATAGAAGCCTACCGAGAGCTTTCAGATCGAACCGAAGAATCCAATGTTTCTGTGGCGGTTAGGTCTTCGGCCACAGCCGAGGATATGCCGGACGCTTCTTTTGCTGGGCAGCAGGAGACCTACCTCCATATTTCGGGGGAAGAAAAATTAATCGAATATGTCCAGAAGTGTTGGTCTTCACTCTTCACTGACCGGGCTATATTCTATCGAGAAAAAAACGATTACGCTCACGAAGACGTTTTGATTTCGGTTCCAGTTCAGAAGATGGTTAATTCCGAGAAGGCCGGGGTCCTATTTACATCACACCCCTCCACCGGGGATAAGGAAAAGGTAGTAATCGAAGCGAATTGGGGGCTCGGTGAGACGGTAGTGTCCGGATCTGTCACACCGGATACCTACATTGTCGATAAAGAGAGCAAGGAGATTATTGAGTCCACGATAGGTTCCAAGGAAGCCATGATCGTTCGAGATCCCGATACAGGTGAGACCATGGAAAAGGCAACCCCTTCCGAGAAGAGGGAAGCTCAGGTTATAGGGAGCGAGGAAGCTGCGGAATTGGCCGAATTGGGAGCCAAGCTTGAAGAGCATTACGGCAACCCCCAAGATGCCGAATGGGCGGAAGAAGACGGGAAGATTTACTTGGTCCAGTCAAGGCCAATAACAGTTCTCTACGGCGAAGAGGAGGAAGAAGTGGAGGAGGCCGAAGAGGGCCCGACCGAAGTTCTTATAAAGGGTCTAGGCGCCAGCCCAGGCCGTGCTTCAGGCGAGGTCAAGATTATCCCGAGCGCCGAAGATATTAAGAAGGTAGAAAAGGGAGATATCCTCGTTGCGGATATGACCGCCCCGGACTGGGTCCCTGCAATGCGCCGAGCAGCCGCCATCGTGACCGATGAAGGAGGGACAACCTGCTTTACGGGTGATACAAGGGTTTTGACGGATAGAGGAATTCTTCCAATAGAAGAAATTTACAAAATGGAAGAGCCAAACGTCCGGGTACTTACTGTCAATCCTGAAACTTTGACTGCAGAATGGAAAGAGGTATTAGGTTCTACAAAGCGTACTTCGGAAGTTTGGGAGGTAGCTGCGTCACAAACTGGGAGGTCTAAGAGAAATACGCTGAAAGCGACTCCCGATCACGGGATGATGGTTTTTGATGATAGAGATTTGATCGAGAAGGAACTCAAAGATGTGATCGACGAATCGGAAATGGTTTCAGCAGTTGATTTTGTTCCTACTCCAATAGCGCATGATGGAGGAGAAATCTGCTCGAAGAATATGGCTTATATGTCCGGTGCTTTGGCTTCCGATGGTTGTATAGAATTAGATTCTAGGCGGGGCAGAGTCACGTTCAGACAGAAAAGCACTTCGGAAAAATCAGAGTTTATTAACACAGTTCGTGATAACTTTAGCCAAGAATTTGGCACTGAGTTAGTCGATAGGGGAGAAGACGAATCTGTTGGGGTCATCCGAGGTGATGAGGTAAGCGGTAAGCCCAACCGATACGAGTGTCAAAGAAAAGAACCAGCTAAGAGGCTTCTTGATATTGAAGATAACCTTCAGGAATTTATTTTACGGGCCGAAAAGGAGCTTGTCGCCAATTTCCTTGCGGGGTTCATCGATGGAGTCGGCTCTTTTCATGATGGTCATGAAAGTGGCAGAGTCCACATTTATGCAAATAATGACATGGCAGAGCCGATAATTTTGGCTTGTCTCCGATTGGGAATACTTCCCCAGGTATACAAGAATCGAAATATTTACAATATACAGATTGTTGAAGGATTAGAGAGAATATTGGAACTTACCCATCGGGTCGATGGAAGAGTAAGGGACAAAGCACTCGGCACAAAATTACTACCTGCCAGACAGATTCTACAGGATATCGTAGATCAGGTAAATACAGAGGGTAGAATAAAACCCTACGTGAAAAAGAATCTTTTAATCGATGCGGACAAGCTAGAAGATCGAGCTTTACACAAGCTATCTGGGAAGGTAAAAGGAGAACTGGAAATGTCGATCAATTCCGATTTGCGCGGTCGGAGAATTAAAAAAGTTCGGGAGGTGGGAGAGAGACCGGTCTACAACTTAGAGGTAGAAGATAACCATAATTATATCGTGTTTACAGAGCACTTGACGCCAATTCTCGTACATAACTGCCACGCCGCCATAGTATCCAGAGAACTGGGCACTCCAGCTGTAGTGGGTACTGGCAATGCTACGGAAGTTTTGGAGGAAGGAATGGAGGTAACCGTCGACGGTTCTTCCGGATCAGTTTACAAGGGTCTCGAGAAGCCTGAAGAGGAGGAAGTTGAAAAGGCAGCTCCCGCTGCCGCGGCAGCACCTGCCGCTCTTCCCACAGCAACGGATGTAAAGGTAAATATTAGCCTTCCAGACATTGCGGAAGATGTTGCAGAGGATACAGATGCAGATGGAGTCGGTCTTCTCAGAGCCGAGCATATGCTTTTGACTATAGGTAAACATCCACGGAAACTTATCGAAGAAGGCGGGGAGGAGAGAATGATGGAAGAGTTCATGAAAGGGCTTAAGACCGTAGCCGATGCGTTTTCTCCCCATGCCGTCTGGTATAGGACCTTGGATCTGAAAACTGCCGAGTTTAGGAATCTAGAAGGTGGGGAGGAGGAACCGGAGGAACCCAATCCGATGATCGGATGGCGAGGCGTCAGAAGATTTGTGGACCCGGATAAACCCAAGGAACAGGAAATTTTGAAAGTCGAGCTCAAATCGATTAAGAACGTTGTAGAGGAAGGTTATTCCAATCTGGGAGTAATGCTCCCAATGGCGCAGCATCCAGATGAACTGAAGCGTTTCAAGCGCCTATCTAGAGAGGTCGGACTAGAGCCGCACGACGATATTGATGTGGGCATCATGATCGAAATCCCCGCAGCCGCTTTGATTATTGATAAATTCATCGAGGAAGGCATCGATTTTGTCAGTTTCGGGACAAACGATCTAACACAATTTACACTGGCCGTCGATAGGGATAATGAGAGAATTGCTAAACTTTACGATGAGAGGCATCCTGCAGTCCAGAAGTTGATTCAAAGGGTAATCAAGGAATGTAACAAGGCGGATGTAGAGTCAAGCATCTGTGGGCAAGCGGGCAGTTACCCCGATGTGGTCGAGAAACTAGTTAGGTATGGAATAACTAGTGTTTCTGCCAATCCCGACGCCGTCCATGAGGTTAGAGAGATGGTCAATCGTACGGAGAGGCAGTTGATGCTCACTTACGCCAGGAATCAATTGGAAAAATCAGAATAGACTTTCATATTCTAAAATTTACGGAGTTCTACTATCCCCATGAACATCGTATATGACTTTGAGCCGGACGAAGTAAGGGAATTCTTAAGGCAGAACGAAGTAAAGGAAGCCGCTCTACAACTCCCTTCGGGTCTACGTCCCCATCTGGCGGAGATTGATAAAGTTTTCAGAGAAGAAAACTGCGAAACTTTCGTTTTGGCTACCAGTTGCTACGGTGCTTGTGATATCGCCGACGGTGATGCACAAGATTTAGGATGCGATGCATTGGTTCATTACGGTCATTCCGATATGGGAATTCCCACAACAATTCCGACCCTTTTTGTTGAGGCTAGGATGGAAGTGGAGCCTTTCGAGGCCCTAGAGAAATCCTTGAACGAACTCCGAGAGTCCATCTGGGGCCTGACTTCCACCGTACAGCACTCACATTACTTGGAAAAGGTTCAGGATTTCTTGGCGAATGAGGGGATAAAATCTATCATTGGGGATCCGGGCCCCCGCTCCAAGTATCCAGGACAAATTTTGGGCTGTGACTGGGGTAGCGCTCGCTCCGTTGAGGAGAAAGTCGACGGATTTGTTTATATAGGAACTGGGGATTTTCACCCTCTCGGATTATCGTTGGCCACTGATAAACCCGTTATCGCCGTAAATCCAGTTTCGGATAGTTATGAAAAGATAAATCAAGAAAAGGATAAATTTCTCCGGAAAAGAGCTGCTTTAATTTCAAAAGCCAAATCTATGGAAAAACTAGGCATACTAGCTAGTAAAAAGAAGGGCCAAAACAGACTAGACCTTGCGGGGGATTTATCGGAGATGTTGGAGAAGACAGGCTGCAGGACATACATTTTGGTGGCCGATGAGTTGACGCCCGATATATTGAAGGACTATCAACTTGATGCGTTCATAAACACAGCTTGTCCCCGTATACCGATATCCGACGAGGGGATATATGAGGAACCCATTCTAACCCCTTTTGAGGCGAGGGTCATGGTCGGGGAGGAGAGTTGGGAACCCTATCGTCTCGATGAAATCGGAATTAATTTTGAAAGGTGACTTTTTGAAAAAGAAGGAACTCGAAATAACATTACAAAAGTTGGACTCTCATCCGGATCCAAAACCGGAAATTGAGCAATATATGACGCCAGGAGATGTCGCCGCTAGGCTACTCCAGCTGGCTCATTCTCATAACTCCATTGCCCAAAAATTGGTGCTAGACCTAGGGTGTGGAACCGGGCGCTTGGCTATCGGAGCCGCCCTACTGGGTGCCGAGAAGGTTGTGGGCATTGATATCGATGAGAAGGCTCTTGATATAGCAAGAAAAAATGCCGAACAAGCGGGAGTAGAGATAGACTGGATAAATGCAGATGTAAGGGAGATAGATTCTCCTAATGTAGAGACCGTAATCCAAAACCCTCCCTTCGGCGTGCAGAAAAGAGGGGCAGACATGGACTTTTTAGAAAAGGCCATTCAGCTGGGTGAGGAGGTGTATTCCATCCACAAAGCGGTTCCAAAAAACAGGGATTTTATATCAAGCCGAATAAAAGAACAAGGTGGAAAAGTCACAAATAGAATAGAAATGGAATTTCACATTCCATCTCAATTTAGATATCATAAAAAGGATGTGCATAGGTTTAAAGTTGACCTTTATAGAATTGTCAGGAGGTAGATAAATTATGAAAGAAGAAGTCGACACTGGAGATTTTGTAGTGCCAGGAGATTTTCTGGCGACAACTCAGGAGTTTGTTCCCGATGAGGGAGTGTATGAAGAGAGTAATAGCATTTACTCTTCTCGAACTGGAATTGTGCTCATGGACGCCGATTCCAAGAAGATTTCCGTGCACCCGAAGACAGGCATCCCGCCTGCCATGAATGAAGGGGACATAGTGATAGGTCAGGTAGATAACATAAGAGGGCAAATCGCAAACATAGACATTGCGGCGATTCGCGGAAATGAGAATCGAGAGATTTCCTTTTCGGGAGATGCTATTATTCATATCTCGAATATTTCGGAGGACTATGTAGAGGAAATCGAGGATGAGTTTAAGCCAGCCGATATTATTCGAGCTCGAGTAACGAGTGTCGGTAAAAATTCGGTAAAGCTTTCCGTCGTCGATGAGAATTTAGGCGTTCTTGTGGGATTTTGCTCTGAATGTCGCAACGAGTTGGAGAAAGTAAATTCCGAACTCAAATGCCCGAATTGCGGAAATATAGAGGGCCGCAAGACGGCAAATGATTATCGACAAGGTATCTTGTAAAAAATGTCCGAGGGCAAGAAAGTACTGAACTTTCCAATTGAGGATAGCGAGCAATTGATTAGTATAGTGGAAGGTATAACCGAATTAAATGCGGACATAGACCTCGATTCAACTCCCTCTTCAGTAGAAATTTCTATCTACGGGTCCGAGGAGGAGATTAAAGGGACCTCCAGAAAGATTCGCAAACTGGTGGAGGATTCAAGAACCTCATAATATTCGGACAATATCTTTCTAATCAAAAACTCTAATAAATGTATAAAGCATGTTAGTGTGTTGTGTGGTGTTCTGATGGAAGTTGAGTTGTTGAAAAAGGAAGGTACAAAAATGAAGGTCAAGATTATCGGAGAAGGACATGCTTTCTCCAATGCGCTGAGGAAGAAGCTCCACCAGGATGAGAGGATAGAGACCGCTGCATACAATATCGACCATCCTCTTCTGGGTGAACCGGTAATGCATGTCAAGACCACTGAGAAAAAGTCTCCGAAAAGAGCCTTGATCCGGGCGGCCAAGAACCTCGGCAATGATTACGAGGAAGTCCTCAATAAATTTGAAAGGGCGTTGGAGTAGTGCCTTTTAAATCACTATCTAAATATTCCAAACCAGAGGAAGCTTTTCTCGATGAGGATTTGGCTAAATTGGGCGATGCCCTAGTTAATTTAATCTATTCTTTGTCCAAATCACTAGCCCAGGATAAACCGGGCGGAGCTAGGGCCCCAAATCGAGTTCTTTCGGAAGCTTTGACCCAAGCCGGATTGAGGAATTTAGCTCCCTCGAGAGTTGATAGACACAGGCTTGGCGATGTTGCAGAGGCTATAATTGCCTATGCGTGGCTCAACGAAAATATGAGCATAGAAGAGGCGGTCGATATTTTGTCAAATTCTTTAAAAGGAAGAAATCTTGAGAAAAGAAGCGAGCTCTTTGAGGGTGCAGAGGAAGGATTCAAAAACATATTGTTAACTATATCTAAGATGATCGACTTTGAAGAAAGCCAAATTTAGGAGTATTAAGTCGGAAATCAGAATTTTGGGAATCGATGACGGTTCCTTCGAGTCTCACAACCAGGAGGAGACCTGTTTAGTTGGAGTAGTAATGAGGGGAGGACAGTGGGTTGATGGGATAATCGTCGATGATATCGAGATAGACGGAATGGATTCGACTCGGACTATCATCGATATGATCGAACAGAGCAGACATAAAGAGCAGCTAAGGGTGGTTATAACAAGCGGGATCACCTTCGGCGGATTTAATGTCTTAGACATAAAAAAAGTGTTTGAAGAGACAGGTCTACCGGTTATAGTCGTTTCCAGAGAAGAGCCCGATATGGATTCTGTTAGGGAGGCGCTTCAGAATCTGCCGGAATGGGAGGAAAGGTGGGAGATATTAAATTCTGCAGGAGAAATTATAAATGTCGAGGTTGAGGATCCAAGCGGCCAAAAAAGAACTATTTACATTCAGGCAAAAGGAATAAAAAAGGAAGATGCTAAGAAGGTAATTTCAATGGCAACCACTAGAAGTTCAATCCCGGAACCTATTAGGTTGGCCCACTTAATTGCCACAGGGATATCGCGAGGAGAAAGTGTCGGGAGGGTCTGAGAGTGAGTTATCCTAGAACCAATGTTCTAAATTCCACTAGAATTAGTCCATTTGTTCGTAGCCTTGTTTCTATTTTCCTTTTAGTAGGGGTGCTTTTCTTTGGAATTAGGGGAATTTTGATTTTGTCCTTACAGTCGTCTACGCCGATGAGGGGAGTATCCTCCGGTAGCATGCACCACACGGACAACGGCTGGAAGGATTTCTATATTGAGAGGGGGATAAATCCCGAGAATTTCCCACTTCAGAATGGCATCCAAAAGGGCGATTTGATTTTCATTAAAGGGGTAGACTCATTTAATGACATCCAAGTCGGCGACGTAGTCATGTTTGGAGAAGCGTATGGAAAACCTATCGTCCACCGGGTATATGAAATAAACTTAGAGGAAGGATATATTTGCACACATGGCGATGCTCTTGATGAGGATCAAGTAGAGATAGGAATAAGTTTTAGTGAGGTTAAGGGAAAGGTTGTATTTTCTATTCCCTATCTAGGGTATCCATCTATTTGGACTGGTTGAAATGAGTAAAAGCGATAAGCCGTCCCTAACTGTAGATATAATACTTCAAACCGATGAAGGTATAGCTCTTATCAGGAGAAAAAATGACCCCTTCAAAGGAAAGTGGGCGATCCCCGGAGGTTTTGTAGAATACGGAGAGACCGTCGAGAATGCTGCCCGCCGGGAAGCGAAGGAGGAAACGGGCCTGAAAGTCGAGCTGGAGGAGTTGGTTGGTGTTTATTCTGACCCCGGTAGAGACCCAAGAGGGCATATGGTTTCAATTTGCTATTCCGCTTCTCGGAAAGGAGGAGAACTTAGACCCGATACCGACGCCGAAGAAGTAAAAATTTTTAAAGATATCCCATGGAACAAACTTGCGTTTGACCATGATAAAATTTTAAAGGAATTCAAATCTGGGTGATATTGATGGAGTTTTGTCCCGAGTGTGGAAATTTGATGAATCCCGAAAAGGAGGATGGCGAAGTATTACTGGTCTGCTCGTCATGTGATCACGTGGAGAAAAAAGGCGAATCCAGCGAGGAATCCTACAAATTAGTTGAGGAAGGAGAGAAGAAGGAAGAAACCGCCGTGATTGATCAGGAACAGGAAAGCATGCCGAAGACTTCCAAGAAGTGCCCGGAATGTGGACATGGGAAAGCTTACTGGTGGATGCATCAGACTAGAAGTGCCGACGAGCCTACTACCAGATTTTATCGTTGCGTAAAATGTGGTCATACTTGGAGAGAATATTAGAGGGCAAATCAAATGAACGGATTTAACTCTCAGTACCGTCCCTCGGCTAAACCTCGGAGAATATCCGAGATAAAGACGGCTGACGAGCAAGTTCAGGTTGTTGGTCTAGTGGTTGATAGGGAGGAGTCTACCTTCGTCATCGATGACGGAACCGGAAAATTGAATGTATTGTTTGAAGATCCCGGACTAGTCAAGGATATCGAGGTGGGGTCGAAAGTTAGAGTTTTCGGAACCCCTTTGAATATAGAGGATTCCCACGAGATTCATGCCGAAATAATTCAGAGATTGGATGGTTTGGATCTCGATCTGTACAAGAAGGTAAGACATGAAGTAAGAAAATTTGAAAAGGAACTCGAACAATAGGTTCATGGCAGAGGGATAATTTTTGAGATTGAAAATGGATAATTCCAGAGTCTGGAAGAGTTGTATCGGTTCTATTTCAAACCTTATCGATGAGGTTGATTTTGAGTTCAAGAAGGATGGAGTAGAGATGAATGCTATGGATCCATCCCATGTCGCACTGGCGGATTTCAAACTTTCCGCAGATGCCTTTTCAGAATACGATTTGACTGAACCATCGAAGCTCGGGGTAGATCTCACTGAGATGGACAAGATAATTTCCCGGGCGAACAACAATGATCAGGCCATTTTCGAATTCGATGAAAATGGAAGTCAGCTGGATCTGGAATTTATCGGGGCTTCGACTCGAAGATTCAGTTTGCCTTTGTTGGAACTGGAGGAAGAGGAGCTCCCGGAACCGGATTTGGATTTCACCGCTTTCGCGAGAGTCAAGGCGGGAGCGATTAAAGAGGGTCTTAAAGATGCAGCCTTGGTAGGAGACAATGTCAGGTTCGAGTTGAAGGATAACAAGTTTTTGATGGGAATTGAGAGCGATACCGGAAGCGCTGAAATGGAATTGTCGGAGGGAGATGAAGGACTTGAGGAGCTGGAAGTAGACGAACCCTCGAAGGCTATGTATAATATTGAATATTTGGAGGACATGTTCAAAGCCGCAAGTTCCAGTGAAATCGTCGAGATCAATCATGGAATCGATTTACCAATTCAGATAATTTTTCGAATAGCTGATGGAGATGGACATCTAAAATTCTTGCTGGCTCCTAGAGTGGAAACTGAGTAGGGGTGGCGATGTCAGATAATAGGTACGCCGCCGTTTTGAATCCATTTTCTGACGAAGGAAAGAAAATCGTAAACGAGTCCCCGCCATTTGACGATTTGCCGGGTGAGATTATTGAGAGGGCTGTAGAGAGGGTAGATTGGGAAGCAGGACCCGAAGTAAGAGTGGATTTCGACGAGGAGGAGACGAGAGAAGAAGTGCTTTCCTTTTATCTTATGTGTCAGGGCGTCGCTTCAGTTTCTTATCCATATTCCAATGAAGCTCGCACGGTCACCGAAAGAACTAGGGACACGATTAGATATAGAATGTTCGACCTTTTCAGGAGAGGATATGAGGATCTATGTCTTGATGTGATAGAGCGTTCTTTTCGATTCAGGGAATTGGACGAGGAAGATGGTAAAGAGTTAGGGACCACGGAAATACCTGAGGAAGATATCCTCAAGCTGAGGGATCTGGAGCTTGAAAAGGACGGGATAGATCCGGAAAAGAATGAACTTACCTCCGAAACCTTGGCCCAGTACCTTCCCAAGTACGCGATTAGGTGGACCGATTTAATCCCCCTCATAGAACATAGGCACATCGATCTTACTGAGGAATATATTATAGATGGATGGGCGGTTATTACTCCTAAAAAACTGTGGAATTTTTTCGCTAACTATGTGAGTAGTGAGGCCGAGGAGTATATCTCCGACCTATATGAGAAGTTTTCGAGGAGGGGCCCTCCGACCGAGGTATTGGAGAAGGTCGGGGAAAGGATTTCCGGAATCGTCCCCGAGCAGGAAACATATACGGAGGCCGAAGGTATAGAGAGGGGAGAGCTCAAGCATGAGGCATTCCCCCCTTGTGTGAAGGCCGTTCTGGGCGGAGTCGAATCCGGTAATAGGAATTACGGAGTGATAGCTTTGCTAACCTCGTTTCTCTCGTATGCCAGAGTTTCTCCATCAGGAAAGGCAGTCAATAGAATAGCGGACTTCATAGACGATATTTCTGTCATAGAAGAGGATGTGATTCCACTGATTTTTCAGGCTGCAGAAAATTGTAAGCCGCCATTATTTGAGGACCAACCTCAGGAGAAGGCGAACGTTTACTACCATATGGGGTTTGGAATGACCACACAACCACGAATGAGGGATAGCGGAAAATCTAAGTGGTACAGACCTCCAAATTGTCGCAAGATTAAGTCCGAGGCTCCGGGCCTCTGCCACCCCGATGAACTTTGCTCCGATGTGAAGAACCCCTTAACTTACTATTACAAGGGACTTTCTCAAGGTTCGAGTTCGGAGGGAGAATAAAATGATGGAAATGCGCGAAGCCACTGAAGAGGATAGGAAGAGTTACTATAGGAATGAATGGTCGCTCAATGACCTCCCGGATTATGTTCTCCACTCCCTCTCACTCAGGGAATTCGGCTTCGATCACGATGGGAGCGGCCCCAGCGACAGGTATAACCAGTTTATGACTCCCGATGAACTCTCGGATTATTTAAATGACAACTATCCCTATGCGGTCTACAGCAGTGTAGCCCTCTATGAGAAGCCGTCTCAGAGGAAGAAATGGTTGAAGTCCGAACTCGCTTTCGACATTGATGCCAAGGACCTACCATTCAAATCCTGCAATTGCACGGGGGAGAGCGTCTGCGAACTTTGTCTGAACGACGCAAGGAGGGTTACGGCGGAATTTGGGGACACCTTAAGCTCAAATCTTGGACTGGAGGATATTTCCTACGTTTATTCCGGCCGGGGTTTTCACATCAGGGTTTCGGACGATTCCATTATGGAGATGGGTCAAGCCACCCGTTCCCAGTTGGTTGAGTATATTACGGGAAACATCGTCCCACCAGATATCACCCTGACTTTGGGATATCCCGAAGTTTTTAGGAAGAGAGTTTTAAGGACCTTCGAAAATCTTTCTGAGGAGGACTTGATGGAGGAGGATATCCGGAGATCGGCTGCAAAAAGGATTATGGATGAAAAGGATAGAGTCAAGGAGTTAATAAAGGAAGGAAATATGGAAGGTATTCAGGATTTGGAGGGAATTGGCTCAAATTACTTTAAAAAGATAATGCAGCTTTTCACCAGGCTTAATTCGGAATATACGGATGGAAAAGTTACAATAGATAAAAAGAGGATATTGAGAGTCCCTTCGTCGCTACACTCGACGGTGAGCAGGATATGCACCGAAATACAAGATATAGATGACTTTTCCTTGGATGAAGCGGTACCAAAATTTTTGCAGGAAGGGAGTTAGAAATGGAAAAATTCACCCTTTCACAAATCGAGGATAAATGGCTGGAGGAGAAAATCTCGAGAGAGTTAACCGAACTATCTGATGATTTCTATGAAAGGGTTGCCAACTATGCCATGGAGATAAAAAAGGAATTAAGAGGAAGCGAAGGTCTTCGCAGGGATCTTCTCCAGGTAGAGCTAAAGCATGTTCTTGAGATGGTTCAGGAGATATATCTCTTCCGCTCACTCAAAATGATGGATAATTTGTTTGGGGAGGGAGAATTAAATCTCCTGGCTTCCGAGAAAGAGGCCTTCGAGGAGATTAGAGAGAGCCTGGAGGATTTGCGCGGTGAGCTAATAGGACCGATAGTGGAAGGAAAACCCGAACTGGAGCCCCCTGAGGAGCTATCCAACGAGCTCATCCTAATCTTATCCGATATCTCCGAACCGATAACTGCCTCTGATTTACGTTATTATGGTCCTTTCCAGGAGGGAGAGATAGCAAATATGCCTGGAAAATCCGCTGAAATCCTGGCACAGCAGGGTTTGGCTAGGATTTTGAAGGTTAAGAGGTCCTAGGGGGAAAATACTAAAACTTTTGTACCCTTCTCTTTCACCATAGTAATGCATAGGAGGATAGAGAATGAAGTATCCCGATAAGATGAGGACGCACTGTCCTAACTGCAATGCTCATACCGAGCATAAAGTCCAGAAGGAGAGTTCAGGTCAGCCGAGGTCCGACAGCTGGGGCCAGCGACAGTTTAAGAGGGTAAAGGCAGGATATGGAGGACAGCCCAGACCCAAGCAAAAGGGCGGACCCAAGGTTTCCGAGAAAGCGGTCATAGTCCTGGAATGCACCGAATGTGGGAAGAAGCAGGTTAGGACCGGTCCGAGGACAACTAGACTAAATATAGGGGAATAATGATGGCAAAAGTTGAATCTCAGACTCCTTGTTTCGTGAGGGTTCAGTGCGAGGACTGCGAGAACGAGCAGGTCGTATTTAGCCATGCCACGAGCAGGGTCGACTGTGAGGTCTGCGGAAAGACGTTGGCGATTCCTACCGGAGGAAAGGCCGAGATAAACACGGACATCCTGGAGATTGTGGGGTGAGTCCCATGGTACGTCGAAGGTGGGATTGGCCCGAGAAGAACGAACTAGTCATGTGTACCGTGAAGGAGGTCTTCGATCAGGGAGCTTATCTTACTTTGGATGAATATGGCGACAAAGAAGGAATGGTTCACATTTCCGAAATCGCCTCCGGTTGGATTAAAAATATCAGGAGGCATGTGAAGGAAGGTCAAAAAACAGTATGCAAAGTTCTGGGTGTCGACAAGGAAAAGGAACAAATCGACCTCTCTATAAGACGGGTCAAGGATAGCCAGCGAAGTTGGAAGTCCGAGCAGTGGAAGCGCGCAAGGAAAGCCGAAAACCTGCTCGATCAGGCCGCTAAAAGGATTGATGAGGATTTGGACGCGGCTTATGAAAAGGTAGGTTTTCCTTTACAGGAGGAAGAGGGAGACCTCTACTCCGTCTTTGAGGAGGCGGCTAGAAGAGGCCGGGAGGCGTTGGAAGAGAAGCTGGATGTCGATGACGTGTGGATAGATACCCTCATGGAGTTGATAGAGACGAGCGTTGAGCCTCCAGTTGTCGAGGTAAAGGGTTTTGTAGATTTGAAGACGACGAGCCCGGAAGGAGTCGAAGTAGTAAGTTCGGCACTCCAGAAGGCCGAGGAGCATAGTTCCAATTCATCTCAAGTTGAGGTTCAATATGTAGGAGCACCCACCTATTCCCTTCAAGTCACGGCCCCCTCCTACAAGGAAGCCGAAAATATATTGCGCGAAGCAGCCGAGGAAGCGATTTCAATTGTCGAAGAGGACGGGGGAGAAGGAGAATTTTATACTGAAAAAGAGGAATAACTTGAAGATGAAGAAATGTAAGAGTTGCGGTATATATACTCTTCAGGAAAGCTGTCCCGAATGCGGCAAGGAAACGGTTTCGCCACATCCGGCAAAGTTTTCACCGGAAGATAAGTATGGGGAGTACCGCAGAAGGTTGAAAAGACAGACCATGGATTTGGATAAAAATGAAGAATGAATCAGAGTTTAGATTAAATAAAAAACCCGATTTGGATAACCCGGTTTTAATTGAAGGTTTACCAGGAATAGGCTATGTGGGAAAGTTGGCCGTGGATCACTTGGTTGAAGAACTGGACGCGGAGAAATTCGGTGAAATGATCTCTCCATATTTCCCTCACCACGTAACTGTGAATTCCGATGGAGTTCTGGATCTAGTTAAGGTCAATTTCTATCATGCCGAGATTGACGGCAAGGACTTGGTCTTACTCGCCGGCGATGTTCAGGCCACTTCCTCCGAAGGACATTACGAGGTTACCAACAAAATACTTGATTTGGCCGATCATATGGGGATAGACAAAATATATGCTCTCGGAGGATACGCTACCGGTAAACATTCCAAGTCCAAACCCAAGGTAGTCGGCGCTTCCAATTCGGATGAGGTTTTGGAGGAGTACAGAGAGAAGGAAATAGATATAGAGGAAGACTCCGGCCCCATTCTCGGGATCTCCGGCCTACTCTTGGGGTTGGGAGAGAAACGCGATATAGCTGGATACGTGCTCTTGGGAGAGACTCATGGCATGCTGGTGGATCATCGTTCCGCTCAAGCCGTTCTCGAATCGTTGGAGAATTTACTGGACTTCGAGGTCGATTTAAGCAAACTCGATGAAAGAGCGAAAAAGACGGAAGAGATTCTCAGCCGTCTGCGTAAGGAACAGAAGCTCCGCGAGGGCCCGCCCGGCGGAGAAGAGGCCGGAGAGGAAGATCTCTCGTATATAGGGTGAAGATCCCCTTTGCCCCGATCTTTTACTGCCGACTTCCATATCCACGGAAATTATTCTGGTGCAACTTCCGACAGGATGATTTTCGACACCATAGCGGAGCAAGCTTCCCTCAAGGGTCTGGATTTTGTGGGGACGGGAGATATATTACATTCCAAATGGGCCCAGAAAATGGAGGAGAAGCTTCAGAGGGTGGGAGAGGGTACGTATCGTCATCCAACCCATGGAACCAATTTTGTTCTGACGGTAGAAGTCGAGGATACCGACAAGATACATCACGTAATTCTTTTTCCTTCCATAGATAAGGTCGAAGAGCTCAGGGAGAAGTTAGATTCCTACTCACCCGATATGTACATTGATGGAAGACCCCGTGTCGAATTGGATCCCCCTGCTATCGTGGAAAAGGCCGTGGATTCCGGATGCCTGATCGGACCAAGTCATGCATTCACACCTTGGACCAGCATTTTCAAGGAGTTTGATAACATGGAGGAGTGCTACGAAGACCAGGCTAAAAATGTGGATTTTTTGGAGCTCGGGCTCAGCGCCGACACCTATATGGCCGATCGGATCGACGAATTGGGCGATATTGTCTTTCTTTCTAATTCCGATGCCCACAGCCCTTGGCCCAACAAGCTGGGAAGGGAGTTCAACCGCTTTCAGCTCGAGGAGCCCCTCTCCCGGGAGCTTTTCGATTCTATCAAAGGGAGAAAAAATATTACCTTGAATGTGGGTCTCGACCCAAGGTTGGGGAAGTACCATTTGACCGCCTGTTCCAGATGCCATAAAAAATTTCAATTGGAGGATGCAGAATCGCGAGACTGGCAGTGCGACGATTGTGACGGCTCCATAAAGAAAGGTGTTTCAAACAGGGTAAATGAGCTCGCCGATCGCGAAACTCCCCGGCATCCTTCATTTCGCCCCGACTATACTCATATAGCACCTCTGTCGGAAGTAATTACGTTAGCTTGGGACCGATCCAATCCCCGCTCCCCCGATGTCCAGAGAGTTTGGAACGAACTAGTTGAACATTTTGGAAATGAAATATCGGTTTTGGTCGACGCTCCCGTAACCGAGATAAGGGAAGTTTCCGATTCCGATATCGCCACGATGATCCGGGCTTTCAGAAAGGGAAAATTGGAAATAGATCCTGGAGGTGGGGGAAGTTACGGAAATCTTGAGCTACCCGCGAGGATTATGAGGGCACGTAAGGATGAGAATCAGAAGACTCTATCCGATTTCTGACTGTTCAAAAGCCAATCTCTTTATTTCTGTTTTAAAATTTCTAAGAGAAGAATTGTAGGGTCCGGAATGTTGACGAGGTCGAAAGGATGAGGATATTTCGAGATGACTCTGATAGGCAGAAATGGGTCATGCTTGTTTTATCTTTTCTAATAGCTTTCATGCTTCATCTCCTTCTTTTCGGAACTGCACCTATGGTCGATCAAATTATGAGTGAGATGAATATATCGAATACCGAATTCGGAATTGTATTTTCCATGGTCATGGTCAGCCTGATTGTTCTGAGAATTCCTTGGGGTTTTCTGGTAGATAGGTTCGGATATTCCAAAATTCTAAAGTTCTCATTGCCCCTAATTTCGGCTTCGGCTATCATTCGAAGTTTTTCTCCTAATTACTTGGTTCTTTTAGTAGCTCAGTTCGGACTTGGATTGGGTCTAGCCTCGGTTCTCCCGTGCCTACCACCATTGGTCAAGGAGTGGATATCATCGAGAACCGGATTTGGAACTGGGGTCTATGTTTCAGGATTTGCCGTAGGGAATGGAACGGCTCTTGCTCTGACTCCAATTTTACTTCAGACGATGGAATGGCGAACAATTTTGCTTATCTATGGACTTGTAGCCTTGGCTGTGACTTTCCTTTGGTGGCTATTATCCGATAGCTCCATGGAGGAGAGCCCCAGTTATGATTTTGAAGATTTCTCCAGAATTCTGAAAGACCGATATGTTTGGGTCCTCACCTTCTTCATGATAGCTTGCATGGGGAGCTATGATACCCTGGCGACCTGGATTACGAAGGTTCTGAAAATGAAATTTTTTGAAGAAGTGGCGGGATCTTCCCTGTCGGTCGGTTTCCTATTTAGCGGGCCCGTAATAGGACATTTATCCGATAAGCTTGAGAGCGAAAGGTTTCTAATTGCAGTATTGGGAATTTTGGCGACCGGTTTAATTTTCGTCCTAATTTTTGCATCCGGTTTTGTGCTAATTCCTATCCTCTTTGGCATAGGTTTTCTTATCACCGGGGTACTTACTCTCACTTTGAAAGCCCCTGCGAGGCATGATAGGCTTTCTTCCTCGGCGGGCAAGGTTTCGGCTTTGATGTCTTCCCTCGGTAATATAGGACCCACTGTAATGCCGGTCGCTTTCGGATATTTTCTCGATTCTACGGGAACTTACACGGTATCCTTAACTTTAGTCGCCCTTGTTGTAGTCTCGACTTTTCTAATAGGGTCAATGTTTTGGGAATGATTTAGCCCCATCCGACCTGATATCTTTTGAAAATCCAGCTTTTATATCAAATTTAATAAGTTATTATGCTTCAAAATAGCAGTTGGGTGTTGTGAATGCTATTTAGAAAGGATTTTGCCTTTTTACAGGTAATAGTAGGAGTGATTGCTTTCGTTGTACCGATACTCCTAGTTTTAGCTCTGACCTCTGGTCCCTATACTAGGGGGACAGTAATGATATTTACGGGATTCGGTTTAATTGTAGGGTTCGCCAGCGGATTCGCGATTCTCAATGCATACTACAAGCTCACGGATAGGCTGAAGTTTATGGAATACGAGGACTACAAGAAGTCCGAAGGAAAAGAATGATAGATTCTTAAAGGCTGGATCGGGGAATAGCCCGGTTTGACAGGAATTATTAGGCTAAAAGCATAAACTTACTCTGATGTCAAAGTTTTTGGTAGTCGAACAATCCCAAGAGGATAAATCAGTCTTTTATAATTTCGCAGTTTTAGAGGCCGGTGGAGAGGAAGAGGCTAAATCCAAATATCTTGAGGAAATCGATGTCGATTTGGATAAGAGCGATTTAATAATGATAAGCTTGGAAGATGTTGACTCGGACTTCTATTACTTCTACGAAGTGGACGTCGATAAAGCTCGATAGGAACGGCTTTGGTAAATATTGTCGCCTAAAATATCTTGGATTGAAAGTAAAAAGCGTTAGAGGGGTGAGAATTTGAAACATAAGACCGAACCCGGAAAGATAAACGAGAATTCATATTTGATAGATATGGAAATGATGGGCCTGCCGGGGATAACAAGCGTGTTCGCGGTCGAGGACGAAAAAACCGTTTTAATCGATGGAGGAACCGCCTCGGAAGCGGAGGGTCTAATCGAATCTCTGAAGGATTTTGACCTGATGCCTTTGGATTACATAGTTATTTCCCATGCCCACTGGGATCATTTTCAAGCGGTTCCGGACATTCTTGAGGAGCTGTCGGACCATGATGTAGAGGTTCTTGCGCATCCGGATGCTGTCCCCTTGCTCAAGGATCCCTCTGAGTTTGAATACGATTTCGGAGTAGAGACACTACGGCCCATAGATGAGGTAAATCCTATAGAGGAAGGAGATAAACTGGATTTGGGCGAAACTGAACTTGAAATTATAGAAACCCCAGGACATACGCCCGACTGCATTTCTCTCCTCGACTCAGGGAACGGGAACATCTTCGTATCGGATGCGGTAGCCGATATGACCGATGAATCCACCTACATACCCGCTTTCATGCCACCTTCCTTTGACTCGGATGCCTATCTTTCCACCCTCGAAAAACTCAGAGGGATAGACTTTGAGAGCATCTGTCTGGGTCACTTCGGCATGTATTACGGTCCCGATGTGAAGGATATTCTCGATCAGGCCGAGATGATATACGAAGCCACTTGGGAATTCATGGAGGAAAATTCCGACAAGCTGGACGATGTTGAGTGGGTAACGAACCAGCTCGTGGAAAGATACATGCCCGAATCGGAGACCATTCAGAATACCCCGGATTTGTTCGCTCAGACCATCGTGGATTGGCTGATCGACGGATTTAAGATGGCGAGAGAGTCCTAGCCAGTTTCCGGAAAATTTGGATTGGATATATTTTTTAGCCGCTAATATCTAATATTTGGGTAAATAAACGGTGATGAGCTTGAAGGTAGAAATTTCCGAATGTTACAACTGTGGTGCCTGCGCCAGCGTTTGCCCCGTCGATGTGATCGAGGTTATGGATAGATATGTCAAGGTCAAAGAAGGATGTACCGAGTGCGGCCTCTGTGCCGATGCTTGTCCCGTGGGGGCGATAGAAGTTGCCGGAGAATGAATACGATGTCGTGGTGGTGGGAGCGGGACCCGCGGGCTCTACGGCCGCTAGGCTTGCGGCCGAGAACGGGACCGAAGTCTTAATGATCGACAAACGCCGGGAATTGGGGGTACCTGTCCAGTGCGGCGAGGCCCTGACCGAGGAGGTCCTCGAGGAGCTTGACATCGAGGTAAATCCCCGGTGGGCGGTTAACAGAATAGACAGCACTAGACTTGTCTCGCCTTCCGGAAAGCCAGTTGAGATAGAGCAGAAGACCTCGGCGTCGAAGATGGGATATATCCTGGATCGAAAAGTTTTCGACAGGGATTTGGCCGTGAAGGCCGTTCGGGAGGGCTCGGATATTATGACGAGCACCTTCGTCGACGGCCTAATAAAAGACGATGGAGAGATAGAGGGAGTTACCTACCGCTCCAGAGAGGGCCGCGGCGAAGTTCATTCCAACCTCGTTATAGCCGCCGACGGCGTCATGTCCAGGGTTGCCCGCTGGGCCGGATTCGATACGAATTTGAGCCCCGATGACGTGGAATCGGGTTCGCAGTTCAAACTCGTCGGAGCGGACATCGAGTCGAAATCCACCATGGAGTTTTACTTCGGTGAGAAGACCGCTCCAGGTGGTTACGCCTGGGTATTCCCCAGAGGAGAGGACATCGCAAACGTCGGGGTAGGAGTCCTTCCATCCCGTTCGGAAAAACCCTCCATAGAATATCTTAAAGACTTCGTGGGGGGCAGACCCGAGTTCAGCGATGCACGCGTATTCGAGATTAACGTAGGTGGAGTGCCGGTTTCGGGCCCGCTGGATGAGACGGTCGGCGATGATATAATTTTGATCGGAGATGCGGCCCGTCAGGTTAATTCTCTCACCGGCGGTGGGATTGATTGGTCCATGCGCGCGGGGGAGATCGCCGGCAAAGTTGCGGCTAAGGCCGTTTCGAACGGAGACACCTCTAAAGATGCCTTGGAAGAATACGAGGATAAGTGGAGAGAACGAATGGGCGAAAAGTTGGATATGTATAACGTCGGAAAGGAGATTCTCATAGATTTATCTGATGATGAACTAGACGATCTCGCCGATACACTACAGGATGTCGATTTCGAGGAAATAAGCCTCACTAAAATGCTCCAAGTGGTAATGGAGAACCATCCGCAGCTTATGACCAAGCTAGAGGGACTATCAGACTCCTTATAAGAAATATCAGGGTTTCAGTCTCTTTCTGTCTCTCGGGAAAAGCACACATTCCCGTATATTTTCCGCTCCCGTCAGGATCATCAGCAATCTTTCGACTCCCAGACCCCATCCGGCGTGCGGGGGCAGACCCCAGTCAAAGTTTTTAAGGTGATACTGGAACTGGTTGGGGCTCAAACCCTGTTCCTCGAGACGTTCGGTCAGGAGTTCTCTTTCGTGAATTCTCGTTCCGCCCGAAGCAAGCTCGATTTCGTTGCAGAGGAGGTCGAAGGCGTGCGATATTTCGGGCTCGTTCTCATAGGGTTTAATATAGAAGGGTTTCATCTCCGTGGGCCAGTCTATCACGAAGTAGGGGTCCTCCATTATCTGCCCGAGCTTCCTCTGCTCGGGGATGGAGAAGTCCTTTCCGTACTCGATGTCCATTCCAGCGCCCTGAAGCTCTTCGATGGCCTCCTCATAGGTAATTCTGGGAAGGGGTCTTTCAGGCACATTCAGATCGTGCTCGAGCGTCTCCAGCTCCTCCCCGGCGTCCCGGTCGATTTCCTGAAATATTTCCACGATTACTTCTTCTAGGATTTCCATGACGTCCTCCTTGGTCGAGAAGCCCATCTCGATATCGGCCGAAAGGACCTCGTTGAGATGGTATCTGGTGTCGTGTTCCTCCGCCCTGAAGATTGGCCCGATTTCGAAGATTTTCTCGAAGCTCCCGGTGAGAATCTCCTTATAGAGCTGGGGACTCTGGCTCAGAAATGCCTCCCTCTCGAAGTAGGATATGGGAAAAAGGATGGCCCCGGTTTCGGTCGCGGTCCCCACTATCTTAGGCGTGTTTACTTCCATGAATCCCTTGGAAGACAGCGTTTCCCGGATTGTTTGCATGGTTTTGTGCTTGATTTTGAAGATAGCGGACGGTTTTGGCCGCCTCAGGTCAAGAAGCCGGGAGTCGAGTCTCGTATCCATGTCCGCCTTCACCCGCCCCGTGGGATCCAGAGGAAGGGGGGTTTCGGCCGGGTTGAGCACCCGTATTTCGGAGGGTATGACTTCGACGCCGCCGGGTGCTTGGTCGGATTCGGATATCTTCCCCTTGACGGCGATAGAGGACTCTTTGCTCAGGGAGTCTATCTGATCGAAAATCTTCTCTTCGACCTTGGCCTCCGGCGCAGTTATCTGGATTTCCCCGCTTGAATCCTGAAGCATGAAAAATTTTATTCCACCGAGGTCCCGGATGTCTTCCACCCATCCCATCAGAATGGCATTTTCCCCGTCCATCTCGGGCTCGATCGATCTGGCTTCGTGGGTCTTTCTCCAATCTCCGAGACTTCCTCTTCCCATATTAACCCCCTTATCTTTTGAATAACTACTTTTAACTTTTAACGCCGAGAACCCCCCCTCCCGATCCTCTGGTTATGACGGTGTAGTCACTTTAATGCTGAAAAGTCCGTAATCACTGCCAAAAGAGGAGCAAAAGTTTGCTGTCCGTTGGCCGATTTCGACCTGATATTCTAAGTATTTTTATCTCTTTTGTCGGAGAAGACACCTTCCCAATCGTGGATGGGATGGGTGA
>CAYNPN010000020.1:16309-32112 GCA_964399085.1 Hadarchaeota archaeon (SeqCode) | reverse complement strand
GAATGGGTGGAAGCCCCTGCCTAATCGGAGATTAGGAAGGGGAGGATGTCACTTTTCAGCTTTCACTCACTAATTTTCCGTTTCCCGTTAAAACCAAGCATTCAATAGTTTCTCCCGGTAAATAACTTGCTGAGTATATTTTTTCGCGGCGCCTGTGAGCGGAAGATTCCTCGGCTCTCTATCTTATTTCGTCTATTCGTTTTTCGAAATCTGTAAGAATACGACTCAGCAATCTGTATGCTTCATATGGAGATTGCTGGCTGAAATAATCATGGACTTCCTTGGGAGATCCGGGAGTGGTGAACATATAATATATAAGGTCACTAGTCTGTAGAAATCTCCAAATCTCCAAAATTTCTTCATCTCCAATTTCTTTTACCTTCGGCTCGAGTTTCTTTATCCGTCTATAGCATTCTCTTTGCATAGAGTTTCCTAGCCAGGCATTGGTACTCCTCGATTCATCTGCCCAAGAAATTGAATCCAACTCAGAAACGTGAATCTCGTCAACCGCTTCCTTTTCCAGTAATTCGGAAGGGGTAACAAATCGGTTATTTTGGTATTTTAGAACTTCTTCAGGAAGCCAGGAAAGAAAATCGTGAATTCCACTCTCCGGCCAATGATGTTCACCGAATGTTTCGTAATCGACAAATATGTTTGTGCATTGTCCGGAAGTTTTCGAGAGCCAGGTTGCATATTTGTCAGCTGTTAATGGGTGTTCGGGCCAATCCGTATTTGTAAATCTAAAGCCTATATCGTCGGAGAGTCTATAATTTCTCATAAAGACTTTGATGCCCGAATCTCTTGCTTTATAGACATAATTAGGAGATCTCCAGCCGAGAATTCTTTCGACCCCCTCTGTGAATACCCCCTCATAACCCATATTCTCCAAGGTCTTGGCAATTGAATTGTTATATATGAATTCGGTATTTTCGAAAACTCTGGGCTCCTGGCCGAATAAATTTTTTATGAGTTCTTTATGCATCTCCACCTGTTCGATAAATTCTTCTTTTTTTGGTGAATACAGGCTGGCTAGGGAATGGTGGAAAGTTTGATTGAGGAATTCCACGTATTCTGTCTCTGCGAGTTTCTTAAATGATTCAAGGACCTCCGGATACCATTTTTCACACTGCCATGCCAATACACCGGAGATACTGAAGGTAACCTTGAAATTTCTATTTCCTTCTGAAAATTTATCGATATTTTCTAGTATTATTTCATTTGAAGGAAGATAGCATTTTTTTGCCACTCTATTTAATATTTTCTTGTTCCATTCATTATCGAAATATAACTCAAATAGATCCTCAATATCTTTCTCACTATCCTCTTGGAAATTCCTATTTATCCGAAGAGGTTGGTGGACTTCAAATCCTAGGCAGATATCCGGCATTAATTATCTCCACTTCTATACTTACTTTCAAAAGGGGGTTCTATTCCACGGATGTCTTCGGTATAGCATCTCAGTACCTCCCCCACGCTCCAGGCTTGTGAAATACATCCTCTCGGTCTGTGGGGTTTGTCTCCATCGAATATTTCTGATATTGTTCCCAACCCGCCTTCCGTCAAATGCTCGTTTATCAAAGGTTTTATCATATTTTCAAGCTCCCCATTTTTTTCCTTAAATCTGGACATGGCACTTATGAAAGGCCCGATTAACCAGCTCCAGATAGTTCCTTGGTGATATGCCTTATCTTTACTTCTTATGTCCCCATTATAAGTTCCTCTGTATTTTTCATCTTCTTTTTCGAGGCTTCTGAGCCCATAAGGGGTGAGGAGTTTTTTCTGAACAGCGCTCAAAATTTTCCCCGCCTTTCGTTCCTCGAAAAGTGGAAAAGGGAGGCTCAATGCGAAAATTTGATTTGGTCTTATTTCGTCCGCTTTTTGATTCCCCCCGATGACATCGAACAGACAATCTCTTTCCGAATTCCAGAATTTTTCCTGAAAGTTTTCCTTCACTCGATTTGCCTTCTCACTCCAACTTTTATCCCATCCCTTTATCCTCGAAATTGAATTCATAATTTTGAGAGTATTGTACCATAACGCGTTTATTTCAACTGTTTTTCCTTCTCTGGGTGTGACACATTCTCCCTCTACTCTTGCATCCATCCAAGTCATTCCTTCCGAAGTCCAGATTAGCCCGTCTTCCTCCTGCTTTATTTTTCTCTCTACCCCTTCGGAGAAGCTTTCTATAATTTTCTCTAGTTTATCCGATAGTTCGTCTATAATCCCTAAGTCGTCCGTGTATGTCAGATATTTGTATAGTGCGTAAAAGAAGAGAAGAGAAGCGTCCGCGCTGTTTAATTCCGACCGATTTCTGCTGAAGCGATTCGGAATTAGACCCCGTTTCTCGTTTTCCGCCAATGTTAATAGAATATTTTTGGCCAGTTTATGTCTACCAGTGGCTAAAGTTAAACCTGGAAGCGCTATTAGGGAATCTCTCCCCCATACCGAGAACCAGTGATAACCAGCTAGGATCAATTTTTCATTTGCGATAAAGGAACGGGCCGATCGTAGTAGATTCCTCCAATTATCCATCCTTTCATTTGGGACAGATCGCAAGAAGTATTTATTGACACCTTCTAATCTCTCGATCTCTTCCTCGAGCAGTCTTTCGAATTCTTCGGGGTTGTCGGAAGAAAGTTCTTCAAAGTGCTCTCTGCCTCTGTACCCTCCGGCCGCTAGTAAATTAAACACCGACTCCTCCTGTTGTAATTCCATCTCAAAAAATCCGGGATTATAATGATCCTCTCGGAATTCGAATCCCCTTTCCCTTTCCATTTCATATTCCATATTTCTAAACCACCTCTCCTCTTCGGGTAACTCCGATTCTTGATAGTCCATCAGATCTGAACCCATCGAGAGAAAATACATATCTTCGGATGATTCATTTATCTCGATATGGTTTCTCCCCCTCTGCTGATTAAATCCTGGTTCAGGTTGATCGGTTTTTCTTACTCTATCTAAATCTCTGAAGTTTATTAGTGGATGAATTAGTATTTTACTCGATTTTTCATTATCTTTATCTATTTTGTATCTTATTAAAACGGCGTTTTTGTTGTGAGGCATATATATTGTCTTTAATATTTTGGCGCCTGGTAAGGAGTAAGTGAAGGTCGGAAAGGGATTTAGGTTAAACTCCATTAGATGTTTGTATCCTTCCGGATGGATATTATTCGGATATTGATTAGTTGAGAGCTGAAATTTTACGCCATCAATTATTATCACCTCTTCCAGTTTCGAGAGAAGTAGTTTCCTCTTCCAGGGAGGGTCGAAGGGTGCCACGAGAAGACCGTGATATTTTCGGGTATTTAGGCCGATTATTGTAGAGGAGGAATAACCTCCAAGACCATTTCCAAGAAGCCACTCCTTCGCTGCGGATTTACTCAGGTCCCTGGATATCTTTTCGGAAAAAGATATGATTTTGTCCACCACGGGTTTATCTCTATTTCTCTGCTTCGATGAGTTTCTGGTAAATGGCCAATGTTTTGTCAGCTATACTGTCGAGGGTATAGTTATTCAGAACCCTTTCTCGAGCGTTCTCACCCATTTTTTTCCTTAGTTCTTCGTCTTGGAGAATTTCAGTTACGTATTTGGCTATGTCATTCGGACTATCCGGGTCGACATGAGCTCCGCATCGATCTGGCCCAGAAGCTATCACCTGTTCTTTGAATCCGCTCACTCCCTTTGCTCCCACTACGACCGGTTTCCCCATACTCATGGCTTCAGTACAAACTATCCCAAATGGTTCGTACTTGGACGGGAAAACTGCGAGGTCGCAGGAAGCATAATACATGAGTCTCTCTTCTTCGTCCACGAATTCGTATCTAGTTATTACATTATCTTGAAGGTTGTTACTTTCAATAATTTCGTCAATCGAATCCTGTTGGTCGCCTACCCCCAAAATCACTAGCTTCGCATCTGGTACTTTATCCAAGATTTCGGGCATCGCCCGGGCCAGGGGAACTATCCCTTTCACCCAGGTTAACCTACCAATGAAAAGAATCATAGGGTCATCTCCGACGCCAATTTTTTCTCGGAATTCCTTTATTTTCTTCTCGGAAAACTCCTCCCTATTGGGGTCGTATTTTTCGTGATTCACACCATTGGGCACAGCTCTTATTTTTGATGGTTCATATCCCAGGGAGATTAAGTGTCCCTTCATGGCGTCGCTGACCGTGATTATAATGTCCGCTTTTCTACCGGTGGTCCTTTCTAAATCCTTAATTGTCGGAGAACCATTTCCAGTTCTTCCTTGTTCAGTGGAATGGATGTGAAAGACCAACGGTCTATCGAGGGACCTTTGAGTTGCTATTCCACCAATTGCTGAGAGCCAGTCGTGTGCCACAACTATATCGAAATCTCTATCATCCTTCCCCACGAGGTCGTTTACTGATTTAGTGGTCGAAAGGATATTGTACATTAGCACTTCCGCGAAATAATTTTGAGAAGAAGTAGGCCAGTTGGAAACATCTCCGGGCATTATAATCGGGAGCAAATCCACTATATTTGCCAACAGCGGTCTGTGTACCTCTACCCCTTTCCAGGTTTCATGGGTAATCGCGTCACCGGGATTCTTAGAGAAGACTGTAACGCTATGATCCTTTTTAACAAACCTTTTAGCCATTTCTTGGGCATACGTGCCCAATCCACCGGCTTGGAAGGGCGGAAATTCATATGAGAAATATAAAATCTTCATTTTTTATCGTAATACTCCTTTAACCTATTCTTAAATAACATTAACCTTCCTTCCAATATTAAGGTTAAGTTTCAGTTCTTTTTTACTACTAATCGTGTTTTAAGATTTATTTTGGAAATAGAAAGAAAATTTAAATCAAATTATATATTTCCAGCTAATTTTCTCCCTTTTAAGTGTATGCGTTGGTTAGATACTCTCTAACCATTCTGTGAGTGTTAAAGAAAGATGCATTAAAAGCTATGGCGTTTCGCATTATGCGATTCCACGTCTTCTTATCGGCGTAAAATTTCGGAATTATCTCGTTCCCTAATTTTTTATAAATATCCGAGGAGTCGATTTTATCCATGTCCTCATCACCCTCTATTTCTTCGGGTTCCAGTCCTATTTTCCATCCCGTAACGTTTTCTAGGTGACCTTCTATCCACCATCCATCCAATATACTAAGTTGCGGAATGCCGTTACAGGCGGCTTTCATTCCCGAAGTGCCACAGGCTTCCCGTCCCCTCTCCGGATTGTTTAACCAGAGATCCACTCCCGAAGTGAGCAGTTTTGCCAGATTCATACCATAGTCCTCGAGATACGTCATTTTTATGTCATCTTTCAGATCCTGTATGTGGTCGGTAACCCTTTTAATCATGTCTTTGCTGGCTTCCCCCTGTGGATGTGCTTTCCCCGCGAAAATAATCTGGAATTCGCCCACTTCTTGGGCTACATCGAGTAGTTCTTCTTTATCATAGAAGATGAGGTCGGCCCTCTTATATGGGGCAGCTCTTCGGGCAAAACCTATAGTAAAAACTCGGCTATTCATTTCGACGTCCGAGTTCTTATTAACCTCTTCAATGAGTTTTTCCTTTTCTTTCATATGGGCATCCCAAATCTCTTCCTCGGGAATTACCACAGAATGCTTTAGCTTGTACGGATCCCTTCTCCAACCGGATACATACTCATCGTATAGCTCCATGAAGCTATCTGAAACCCAGGTAGGTATGTGTATCCCATTGGTAATGGAATCGATCGAATAGTTCGGAAATATAGAGCGAGTTACCCCCTCATGACGCTTTGATACGGCATTAATATAGCCACTCGAATTCATGGCCAGTTTTGTCATGTGTAAGCTTTTTTCTTGGCTCATCTCCTTGAGCTCGGGGATAGGGAGGTAATCTTCTTTCATAACTTCTCCTACTAAATCGTAAGAAAATTCGTCATGGGCCGCTCCCTCCGGAGTATGAGTAGTAAAAGAACACTTCTTCCGCACTTCATCCCGGTTCTTATCGAACTCATTTAGTAATTCTATGGTGAGAAGAGCCGAATGACTTTCATTCATGTGATATTTATTGATGTCGTATCCAAGTTCTTTGAGAATCCTTGCTCCACCGACTCCAAGGACGATTTCTTGTGATAAGCGGTATTTTTTGTCTCCACCTCTATAGAGTGATTTAGTTATGTCACGATATTTTTCATCGTTCCCTTCTAAATCTGTATCCAAAAAAAGTACCGGGACTGAGTTTTCTTCATATCCCTGGACTTCTCTTTTCCAAGCACTAACCTTTACCTCATTTCCTTCGAGCCTGACCGTGGTTTTCACAGAAAGCTTTTCTAGGAAATTCTCCGGATCCCACGTATTGGGGCTATCGATTTGCTTCCCTTCATCATCTAGTTCTTGGGAAGTGTATCCCTCTTCATTTAATTGCGTGACTCCGACCGCAGGGACGTTTAGGTCGGCCATCGACTTCATAGTGTCCCCCGCTAGTATTCCCAGTCCCCCGCTGTAAGTGTGCATATCCGATTCGATTCCAATTTCCATTGTGAAATAAGCTACGCCTATGCCATCCGATTCTGAATAGAACATAACCCTCACTCTTCCGCTATTAAGAACTCTCAATCAAAAAAAGGTTATCCAAAACTATATTTAATGGGTAATAGAATTCTACAAACCTTTTTAAAGAGCTTTTACATCCTAAATTTTGTAATCAGTTGGGAAAATCTAAGTCATTTCCGGATGCTTTTCCTCTACGGCTTTGATGGATATCTTTTCAGTTTCTACCAAGGAATGTATGAATGCTTCCATCACGATAAAGGAACGTATCTCAAAGAGGGCTTCTTCAGGGTTCTTTGGGGGGTTTTCCAGCTTACTCCTGTCTTTGAATCTTTTCCTGCCCGGTACTTCTATGCACAAATCGGCCATTTTCCCCAGTGGTGAATTAGTAAAACTGGTTAATGCTGCGATATTCCCTCCTTCTTCCTTTATAGGTTTGAGAGTCTTTGTCCAGAATTTTTGCCCGGATCCAGAAAATATGAGTGCCAAATCCCCCTTTCTAGCGGATATATTGCCAGCGTCTTTGTAAAAATTCACAAATCTTTCTTCGTCTTCGCTTGCGCAATGGGATAATCTTATCGAGAAAGCTCTCGCTATCACTCCCGATAGTTCAAGACCCCCTACTATGGTTTTATTCGGAAAACCCTCTTCATCTTTCGCTTTTGAGTAATTGATGGGATTTGGAAGTAGATTGTATAGGTTCTCGAATTGCTGAGGATTGGGATTGTAATTTTTTACTTTATTCCAAAATATCTCATGGTATTCAATTACAGATTTGGTAGTAATCGCACTGCCTATCGAATCCAAAATAAATTTCAGCGCGTAAAGTTCCCCCAATGTCCCACCAAGGGTCAGAGGCTCGTGTTTTCCCGAAAACTGTCTCTCCTGATATTCTTTTGGTTCTTCTTTGCTTTTTCCAGGTATTTTCACAACGAATCCTCCTGTCTTTTCTGCTATTCCACCTAAGGTCGAGTCAGGATTTGTCGTAATGGCTATGACTGGAGTAGATTTTCCAAGTGGATTATATGCAGATTCTGCATAATGAATCGTTCTCTGGGTTTCCCCCGAGGAGGATAAGGCCACTACCACGTCTTCGGGATCGTATTGGTATGGAATGGAGGAATCCCGAGAGCAAAAGGTGTTTTTATCGTTAGCCTTTATCAGCCTGGTAGCGAAATCGGCCATTTCCTCCTGCCGACCGGTCCCGATCCAGATAACCCTTTTGGACTCTCTTAGTAATTCTACAAATTTCTCGGAGTCCTCAATATACTCTTCCTTTTTTTCTTCGGTAGGGTGGGACCTTATTTTTTCTACACATTCTTTGTAGGTTTCAGATAGATTTGAGAATCTATTTTTCATCCATTTTATTTTTCTCAGTCGGGTAGAAAAATTTGATGAATGTGATAGAAAGGTTAAATCAGCATATGTCTTCTAGCTTTCGATTGATGGTCAAAATTCCTCAATTAATTTTAAAAATCCTTTTTTCCTCCGCCACTTTCGTTGCTCTTTTTAATCTACTCTCGTTCTCGGAATATATTGTAAACAGTTTCTCATCCTTACTTACACTCTCTCCGAATTTTTTGTGAAAATATATCCCCGCCTTTTTGGCTTTGGGACATCCGGCTGTTTTGGCAATTTCGTTTACTGGAAAATTATGTATGTTCTTGATTTTTCCTTCTTTGTTGGATTTAATTGTCTTCTTATGCCTACTAAACCCAATTTCTTCAGAACTAAATATACGTCCACCTTGGGCTTCGAGTATTTCTTTCATTTTTTCATAAGCTCTCCCCGATTCAAGTATTTCTTCGGCGCTTTCCTCGTGGCCAACTTCGTTGAGGAGAATATCTGACATTTTCAGAACCTTTTTCTTGAGGTCCTGAGGGCCCGCCCTTCCCCCGGATTCCAAAATTTTTAGCACATCTTTAGCCTCAAGAGCCGGACCTATTCCATCCCCTACGGGTTTCGATCCATCGGAGATGAATGTCACTACGTCCATATCTAACCTTTCACCCAATTTCTCAAAGGAATTGGCAACTTTGCCCGCTTCCCCCTCTGTTTCAGTTTTTGCTTCCTTACCTACGGGAATGTCAATTAAAACGGTATCCGATCCAACGGCTTTTTTCTTGGCCATGACTGAGGAGAGGACAAGTTCCAAGGGATCGAGACTCAGGGACTTCCTCACTCTGATAAATTCGTCGTCCGCCGGGGCTAGATTTACTGAACCCCCTAATGTCATACAACCATTTACACTATCCACGATCTTTTTGATTTCGGAGGCAGAATATTCAACGTTTGCTAATACCTCCACCGCATCTGCCGTCCCTGCAGGAGAACTTATTGCTCTCGAAGAGGTTTTTGGAATTTTATATCCGGCTGCAGCAATTATTGGTACTATTAAGGGAGTTGTTCTATTTCCTGGAATTCCCCCGATACAATGCTTATCTACGGCATTTTCGATATCGATGGTTTCCCCCGTATTTATCATACTTTTTGTGAGATTTTCAGCTTCTTTGAGCGAGAAATCCGACATAGCTATTGCTATATTAAAGGCTGAGAGTTCCGCGTCGGTGAGGAGGAGGTTCACAGTGTCTCTGATTATTTCGTGGATTTCACTCCCACTTAGGGGCCCACCATGGATTTTCTTCCTTATATAGCCGATTGAATCCGGTTTTACCACTGGGTCGATTGTTACTTTCTCCCCTTCGTTTATATCCAAAGCCCTTCTTGTTTCCTCAAAGAGGGTAATTTCGTTTTTGGGCATCTTTTTCGAGAAATCAACAATAGCGATAGTTTCCTTCTCACCGTCGGATATTCTTATCCTGTCATTTAGAAAAATAGACCTCTCCGAGGCCTCTTTTTCGTTCATTATAACAATAGGTCTACCAGCCTCTACTTCTAGAATCTTGACTTTCAAATTTTTGTTCATCTTACTCTCTTTCTTTTTATTTTCCCTCCCATAAATTAGTCAGACTTCTTGTATGTTTCCGTATTTTATCGATGAGATTTGACAGCTTATTTTAGAACTTATTAGAAAAGCAGGTGTTATGCCGGATTACCAGAATACTTATTTGTAAAAACATACTTCTTAACCCGGATGAAAACTGCAAGAGCGCTCTGGGATTTAATGAGGTTGGAACACGGAGTAATGCTTTTTATCGCCGTTTTGATAGGCGCTCTTATAGTCCAGAGAAGTATACCCCCCCTTGACAAATTCATATTCGCCTTTTTGACTCCAATGTTCCTCGAGGCGAGCACTTTTGCGTTGAATGATTATTTCGATTTCGAGGTGGACAAGAAGAATGAAAGATTGGACAGGCCCCTGGTTAGGGGAGATTTGGAACCTAGAGTGGCTTTGTACATATTTATAGTCCTCTTCCCCCTTGGAATTGTATCGGCAATCTTCGTGAACTTTACTTGTTTTATTATAGCTACAATAACTGCCCTTCTATCGATCCTCTACGATGTTTGGCTGAAGGAGGTAAAGGTACTGGGGAATTTTTATATTGCCTATATAATGGCTATTCCTTTCATCTTCGGTGGAACTGTTGTATCGAAGACGATCCCACCAATTGTCATTATAGTCGCTCTCATCGCTTTTTTGACCGGAGTGGGTCGTGAAATAATGAAGGACATTATGGATTTTGAGGGCGATAAGGAGAGAGGAGTAAAATCGTTCCCTCATTATCTCGGAATTCGGAAATCCAATTTTATCGCAGCCTTTTTTTACCTAATTGCTGTAGGTATTAGCCCAATACCTTTTCTTATGCAAATAGGCGATGTTTACTACTATAACTTCTATTATTTGGCTATCGTCTTGATCACAGATATAATGCTCGTATATACCTCGTTGTGGCTAATTTTCGACGATAGTGCTGATATCAATTTCCACCGAAAATTCACCCTTGCCGCTATTTTTATAGGATTAGTCGCATTTTTAGTGGGGGCATTCGTGGGGTAAAAGGGGAGACAATTGATTCAAAATGATATACTAGGCTTGGTCTTGGTATATTCCTATGTGGCGGCTCTGCTTTTTGCGACGGATAGATTGGCAACTAGGTATCCTGAGGAAAGTAGAAAAGTTTTACACATCATGACGGGAAATATTGTATTTTTTTTACCTGTCTTTCAGACGAGGGAAATAATGGCCTTCTTGGCGGCAGGTCCTTTCGTAGTTTTTACATTTCTGATGAGTTCTTACTCTCCTTTCAACTTCCTTGGGGATAGAGTCTCCGAAGCCGGCCATGGTCTCGGCTTGGTGTACTATTCCATTTCTTGGGTCGTTCTGGCCTACTTCCTGTTCGGCCATAAAGAAATAATCACAATAGGAATATTGGCGACGGCTTATGGGGACGGGTTAGCCTCCGTGATTGGGCTAAGATGGGGAAAAATAAAATATAATATTACGGGGGATGAAAAGTCCGTCGCCGGGTCGGTCACGATGCTGATTGCTACTCTTATTGCTGTTACTTGTGGGCTGATTTTCTATTCGTCTGTGGCCGGAGCGTTAAGATTGAGTTATGATTTGGTAATTCCTCTCATAATTGTAGCTATTGTAGCGACTTTGGTGGAAGCATTAACGCCGAAAGGTCTCGATAATCTCTCCGTTCCTTTGGCATCTTCCAGCATTTTTTGGCTCTTGATGATGGGGATTTGATGAGGTTTATAGTAATCGATGGTCTGGATGGTTCGGGCAAGGATACACATGCTTCATTGATTAAGGAGAAATATGAAGAAATGGGAGAGAATGTCGTCGTCCGTTCCCATCCGGAGCCCGATAACTTTTTTGGGAGAAAAGGTAAGGAAGCCCTCCTTGGCGAAGGTAAAAAGGATAGGGTTATGGCCTCAGTTTATTATGCACTGGATGTCATCCGCTCAATTATCAAATATTACGGGGAGGAAAAGTACGATACCTTGATAATGGTTAGGTATCTTTTCGGGACAGCTTATCTTCCTTCCAAGTTGGCCAAGATTTCTTATGAATTTTTCAAGCGAGTCGTTCCTACCTCTTCCTACATGTTTTTTCTCGATGTTCCCCCTGACGAGTTGAAAGATAGAATTGAAGATGAGAGGGAAGAGACAGAAATGTTCGAAACTGTAGATAAGCTAGCCAAAGTAAGACGCAGAATATTGGATTTGATTGGTAAAGAATGGCATAGGATAGATACCTCTCAACCCAAAAAGGAAGCTTTTGATTCTATTTTCAGAATATTGAATATACTTGATGAGGAAAGGAAATCTCCTTGATTTTCCCCTAAATTTTGTTTTAATTAGTTGTGTCGAACTGTAAAGAGCTTAGCTCTCAATGTCTTTTCTACTTCTAAGATTATATTGAGTTAGATTTACCTTGGCGGACTCTAAGGCCTCCAGTGCTTTTGAGGCCTCCCCGTTATCCGTGAGGACATCCAGTGCTAAATTGATGTCTTCCATTATAAGCTCCAATTCTACGGTTTCTTTTTCCTCGGCAAGAGGAGCCAATTCATTCTTAATTTCCTTTAGTATAGAGACTCCACGCTTCATTTGATCTGATTTTAGGTCTTTCGGATTCCTTTGGATAACTCTCTCAATCCTTTCTAGTTCTTCGAAAATACTCTGCAGTGAGACCATACCAGGCTCTTTATCTTTATCCATCAAGTTAAATTACTACTTCTCCAGCTATAAATTCCGAGTAATTAACGATTTGAAAGGGAAGAGATTACTCCATGTTTTTTATTAGGCCTTTTCTGAAATCCTTTCCATCTAGGTCGGTATTATCTCCGACTATTGAGTCTACTATAATAGAGTCTTTTATCTTACAGTCTTCGAAGATAATTGAATTTTCAATTTTGCAATTTTCAATTTTGGTGTTTTCTAAAACAGTTACGTTCTCCCCGATGTCCGAGTTAGTCACGTCCCCTCTGATTACTTCCTCCTTTCTTATCTCACTTTCAGCCCTCAGGTAACCCGCTCTAGTTCCTATGTCTACCCAATCGCCCTCAAAAACAAACGCGTAAGTATCGTATCTCTTCACTATCCATTCGATAAATCTCCCTGGTTCGTCTAGATATACTTCTTCGGGGACCCTTCCCTCCCAATAATCCGTATATTCATTAAAAATGCTCAGCCTGTCTTCAGGGATATAATAGCAGGCAGTGGAAGCCATCCTAGATTTTGGATTATCCGGCTTTTCCTGAAAGTCCTCTATCTTATTATTTTCATCGTAATCTACTATTCCATAATTTTTTGCCTCTTCAAGACTCTCAACCCTATAACATGCATTTGCTACTCCACCCTTTTCAAATGCAAATTCTAGAAAATCTCTAATTTTGAATGAATAATAGTTGTCCCCACCGATGATTAGGTAATCATCGGGTTCCTTCTTTTCGATGACATTCAACATTCCCCCGACTGCACCGTATTTTTCCCCTTCCTTTTCTTGCTTCTCTATTATCAGCTCGTAGTTTTCCCCTTCCCTTTCTGATAGATATTTGTTGAAAGAGTCCTCAAACCTTTCATTAGTAGTTACATAGATTTTTTCAGCATTTGAGATGTCTTCAAGTTCGTCTAGAATATAGTCTAGGATAGGTTTACCTCCGAGTGGTAGAAGCGGCTTAGCTTTCTTCTTGGTTATGGGCCAAAGCCTCGTTGCATATCCCCCGGCAAGAATTAAAACCTTCATAATCCCGACTCCATCTGATTTTTCCTTTATTTACCTTCGCAAATAACTTCTTGAAAGTAAATCTTTTGAATTTTTCTACAAATCCAGTACCAACGTAGGTAGAATTACCTTGTCTCTTGGGTAAAGTTTTCCGTTCTTCCCCGCGCACAGAAACATTTTGCGGTGATATTGTGAGGTTTTCGTTTACGTTGGTGGCGGATTCGAGATTTTTCCCCTGAAAATTTCACCCTGTCGGACAGCCGCTCCTAGGGGGATGTCGAAAGGCTCTTCATGCTAGGACTGGAACCGGCGAAGGTCGAATTTTTCCCTTCTCTAGAACCGTGAGAACAGTCAAGAGAAGTTTCAGCCGTTTTTTGAATTCATGAGTTCTCGTACGTTCATTCCCGTTTCGAGCGGGTATCCAGAAGTTGTACAGAGTCATGCTGACGAGGAAATACAGACGTCACAGCTCCATCGAACGGCTCGTAGTGAAAGGTTTGAACTTTTCGAGCTCCCGTATGTCCGTCTCAATCCGCCAGCGCCAGCTATAATTCTCAGACACTTCGTCCGGACCCATATCCAGATTGGTGATGAACGGGTGAATCTCCCTCCCGTTTTCGGTTCTTCTTTGCGTAAGCAACAGTCGAACATCTTCCTCTTCTTTCGCGCTTGAAACGGTTTGTTCAGTTTCGTCCGGTGCTTTCCCTCTCCTGAAGTCCTCACAAGCTTTTCTGACCGGGCTAGTATTCTTTGCGGGGATTAAAAACCCCAATTTTCTCTATTTGAGTTCTCTGACCGCATCGACGGAGTAAAAGTCCCTGTCGAGCAGCAATAGGCTCGGATTGACCAAATTTTCAGCGTAATCGATCAACTCTCCCAGCACCGAGTCATCCGACTTCAAGGGGCTTACCTGTCGAGCTTTCAAGGTTATGGTCTTCCCCTTCTCCACGACGCTCAGCACCGCGAACTTGATCCCAAGCTTCGTGCCGGACAGCCTGGAATCGCTCACGAGCATCGGATCCTCTTCTCCGTAATAGGGGATTATCGTGAAGTCGATGGCGATCTTCGGATTATCCGGCCTGTTCAATTCCTCCAAAATCCGTTCGTTGAGTTTTCCCAGTTTCTTGCGAGCTTTTTCCTCGTCCACCTCGTGCAATCTTCGCAGGATCACGTCGGGGGGGAGGTTTCGACTGCCTCTCGCCTGAACCTTTATCCATCCCCATTTCCATGACCGCCCGACCGAGGTCGAAGGAATCGTAGAGGGAGTTCTGAGCGGGATTGAAAAGGGTGGCGAGAGTCTTAATAATCTTGCTGCTGAATTTTTGAATGGACCTCGATTCTCTCTTCAGAGAGCCCACCTCCTGAAGGAAATCAGGTCCAGCCTCCGTACGAGAGGACAGGGGTCTTTTACCCCTTACCCCCCTTTGATTTCCTTCAAACTACGCAAAAGAGAGAAAACTAAAATTACTTACAGAAGTACTATTATATGAAATACCTTGAAAGGAGGTGGAAGAAAATGAAAAATAGAGGAATAGGTGCAGCCACTGTTGCTGTAATAATTATAGTTATCATAGTTGCAGCTGCTGGAGGCTACATCGCCATGTCTGGAGACGGAGGGGGTGGAACAGATGGCAGTCAAGGATTGGATATAGATGATTTGCGACCAAGTATAGGGGACGAGTGGAAATACAAAATGACCACCAATGACAATATGGTTCTTGAAATGGATTTGAAAGTAGAAAATTCGGAAATAGTTTCGTTCGACAATTACAGCGCCGAAGCTTATGTCGCAACCAGTGAAATAACTTTTGATAACCTAGGCAACATTCTCCCGGCTGGAGCCACTCTAAGCTCGAAAAATGGAACGTTTACTATGTATATAGAGAACGATCCAACTGGTTCATCAAAGACAATAATAAGCTTTACGATAAGTGGGAGTGTTGGAGCGGAGAGTTTCACCACCAGCTACGACTCTACTGAAACGACGTATGTAATATCAGGTGAAAGTCCGGACACTATTAATGTCGGCGATAGTTGGGAAAGTACCGTAAAAAAGATTGAAAACAAGACCACGATTGTAACAGTAGGTGGAGAGCCTTATCAGGAACGTACAAGCTACTCAGAGTCAGAGGAAACTATGAATTACGAAGTTCTTGACACTGAGACAGTTACCGTATCTGCTGGAACTTTCGACACGTATAAGGTCAAAAATAAAATAAGTGGAAGCGATAATTATACTGTCAATTACTATAGCAGCAAAGCCAAACAACCAGTAAAGAGTATAAGTTACAGCAACGGTGAAACAACCCAAGTAATGGAATTGATTTCCTACGATGTGGAATAAAAATAGTCAACGAAGATACGCTGGAAGTCAGCTTCTTCTCTCTTTTTTATTTTTTAAAGGCGACGAATCGGATTCCTTTCCATCAAATCAGAAAGCTAGTTTATCTGATTTTTTCGGAGGATTCTTTAGTAAAAGTTTCATTTTGACAAAGTAGCGAGTTATATAGGGAATTACGGTGAAGTCTATGGCGCTCTTCGGATTATCCGGCAATGACAAGTTTTTCAAAATTTTTCGTTTGGTTTCTCCAGTTCCTCGCGGCCGTTTTCCTCGTCCACCTCGTGCAATCTTCGCAGGATCACGTCGGGGGGGAGGTTTC
>CAYNPN010000020.1:0-16209 GCA_964399085.1 Hadarchaeota archaeon (SeqCode) | reverse complement strand
TTTTGAATGGACCTCGATTCTCTCTTCAGAGAGCCCACCTCCTGAAGGAAATCAGATCCAGCCTCCGTCCGAGAGGACGGGGGTCTTTTACCCTTACCCTCCTTTCGATTCTCTTCAAATTATTCAGAAAAAGGGAAAACTAAAATCATTTGGGGAAGTACTATTATATGTTACTTGAAACAAATTACGCATTGTTGTTACTTATTACAAATCGTAAAAATACCAATAACCGGAATAGAAAAATACCGCGAAGAGGAAGAGGACGACTAATATGCTGGACGAAATAATAGAAAGCTCTAAAAAAAGACCATACGTTGTAGTTCTCATCGCAGTACTAATATCGGCAGGAATGCTTTATGGAGCGCTCCAAGTAGATACTTCAACAGATATTGAAGATTTCATTCCAAATAACTATACATCCGTAAAAGTGACTGATAGAGTCGAAAACCAGACCGGAGGAATGAATTACGAACTTGTCTTAGTGAAAGGAGATAATATAACCTCGGCAGAATCTTTTCGAAATATCGTAGAAATAGACAACGAATTAGAAAAAAGTCCAAGGCTTGATAACTACACACTTAGGGTGAAGTCATATACAACAGTTCTCCTTCCAATAGACAATTATGGATCCCTTACTGACAAAGAACTAGAACAAAAAATCGATGAAAAGCTGAAAAAGCCTTCAGTTAAAGAACAAGTAATGGGCAGTCTTCTTTCTAATAATAAAAACTACGCGATTATCCGAGTTTTTGTCAATTCAGATATGGAATACAGCTATTTATTAGAAAAAACTGGCACTCTACATACAATTATAGATAATCTTAATCAAGAATACAAGAATCTCACTCTTAGCAACGCCGGCAGTCTCAGCATGGAAAGAAAAACAGAAGGGATGATGGGAAGAGACAACGCCATATTAATACCTTCAGCTATCATCGTTGTAATAATAATTCTCTACTTAGCATTTAATAGAATAAGCGACACAATACTCCCCTTCATAGTCCTCTCAATGGGTTCTTTATGGATGATAGGAACTATGGGATTATTAGGAATCAGATTCAGCGTGATATACGTCGCTCTAATCCCAGTTATTCTAGGAGCTGGCATAGACTACACCATACACGTGCTTAATCGGTTCTATGAAGAAAGAGGAAAAGGCCTACCCGTCGACAAATCTGCAATTAAATCAATAAGAACAGTAGGTATTGCGGTTTCACTATCAGCCATCACAACAATAATCGGTTTCGCTTCTTTCGGGGTCTCAGACTTGCCCCCAATACAAAACTTTGGTATTCTAGCCGGCACTGGCGTATTCTACATATTTGTACTTTCCACTACCATGCTACCCTCCATCCTAGTCATCAGAGGTGGCAACGATAATGAAGAAAGACAAAAAGGAGAATCTGGTGGTAGAGGGATAGAAAAAGTAGGAAAAATACTTAAAAAGATTGTATCTTTCTCTGATAGATTTATGAAACCGATATTATCTGGAGTTGCCATAATTACAGTCATATGCATCATTTCATCTTTCGGAATTACAACCTCAATGTCATACGACGAATTTCTGCCTAATGACTCAGAGCCCGTAAAAACTATGAACACAATCAAAGAACAATTTGGCGTTCAGGAATCGGATAGTTTCGTCCTAGTTAGAGGTGATATCAGATCACCACAAAACCTCAAGCTAATTGACAATTTGGGAAATTCAATTAAAAACGACAAGCGAAGTGATAACTTAATCGGAACCCCAAAAAGTATAGTCGATGCTGTAAAAGCCGCTCCCCCAAAGGGGAAAATACCTGATAGCAGGAAAACAATCGATTTTTGGATTACCACCCTTGAAAATGCAAAACCTAAATTAATGAATATAGTATTACCCAGGGAAAACACCGCATTAGTTTACATACCTATCCGAGCTGATGAAAGCCGAGAAACCGAAAAAGGTATAAAAATCGTCAGAGATCATGTCGAAGCCTATGCAGATAAAACTGGGAAAACTCTTAATCTGACTCTAGATGACGACCCTGCAGTAGGTGGTGAACCAGCAGTTATTGGCGATATTCTAAAAAGTATATTGCCCAACATGAGGAATTCCATCATATTAGCTATCATTTTGGTAATAATAGTATTAGGTCTTGTTTTCAAATCTCCCTGGTTCGGATTAATAGGATCATTACCTGTGACTTTAGCCTTATTCTGGGAGCTTGGACTGATTAGAGCGATGGGATGGTCGTTAGATGTAATGAATATGATGGTTTCGGCTCTCGCAATTGGTATGGGGGTTGACTTTACCATCCATATAACACAACGATTTAGAGAAGAATGGAAAAACGACAGGAACTCTCCCGAAAAAGCTATGTTAAAAGCAATACAGAATGTCGGCCTAGGAATTCTCGCCGCAGCGGCAACTACTATCGGTGTTTTTGCAGTTCTTTCCTTATCCAGAAGCCCCCCGATAACAAAATTTGGCCAACTATCCGGAATAGTGATACTTTTTGCACTCATAGGAACCTTAATCGTCCTACCAATAGTCCTACTGGCTTTCGCAAAATGGAAACAGACAGACAATAAGTCAAAGGTACAGTGAACTAACTCCGCCTAACTCGCCTCGCTCGTTAGGAAGAGGCTTCCCTTCTATCCTCCCTTCGTTGCGAAATTTTCTCCCCGAATCTTTCCTTTTCCGCTTCGAAGTAAGTTTCCGAAAGTTCCGACTGAAGTATTCCTTCTGGAAGCCGTAAGAGTCTTCCTTTATCCTGTTCAGGATTTCGAGCCATTCGTAACCGAAGTTGGATAGGTTTTTCTTTGGAAGGACGAGTGCTTCCACGTCCTCGCCCAGTTTTTGTAGGTCCTTTTTGGTGGAGTAGTATTTGTCGAGCCTGACTTCATTAAAGGGAATCTCGTGACTTTTGGCGAACCCCCCGGCTCTCCCGAAATCTGCCCTTTCCGACTTGTTGGAGTAGCCGCAGCCGACATACATGCCCGTTTGCAAATCCACCAGGCGGAAGACGTAACGGTACTTGTCTTCGTTCTTTTCCGCTTCACTCCGGTAGTGCTTCCCCCTGAGCGAATATCCGGTCCCGTCGCCCGAACAGTCTTTCGAAACGTCGGATTTTTCGAGCAAGAGCAGGAATAGGTTATGCAGGACCATTTTGACTTCTTCGTCCGAGTAGAGCGTCTCTATCGTCTTTGGTATATATGTCCAGAAAATCGAAATCGAAGAAGAAAAACTCACCCTAACGGACGAAATAGAGACAGTCTACGAAGCAGAAGTCAAATCGCACGGAAACTCCGCGAGAGCCCATGTACCAAAGGGGTTCATAGGGCAACGGGCACTCGTTGTTGTCCTCAAAGACTAAACCCTAAGTCTGTCCCAATGCCCAGAAAAAGGGAAAACTAAAATTACTTGCGGAGCCACTGAAATCTCACCCCCTGAGAAGGGAAGAATGAAAAATTAAGCTAAAGTTAGGGTATAAGACCCTATAGATAGAGTAGAAAGCAAAACCCCTAAAAAGGACGATGATATTTGATAGGTAGAAGCTTGGGGGATGTGAAATTGAAGAGCATGGCTACGAAGGAGAAAACAGCTCTGAAAGAGGAGCCCTTAAGACGCGATGAAGATTTGTGTAGCGAGTGTTTATTATGTGTTAATGTTTGCCCTTTCGATGCTATTTCTGTAGATGAGGAAGGAGCCCCGGATATAGATATTGAAGAATGTCAATTCTGTGGTATATGTGCCGGAATTTGCCCTTCAGGTGCTTTGGATATAGACTATTATGATCATGATGCTTTGGTTGATTACGTAGAACAACAGATGCAGAATCAAGATACCAGTAACCTAGTGGTTGCATGTCGTGGCAGTGACCCTGTTACAAAGGAAATGAAAGACATTTTGGCGGATTACAAAGTTGATATGGAGGATTTTGTCAACATACGGCTACCTTGTGTTGGTAGACTGGACCCAGAATTCTATATAAAAGCACTGGCAGCCGGTGTGGAAAAAGTACTAGTTATCAAGTGCGATGAAGATTTCTGCAGGTTTGAGGACGGTAGTGCAATTAATACACGCTGGTTCACGATGATGTCCGAGCTTTTGGATCAGTTCGAATTTGAAGATAATACTTTAACCATCCTAAGAAATCCGATGAAAGCAGTTTATGAGACCGCGGATTGCGTGGGCTGCCAAAAGTGTGAATACATCTGTCCTTATGATGCAGTAGAGGCACAAGATTTGGCAACTCCCAATATTGATTTTGATGCTTGTGAAGGCTGTGGGGCCTGTTTCATATTGTGTTCGGAATTCGCAATTCAGGTTGAAGGATATGAACATGATACCTTGCGTTCGAAAGTTCAAGAATACAAGGAAGCGGTCGAGGAGAAAGGGGAAGAAGATACCGTTCTCGTGTTTTGCTGTCAATGGGCCGAATATCTGAACTTGGATGTGGCCGAGGACGGGTTTATCAGAGACAATGTGGCCGTTATAGAAATCCCATGCTTTACTGGTTTAGATCCCAGCCTGGTTATCGACGCCCTAAAATCGTTTGATGGAGTGATGGTTGCTTATTGCCCCGACGATGATTGTAAGCGGGAGGAGGGAAGAGACGTGGCGGACAGAAATGCGTTGGCCTTGGTAAAAACTTTAGAGAACTTAGAAATGGATGATAGATTAGAGATGTTTGAGACTTCACCCAGAATGATTGGAAAATTTGATTCTAAACTCGATGAATTCATCTCAGATTTATCCTCAGATTGAGGTGATTATGGAATGAACGAAATAAAATATAAAGAAGAACTGGCCCCGAAGCTCAAGCTCTTCGATGTAAGCGAGTCCAATGTGGCCAGTAAAGCCGAACCGGGTCAGTTTATCATGATTCGAGCGAGCGAGAAAGGCGAGAGATTCCCTCTAACTATTGCGGGCACTGACGAAGAGGAAGGTACCATTCGATTCGTTGTCAATGAGGTTGGAAAGAGTTCTAGACAACTTGGAGCCATGGATGAGGGTGAAGAAATCCCAGATCTATTGGGTCCACTCGGAGAATCTTACGAAATAGACAATTTCGGCACCGTTTTGTGCGTTGGGGGTGGAGTATATGCAGCCCCAATACATTACCTTGCTTCCAATTTGAAGGAATCCGGAAATGAAATTATCACTGTTTTGGGTGGAAGGAAAGAAGACAAGCTAATCTATGAAGATGAGCTTGAGAGTATCAGCGATGAGATATATGTCTGTACTGACGATGGTTCCAAAGGTTACGAGGGATTGGATTTTGTCGAAGAAGAAATTTTGACCGAGAACGAAATTGATAGGGCTGTCGCGATGGGCCGAATTCCCACTTTGAAGAAGATAGCGAATCTAACAGAGCCTCACGGAATTGAAACGAAAGTTTCACTAACCCCGATCATGGTGGACGGGACGGGCATGTGCGGTTCCTGCAGAGTTTTGGTGGGCGGCGAGACGAAATTCGCGTGTATAGATGGACCGAAGTTTGATGCTCATGAGGTGGAGTGGGATCTCCTCAAGTCAAGAAAACGTCTTTTCTCGCATAGAGAAAGAACTGCTGCAATTTTGGATGAAGAACATGAGGAGAATTGTAAGAGGTGTTAAAAATGGTAGAGGGAGAAAGAGTTCCAGTTCCCGAAAGAGGTCCCGAAGAAAGGGTAAATGATTTTGATGAAGTGCCTATCGGCTACGACGCCGAAATGGCGAGGAAAGAAGCTAATCGGTGCCTTCAGTGTGATAATCCATTTTGTGTCGATGAATGTCCAGTAAATGTTGATGTTCCTAAATTCACCGAACTGGTTGCAGAAGGCAAGTTTGAAGAAGCTTATGACCTCATGAAGAATTTTAATGCTATCCCCGCCATAACGGGCAGAGTTTGTCCTCAAGAAGAGCAGTGCGAAGGTTCCTGTGTTATGGGCAAGAAGAATGATGCCATAAATATTGGTAAGCTAGAAAGGTTCGTGGCCGATTATGCTCGAGAGAATAACCTTGAAAAGATTCCGGAGATTGAGGATGAAAAGGACGAGCAAGTCGCTATTATAGGTTCCGGCCCTAGTGGTATTACCTGCGCTGTAGATTTGGCAAAGGAGGGTTATGATGTTGTGATGTACGAGGCCCTTCACGAGGCCGGAGGGGTTCTTAGATATGGTATTCCCGAATTCAGGCTCCCCAATGAAACTATTGATCATGAATTAGAATATTTGAGGGATATAGGCGTAGATATTCAGCCAAATACCGTTGTAGGAAAGACCCTTACTCTTGATGAAATTGTCGATGAGAGCGAGGCTGTATATGTAGCGACCGGAGCAGGAGCCCCGATTTTCCTAGGATTACCGGGTGAAAATCTTAATGGTGTGCTTTCGGCCAACGAATTCCTAACCCGAAATAACCTGATGAGAGGATACAAATTCCCGGATTTCGATACCCCGATGCCGGATATGGAGAAGGTGGCCGTGATCGGTGCAGGAAATGTTGCCATGGACTCTGCTAGGACTGCTTTGAGACTCGGGGCCGAGAGTCATATCGTCTACAGAAGAACTGTGGAGTACTCTCCCGCCAGAGACGAGGAAATAGAACATGCGAAGGAGGAAGGAATTCAATTCGATACACTCCAGAATCCACAGGAATTCATTGGCGACGGAAATGGCTGGCTGGAAAAGATAAAGCTTGTTGATATGGAGCTCGGTGAACCCGACGAGTCTGGAAGGCCGAGCCCCCAGCCGATTGAGGGTTCCGAACATGAGGAATACTTCGATACAGCGATTATGGCCATCGGTCAGAGGCCGAATAGAGTATTCTATGAGAACGCTTCGGGCGTCGAGGTTAAGGATTGGGGGGGAATAATCGTTGACGAGGACACCCGGATGACTACCCGAGATGGAGTATTTGCCGGTGGAGATGCGGTTTCGGGTGCAGCGACCGTCATTCTCGCTATGGGAGACGGCAGAGAAGCTGCCGATTCAATAATAGAATATTTAGAGTAGGTGGATAAGATGAGCAATGAAAAGCTAAATTTCGCCTTCTACTGGGCGGCCAGTTGTGGTGGTTGCGAGGTGGTAGTCCTCGACATTGACGAAAAGATTCTAGATGTGGTGGAGGCCGCGGAAATAACATTCTGGCCCTGTGCCATGGACTTCAAATATGATGACGTGAGAGCCATGGACGAGGATGAGATCGACGTCTGTTTCTTCAACGGAGCAATTAGAAATAAAGAAAACGAAGAGATAGCGGAGCTATTGAGGGATAAATCCAAGGTCATGGTCGCTTTCGGTTCATGTTCAGCTCTAGGCGGGATTCCAGGTCTAGGAAATGACACGAATAAGGAAGAGATTTTCGAGAAGGCCTACATTTCCACGTTTTCAACGGTCAATGAGGATGAGATTTTCCCGGAGCCAGAGACGGAGGTAGAGGAGGGCACTTTAACTATTCCAGAGTTCCCCGATTTTGTGAAGGCTCTCGATCAAGTTGTAGATGTCGACTATTATCTACCAGGTTGCCCCACTAATCCAGATCTCATCGTAGAGGCGGTAGAGGCAATTATTGAGGGAGACCTTCCCCCGAAGGGGACCAACTTGGCGAATCTTGCGGGACAGAAAACCGTTTGTGATGAATGTGACAGGGAGCTAACCGATGAAAAGGTCGTGACAGAATTCAAGAGACCGCATGAGGCGGAAGATAACGGCGAAGATTGCCTGCTTGAACAGGGCATCATTTGTATGGGTCCTGCTACGAGGATGGGATGTGGAGCGAGATGCCTGGACGCTAACTTCCCTTGTAGAGGATGCTTCGGCCCGCCAGACGAGATAAGTGATCAAGGAGCTAAGATGATTAGCGTCCTCGGCTCGATAATCGATTCGGATGATGAAGAAGAGATAAAGGAAATTATTGAAGATATCACTGATGAGTTAGGAACCTTCTATTCATACGGTTTGCCAAAATCGTTATTGGATCAGAAGAAGAGGAGATAGAAAATGGAAAAAGTCGAGATCGACCCGGTAACGCGCCTTGAGGGGCATGCCAAAATTTCAATCTTCCTAAATGATGAAGAAGAGGTCGAGAGCGCCTACTTCCAAGCTCCAGAGCTAAGGGGCTTCGAGCAGTTCAGCATCGGGAGAAACGCGGAGGAGATGCCTAGGATAACCACCTCGATCTGCGGAGTATGCCCCGTTGCCCATCACATGGCGTCCGCCAAGGCCCTAGACGACCTCTACAACGTGGAACCCACCCCGACTGCCGAGAAGATACGGAGATTGATATACAATACCTATAACTTCGAGGACCATCTCCTGCATTTCTACTACCTTGGAGGACCCGACTTTATAGTTGGACCCGAAGCCGATCCTTCAAAACGCAACGTCCTCGGGGTCATCGAGGAGGTGGGCATGGAGGTCGGAGAGAAGGTCATCAAGCACAGATCCTACGGTCAGGACATAGTCAAAACCCTCGCCGGCGACGCCATACAGCCCGTGAGCTGCACTGCCGGGGGAGTCACCAAGGGCGTTACCGAGGAGGAACGACAGGACATACTAGAGAAGGCGGAGTCCTGCCTTGAGTTCGCACAGTTCACTCTGGACGCCTTCAACGACATAGTCCTCGAAAATGAAGATTACGTGGAACTCATCAAGTCAGACCCCTTCAACCTCGACACGCATTACATGGGTCTGGTTGACGAAAATGGTCACGACAACCTCTACGATGGAGATGTCCGAGTGGTCGACACCCAGGGCGACGAGATAGTGAAGTTTGAGGATCGGGATTACCTGGATCACATCGAGGAGAAGGTCCACGACACCTGGACCTATCTCAAGTTCCCCTACCTGAAGGAGAAGGGCTGGAATGGAATAACCAGCGGTCAGGACAGCGGCATCTATCGGGTCGGTCCCTTGGCGAGGCTGAACGCGTCCGAGGGGATGTCTACCCCGTTAGCCCAGGAGGAGCACGACCGCATGTACGAGGTTCTGGGCGGAAAACCGGTCCACGCTACCTTGGCGTATCACTGGGCGAGGCTCATCGAGGTCCTGTTTACGGCGGAACGGATGGTGGAGCTGGCGAGCGACGAGAGCATAACGAACGATAACATCCGGAACATACCGGACGAGACCCCCGACGAGGGAATCGGCGTGGACGAGGCTGCTCGAGGGACCCTCTACCATCACTACAAGACCGACGAGGACGGAGTCCTAGAGAATGTCAACCTGATCGTGGCGACAACCCACAACAACGGAGGAATCTGCATGGCGGTCGAAGAAGCTGCGAAGGGCGTCATAGACGGTGGGAATGTCACCCAGGGAGCCCTGAACAAGGTGGAGATGGCGTTCAGAGCCCACGATCCGTGTATTGCCTGCGCCACGCACTCTTTGCCCGGAAATATGCCATTAGAATTGAGTGTCTATAATTCAGACGGCGAAAAAGTAGCAAGCGACAGTAAGAAGCTCGATTAGTATCGGCAATTCAAGAGTATTATTGAATTATCTATTTTGTTTCTATATCTCTACTCAAGCTCCCTAGAGCCTTTTTGGCTTCTTGATCTCCATTTTTGGCTTTCTCTACAAGCTCGTCAATCACTTTTTCCTCTATGTTATCTTCTGGTTCCTCGTACTCCGATTCGGGTACTATTTTTACTTCAATCCTTTTTCCACAACAGTTTTTAGTATCCTTCTCGCCGGTTTGGGGATGATTTGGCCATATCCACTTGTGGATTTGCCCACACTGCGGACAATGCTCTGTTATAACCATGTCACCCAAAGCTTTTGCTTTCACTTTTTGAGAATCGTCTTTTTCACTCATCATTACATCCCACGCTTACTAAGTTCTTAATCTGGGTAGCTTCACGGGATACTAACTGTTTACTCTTTATAATTTTTCCACTATATATGTGAAAGACTGAGATTGTCTTTTCTCTTATCTATTGTTTAGGAACTTCTTCTATTCATAGCTCGGAACAAGGCCCTCTCTCCCGGCGAGTAATCTTGGACATCTTTTACGCTATCGGAGGTATCATCTCTCGGGTAAATGTATTCCCGATAAGTTCTTAAGAGCCTACCTAATTCATGGAGGTTTCCGTTATCGTGGGCCTTCTTTATTTCCAAGTCAAAGAATAGAGGTTTCAAATCTAGCATTGTTTATCCCCATATATCTTTCAAGGTTTTCCGTCTACGCCTCCTATTTCCGGAAATATAAGTATAAAAATTGTCTACGTTATTCTATTATTTTGTAAGTAATTATTCATGTTTAATAGAAAAAATCTTTTAAATAAGTAATTTCAATTAAAGTTTGAAAAAACATTATAAAAACATAGTTATGTATATTTTGTATATTTCGTGGTAATGTATAATTTTCTTACCAATAGTATAATAATCCACTACAATATACATAATGACAAGATAAAGAGGTGTTAAATATGGATAAAAAATTGCTATTCTTCCTGGACACGGATGATAGAGCCAGCCCATTCGATATTTACATGGGTTACGATGCAGGATACGATGAAGTTATATCTTACTCCAGTGTGACATCAGAGGAAACAGAGGAGTTAGTACAGGACATGATTTTCCCCGGTGGACCACAGGGAGTAAAACAAGTTTCAATATTCATCGGTGGCTCGGATTTCGATGAAGTCACAGATGTATTAGATGGCGTAAAAGATGCTATGTTCGAGCCCTTTGAAGCATCAGTCGTGGTCGATCCCCAAGGAGCATATACCACGGCAAGTGCTCTAGTATCCAAGGCGGAGGCTGCTCTTAGAAAGATTCGAGAAGGAGATCTAGAGGGCAAAAAGGTCACCGTCGTAGCAGGAACTGGACCGGTAGGCCAGATAGCTGCAGAGCTTTGTGCAAGTGCAGGTGCCGAAACGACAATAACTGAAACTTGGGGCAAGATCGCAGAGCAACTTGATGATGTCGCGGAAAAAGTCTCGGAGAGAGCAGGTGTAGAGGTTGAAGGAATGGTAACGACAAATGATGAAGCTAAGTACGAATCGATTGAGGACGCAGACGTTATCTTGTCGACAGGAGGAGAGGGAATAGAGACCCTCTCGGAAGATGTTCTCAGTCAGCTGAATGACAAAGCAAGAGTTGTAGCTGATACCAATGCCGTTCCCCCGACCGGTATTGAAGGCTTAGATCCAAACGATGACATGGAGATAATCCAAGAGAACCTATACGGAATCGGTGCGCTTGCAATTGGTAATCTCAAAAAAGAGATCGAGCTGACTCTTTTGGAACAAGCGAAGGAAGCAGGTAAAGGAGTCTTCGATTATCAGAATGCCTACGAATTAGCCCGGGAAAAAGTTGTGGCTGTGCCCGAAATCTCCAGTTAATCTTTAGATGTGGCGTGGGGTGTTGGGTTTAAAAGAAGTCCTTAGGTCCCCCAGCTTTCAAGGATTTCCGTCCCCCAAGGGCCCAACACCCTGCGTCAATCACCTTATTTTTACTATTTTTGACTCTTTTACAAACATGAATGACTACGAAATTAAATACCTTCTTGGGATAGGCCAATTTTTGTCTCTAGCCTAACTTCTATTATCTTCAACTTTTCTGAAATTTTGGCACTGATGCTACAACGGCGTTATCCGCTATAGCGACGGCGTATCCAGCTATCCTCCTAAGATTCCTTGATAAAGCGGTACGAAGACCACATAGTTGAGGATCAAGGCAACCTTCTGGATGCGTTTCACAGGCTTCCGAGTCAATCTGATCTAGGCTTGGTTCATTTATGTACTCTTCATCTATTTCCTTTACTTTTTCCATATAGTCAAGTACTCCTCTGGCTTTAGAGATATCCTTCTGAAGGAGAGCATTGAATGATTTTTCTTCCATTTCTTTAACTAAATTAGACATTTCAAGAAGAGTTTCCACATCTTGCTCGGAAATTCTGTCCATCGCTTTGCCGATTACTTCCGCAAATCTAACCGCATGGTGGGCCATTCTGCTCAAGTCCCTGGCAGCGATTGTGTAAGCTAAGTCTTCCCCTTTACCTTCAATCCCGATGGCTTCAGCAACATCACTATCGATAGCAGAAATTTTAAGCTCCCGAATCATCAATCGATAGAGCCGCTTTGCATCCTCACCTCGTTTGGAAGCGGTGGTAACTAGGGCTGAATCCCTGTTTTTGAGCGCATTTATCGCGTCTTCGTGGACCGAATCGATGAGATTATAGACTCTTTGGAACAGATTAGGAATAGAGAATTTAGTTGGATCCACTAAGACTCGAAAGGCTAGAAGCCCGGGGCGATCCATATAGATTTCCGACCCAATAAGTTCCAGTACCAATGATCTAAGCCTTTCTTTCTCTTCAATCATCGGTTCTTCGTCGGTTTTTACTTCTATTGTCTCCCCACCCTGCATGTAACAAGCCTTTATCACGTTTTCGATTGACCGCATGCCAGGGAAATCATCGATATTAAGAGAAAATTTCACCCTACTACCGTCTTCCGAGAGTTGCATCATCACAACTCCGCCATCTGACCTTTTCATGTTGATTCTGTCGCCTTTCTCTAGGCCACTTTCTTCTACCCAAGACTTAGGCAAAGAGACCAGATAACTACCAGATCTACTCTTTTGTATTTTTCTTGAGGTCATCGTTTTACCTTTAACATCTTTATTATTAATTAATTTTCCATTATCTATGTATACAATGTAGATTATTTGATTTTTTCAGAAATAATTGACTTTTTCTTTGAAAGGATTCTAATTGGGTTGTGTCCCGATTTTACACCAGATAATTAAAAGAAAATGAAATTTTTATATACAGAATATTTTTGGAGATAAAATAGTAAATTCCTCTATTCTTTTCATAGATGAGGCATGTTCTCTAGTAATATATTTAGAAAAATATTATCACCACTAGAGAAAGGATAATTTTTTCGGGCTTTATATGTGGAATTTGGGTGAACTATACCTGCCTAACTCGCTTTAATTCGTCATGAGGTAGCTTCTAATGACTTTCTCCAAGTTTACACACTCATCGGGGATTCAGGTGAAAGTAAACGTCGATTCTCATTGGCCCATCGTGGATTGGACGACGGAACCACGAGAGAATTCTACTCAAACAGATTAATTAATATTTACAAAAAACATAAGCTGCTGTGCAGGGAAATATTAATGGAGATTTTAGAAGAGATAGAAATTGATTTAAATAAAGGTAAACTCCTTAAGGAACCTCCATTCTCGAAGTGGACAGGGACCCAAAAATCCCGCAAAAGGATTGAGTCGCTTATCGAAGATTTACTGGATAAATATTCTTCTAACATAAAACCTCAGGCTATCTATGACATCATAGACCGAGAAAAAACCGATTTAGAGAATTTTTCTCTCCCAAGGCCAATACTCGATGCCAAATATTTGGCTTTCAGCACTGTAACAATTGGTAAACAAGATAGAGAAAAAGAGGGGAGAAATTCTCTTGAATCACTAATTACTGATGCTTTAGAAAACATAGTTCTAAACAAAGCTACCCGAGAGGTAGTGAGAAAGATAAAAGAAAATACGAGAGACGGATTGAAAATGACTCGATTGTTCTCCCCCGGCAGCGGTAGAATAAATTGGGGAATAGAAAATCAAGAACTCATATTCGAAAACCTAGATGCTGAGAGAATCGGAGTGAGTTTAAAATCCGGTTGCGTTATTGATCCCCCTAAATCTATTTCTTTCCTAATTGGATTGGGAGAAAATATAAAGCAACCCGATGATCCCTTCTCGTGCCAAGGGTGCGAAAGGACGGATTGCCCTTATCGCAGTGTATAATTTTCTCTTTTTTATAAATAAATATGAAGAAAATTGTAATTCCTAGAAACCCTAGAGGATCGGTTAGTGTCCTTGAAGATATGATTCCTTAAATCGGGGGCTTGGAATCCAAAGTAATAGAAAAAGTTATTAGTTATATGCCCTCCTGTTGATGATTTGAGGTGTTTTAATGTCTAATTATATCGAGGAGTTAGTCGACCTCAACGAAGAAAAAGTCGTAGAGATGACCGAGGAGAGACTGGATCAAGGCGAAGACCCGCTGGAAATAGTCGACGACGTAAAAAAAGCGGTCAAGGAGATAGGCGACAGATACGAGAGAAACGAATACTTTTTGCCGGAGTTAACGATGGCCGGGGAGATACTGGAGCAGATTTTCGATAGAGTCAAGCCGGAGCTTGAGGAAGGCAGGTTGGAAGAGGAAAAGAAGGGAAGGATACTTTTGGGCACCGTGGAGGACGACATCCACAACATAGGCAAGAACGTTGTGAAGTTCATGCTGGATACCGACGGTTACGAAGTCATAGATTTGGGAGTTGACGTCCCCCCAGGTGAGTTTGTCGAAAAAGTAGAGGAACACGAACCCGATATCGTCGCTCTCAGCGGTTTGCTGACACTAGCCTACGATTCGATGAAGGACACGGTGGAAGCTATTGAGGAAGCCGGGCTTCGTGACGCCGTAAAAATAATGATCGGCGGAGGTTCCACCGACGAGTCGATCGTCGACCACACGGGAGCGGACGATTACGGGGATACCGCCGTGGACGCAGTTAATCTCGCCGAAAAATGGACGGGAGGGAATTAAAAAATGAGCCAACCCGAACCGCCGGAGGAATACAAGGAGCGCAACGAACGAGTGATGACCGCTATAAATCTAAAGGAGCCCGACAGAGTTCCCATTACCCCCATGACTGAGTTCTACCCAGCAGTCCAAAAGGGTATAGATAAGAAGGAAATAATGTATAATCCAGAAAAAATGTCAGAGGCCTTTCAGGATGTTCTCGTGCCTCTGGATTGTGACCAACTCCCCCCGCTTGTGGCTGGATTGTCTTCCGGACCAGGTACTCTATTGGACTTGTTTATGCCCCAATTTTTCAAGTGGCCCGGTGCCCCCACCGAAGATAGACGCTTAGGGGACGATACAAGATTCCAATATGACGAGAAAGAATTTATGAAGGCTGAAGAATATGAAGAAATTTTAACCGACCCTACGGGATTTCTTTTGAGAAAGATACTCCCACGGCACTTTTCGACGTTTGAGTCTTTCGAAAAATTCCCAGATATGGCCTCACTGGCAAACGGATATATGACGGTAATGCAATTTCCGATGTTTTTTGGTGACCCTTCAGTTCAAGAGACAATGGAGAAGATGCAGAAAGCTGCAAAAGCAGGTTTTGAGTGGATGGAAGTGCAAAAAGAATACGAAATGGAGTTGATGAAGCAGGGATTCCCCGTCCAGTTCAACACCCTTACCCAAGCGCCTTATGATGTCGTAAGCGAGTTTTTGAGAGGCCTTGAAGGGACTATGCTTGATATCTACCGAAATCCGGAAGAGCTCAAGGAACTAATGAATTTACTTGTAGATTCTTTGATTCGTGCACCGGTAAAGGCATCCGAAAATTTCCCACAAAAAATAGTATTTATTCCTCTACATAGAGGCGCGGACAGTTTTATGAGCAATGAACAGTTCGAGGAATTCTACTGGCCGACTTTGACCAAAGTTATGGAAGGATTAATTGAAAACGATTTGATCCCCATGCCCTTCTTCGAAGGCAGTTACGATCAAAGAATGGAGTATTTGAAGGAATTCGCAAAAAAACACAAGGGCAAACTGATCTATTGGTTTGATAAAACCGACATAATTCAAGCAAAAGAAGAATTCGGCGATTACGCTACAATTAAGGGAAATGTTCCCGGGACTTTGCTAACCACGGGTACTCCCGAGAAAGTCGAAGAATATACAAAGAAGATTATTGATGGATGTGCCGATGGTGGAGGATTTTTAGTTGACGGCGGCGTTTCTGGAATCCCCGATGAGTCAAAACCAGAAAATGTTAAGGCAATGGTTGAAACTGTAAAGGAACACGGCCAATACTAACAATCCTCTATTCTTTTATTTTTTAATTGAATTATAGATACTTCAAACCTTCAAAAAAGACTATAATTTTTTCGTATCCAGAAAAAATTCCTAAAAAATATTCTATCAAAAAAGAAGTTTTATCACGTTTCGAAAATAGGAATTGTAGGATTATTCCAATATCAAAATAACACAAGAGTAAAGTAATAGGGACTTCTATTACCAAAAGGACTAATTATCTTTTTTACCGAGAAGACACCTCCTCAATCCTGGATTGGGTGGGTGATGGATCGGCGTTTAGTTTCACTGCCCCCTCCCAAAAAGCGTCTAAAGGGATAGGGTAGACACAGAAAAAAAGACAGTTTAAAACAACAGGGGGAGATCCGTGCAAAAGG
>CAYNPN010000019.1:0-32142 GCA_964399085.1 Hadarchaeota archaeon (SeqCode) | reverse complement strand
TCATGCTCGCCGCCGTTCTGGTGGTTGTTGCGGCAGCCGTATACTTTATGATGGGCACCGGTACAAATCTCATGGTTTCGCTGTCAGGTTCTGCTGAGGTGCCTTCAGGATATGACAACAGAGTGGTTTTCACGATAGGTTCTATTACCCCTGATAATGTTGAGGCAGATATTCAGGTAATAAAACCTGATGGAACCTCTCTAACAATTGAAGAGGCAACAAATACAGGGAATGAAGATCCAAGTGGCGCTAGCTCTAAAACCGTAAAAGGGTATCTTGGCGATGGCAACACCGTAAGCTTGTCATGCGATAGCGAAATACCATCGGGATCCACGGTCAAGATAATGGCAGAAGGAAGTTCACAGTCATTTGATATCCTGACTTAAGAATATCAGTACTGAGCCAGGATAGCCTACCCCCTAACTACCAATAGATTATTATATTTTTATTCTCTTCTTATTTATTATGGGATAAAATGGAGGAACGTTCTCAAGGAGCAATTGAGTACTTGTTGATGTTATCCGCGGCTCTCGCCGTCGTTTCGGGGATTATTTACATGCTGTTTGGAACTGCCTCCGGGCTTGGCGGCTCGGTTCAAAGTAGGATTGATAATGTCAAGAATATGGTAGTCGATATCTTAACTTAATCAGCCCCTGCACTGTTGAATGATTCTTGTTGAAAATTCCTCTATCTCGCTTTTTGACTCCCCATTCCATTGAGTTTGCTTTCGTTCAAATGCTCGTCTTCAGGTTATATAGCGCGAACTTTTTCTTTACTTACTGGACTATTAACTAGTCCACCCCCCTCATCTTCTTTCCCTCTTAAGCTTGGCACCGTAATCCACCGTACCCATATCACATGCCTCCAGTTTCTGGAGGGAGAAGCCTCCTCTTAAAAGGCAGCAGAGAAAGGATTTGTTCCTGAAGTAATTGGGGGGGAGAGGGGTAGAACCTTCTACAAACCCATGACCTTTTTTGGAAAAGCGCCGACGAAAAAGACTCAATAAACCGTTAGGGTGCTTACAAGATTTCTAGGAATTCTCGAACTTGGTAAGAAGTTTGGCTTTACCGACATACCTTATCAACTAAGCAGGTTCACCCCGACAAAAGGATTAGAGAAACAAGGAAGATCCAGCGTTTTACAAAAGTTTCACTAAAAACTCCCTTGCTATAGCGGTAACATGAACTGCGAACGCATTCAGTAGTTTTTTATTTATTTGGAGGCTTCAGCCAAGTTTCCAGTGAGCATGGAGGTTATCAGCACAATCGTAATAAAGCTCCATAATTTGGCAAACGTCAAGGAAGAAACCTTGGGGGGGCGATTATTCCAGTTTTCATGGGACAGTGAGGATGAGTTGGTCGAACAGCATTCGACCAGAGAAATCCCCGTGCTTCAGCTGTGAGAGAAGTCAGCGCTGATAAAAAGTAGATATTCGTTGAAAGTACAATCTCTGGATAAATAAGGCGTGAGGATTAAATAAAGGTGCAGAAAGGGGAGAACTCGTGCCGGATAAATATACGTATTAGAAACCCTGGAGAGGGGGGACTTAAAACTGGAAAATGGATTTCTCTCCGAGTAGTCTAAAGGAGCTTGAAAATGGAACCAATCGATGAAAGATTTCAGGAGAGATCTGAAATAAGTCAGTCTGGGCCAATCTGGATGGCCGAATGCGACTGTCATGGTTGTGAGGGAGAGAGTTCCTTAGATACCGAGATGTGCCGTCATTGTGTTTTTAAGGGATTGGCGGGTGAGGACGAAGTTGAAAGGGTTATTCTAAAGAGAAAAAATAGGCATGTCTTCCCCACTTCCGATATTTCCAAGCTCGCAAAAACCCTGGCCGCTCTGAGGACCAACGTCCAGGACCGTTCATCCTATAGCCCCGAGGATGAGGAGAGAGTTTGTAGTTCCTGTATAGACCGCCGAATGGAGAAAATGGAGAATCTGTGGCCGGGTCTTTGGGAGAACCCTCATGATTTATCGGCCCTAAGGGGTTTAAAAGAGGACGAGGAACTTACCGGAAAGAAATGTGAAAAATGCACGAATGAGAATTTCTTCGCCCTGATAGAGGGTATCGAGAGCGCTCTCAATAGCGTCTCCAATTATGATAATCTCGAAAATTCAAATTATGATGAAGTTTTCGATGTGAGAATTCTCCCTTTCTTCGTCGAAGGCGTCTGGAATCCGCCCGAGAAGAGCGTGGAGCTCATGGACTCTTATTCCCTGAGGGATGATCGGGGGATGGTGAGGATCTATGAGCAGGAAGGGAGACCGGTCCCATTTTACGAGTTGGATTTGCCCGAATTCGATCTCCCCGACGAAGAGCTGGAGCTTTTGGATGAGGCCTACCGGATGGAATTGAAGTCGGCCCCCAGTCACGCACGCTTCGCCCGGCCTTCCCATATGCGTGGTTTCGCCGAGGACTGGTATAATACACTTCTTCACCTTATGAAGGAACGTTCCGATTTGGAGGTTTCATCCGAAGAGCTCCGAAAACTGGCAAAACGAATGGCAGACTGGCTGAATTACCGGATTCTGGAACCCCTGAGCAGGGACGAGAATATCACGGATATCTATATAGAGGCCCCACCCGAGTTACAGCCGATAAGGGTGGTTCACCAGAAGTGGGGAAATTGTGAGACTGGAATTTATTGGTCCTCCCCTTCGCTTATGGGCCTGGCCGAGACCTTAGCTTCAAAACTGGGCCGTTCTTTCGACGAACCGAATCCTCAGTTGGACGCTGAAATCCCCGAATTGGGTCTCCGGCTGTTTATAAGCCGACATCCGGTCCTATGGACTGAAAATTCCGCGGCGGCCGCTATCAGAAAGAGGAGGAGCAGACCCTGGACCCAGCCCCTTTTTATGGACAGAGGCTCGATAACCCCGCTTGCCTCCTCCTTCGTGAGCAATCTCATCCGTCTAGGTTCTTCCCTATTCACCATTGGCGATATCGGCACGGCAAAGACTTCCTATCTAATCACCCAAATACCGGAGATAGGCTCCGAGGAGAGGATAATAGCGTTTCAGGATACGGAGGAATTGCAGTTTGAGGATTTCGTAAATCAAGGATACGAGCTAGAGAATGTCAGGGTAATGGACCCCGAACATCTCCAAAATCAGGTTAATGCTTTCCTGAGGGGCGGTGCCGCCTACTGGCTGATTACCGAGGTCAGATCAATGGACGCCGTAAAGTCGGCTCTCGGTGCCGCTGCGAGGAGGGGGAGCCAGCCCGTCCTCTCGAGTTTCCATGCCAGAACCAAGAGACAGATGTTCGATTTGGTCTGTAATATCATGGAATTACACGAGGCCGCATATAAGTACGTGGATTTCATTGTGAGCACGGCCAAGTTCGAAACCCCCGAGGGTACCATCCGGAGAGTTACCGAGATTTCGGAGATTTTGAAGGGTTGGGAAGGGGAACCCGAATATGCTCAGTTATTTGCTGATAACCGAGAGGAAGATATTTTGGAGCCGGTGAATTTACTAAAAGGACCCCAAAAATGGATTCAGAGCGCAAATTCATACGATCTGAGGGATTTAAAGATAGATGAAGCGGCAGATAGGATTGATTTCCTCTCTCCCGAGGAAGGAGGGTCCAGACAGGTTCCAAGGCAATGCGACCGGTTGGCCCTGGACGAGAAGGACTTTTTGAAGAAGATCCTTTCTGAAGCCAAGATGAAATCGGAATTATTGATGCTGGCCAGAAATGAGAAGGATGAGAGCTATCTTGAGCTGCCTTTTGTCAGAAAAAGTTATGATAAATACTTCAGTGAAGTCGACCGCCATGCTCCGGATTACGAGAGGGCCCTTTCGAATTGGCGAAATTGGTTAGGGGATGTGAGTTGAAGGAACCAGACTCGCTTTATGAGGTTTCCCGGGATGTCAGGGAGATAATAGAAGAGTTTGAGGAACAGGAAGAACGCCCTCTTGGTGTATACGAGCGGCTCTGCAGAGCGTCCAACCGAATTTTCGGTCGCTTGTCCCGTGAAATGGAGATGACCGAGGAGACGAGAAAGCAAATTTCCTGGGCAGGCCTCAGAGTAACTCCCGCGGAGTGGTGGGCGGGCTTTTTGTGCGTCGTGATAGCGCCAATTCTCGCCGTGGTTTTACCTTTCATAATCTTACTCACTCTTGGGGTTCCATTCATGTCGATTTGGTATTTACCTATCCTGGGTTTGGGGATTTCAGGTCTCTTGGGGGCAGCTTTCTACTACTATCCGATTAGCACCGCGGATATGGAGAAGTCCGAGGCTCAGTCGAGGGCGATTGAGACTATCATGCTAATGAGTTTCGCGCTCCATCATCGTTCCGATTTGAGAGGGGCTGCAGTCTTTGCTTCAAACGCAAGTGAGGGCGAATTGGCCGAGGAAATCAGAAGGGGTCTTTTGAAACTCGATCAGAAGAGGAGCTACGAGAGCGTCAGAGAACTTTTGACGGTAATCGCCCATAACTGGAGGGAAGTGGACGAAGGCGTAAGGAGGGCCCTATTTGATATCCTGCGTTCGACTGGGCAGAGTGAGGAATCGATTCGGAGACAGGACGTTGCTCAGGCTCCGCAGAGAGTCCTTGAGAGTGCGGAGAGACAACTTGGCTCTAGGCTGGATTCACTGGTTATGCCGACAATGACGTTTATGGTATTTGGTTCTCTGGCAATCGTCGGTGTGATTGGCCTCTCGCCTATTTTTGGCATGATAGGCATGGATTTCATCGATATCAAATTCTTTGCACTTGCGGCGGGTGCAATTATCGCAGGTTTTTTGGCCTTTACTCTATTTATTGGCAGGCAGCGCCCCGCGACAATTCCTCCTCCGAGAATATCTTCGGATGATCCCAGAGTTCCCCCACCCGGAAAGGCCCGGATATTTGGAAGGACCATGTCGATATGGATACTCCCTCTCTTGGTCCTTATCTTAGTTTCGATACCGGGATTCCTCTATCTGGCCGGCTTTTACACCTCGTCCCCTTTTATCTCCGGCCCGAATACCTTCTGGATAATCTGGGGCCTGACGGGTGCCCTTGCGTTATATGCCCATTTGAGAGTCGGTCCTAGGGCCGAGATAAGGAAGGAAGTCAGGGAAAGTATCGAGGATTGGACGATGGCTCTGAATATTATCGGCTCACGGATTATCGATGGTAGGCCAATGAGACAGGCCATGAAGGAGACTTCGGAGATGATGAGCGAAGATGAGGTCGGAAAAAAGCTTAAACGAGCCACCGACACTATGGACAAATTCTCCTCGGATGCAAGCTATGCTTTCCTCGAAACGGGCCTCTTGGAACAGATTTACAGTCCCCTCGTGGCGAGTCTTTTGGGAGTCATTACGCGGGTAAAGATGGGTTCGGAAAAGGCTGCCGGAAATGCTTCTATGCTTGCGGCCGAATTTTTGGAAACTTTACACGATGTCGAACGGAGTTTCCGAAACAAAATCGGAGATGCAACCGGGAATTTATGGCTGATGGCTTTGATTCTTCTCCCAACAGTTTGCGCTCTTTCCGTATGGATTATGGACTTTTTGGGCGAAATATCTTTGACGGTGGGTTCAACTGCTGAAAGGGCAGGTTTATCGAACATTCCCCTTCTGACTACGTCTCTGGAGACCACTGAAGTTGCTATTTTAAAGTTAATTATGGGATTGACCGTAGTTGCATTAGTTCTAATCGTTGCACGTCATATTTCCGTGATTAGAACTGGCAGTGACCCTATAGACTTCTGGAGCAAAGTTCCGCTATCCATTTCAGCTGGAACCGTAGTTTACACCGTGGCTTATTTAGGATTTTCCATGCTCAAAGTAATTGGAATTTAAAATGATGCCAGGAGGTGATGGAAGTGAGAATACTAGAGGGCGATTTGGCGAAGGACGAACGGGGTGTCGAGCCTACCGTAATGAAGATTTTAGTAGGGATTATTCTAGTCAGCATTGGTCTGGGGATCGGCTTCACGATGTATCAGAGATTCGGTGGACAGGCTCAGAATGTTTTGAACTACGATATCCATCTGGATTCAGATTCGGCTTCTGTTCCTAGAGGTGATTCTGCCACGATTGAGGTTGAAGTTTCTACCCCTATAGGTTACGATAAGCAGGTTCTTCTGACTGCGGATGGATATCCGAAGCAAGATATCTCGATTAGTTTTTCCCCCGAGACTGGAGATCCAACTTTCTATTCTGAAATGAGTATATCCGTGAATAATGATGCTGCGATAGAAAATTATCCCATTACCATCAGGGCCAAGGAGGTAGATGGTGAGGGGGAAGAACCTGAGAGATTCGATTTAACAATTACCGAGTAGGAGATCGAATGTACGCAATGAAGATGTTGGGACTGGCTGTTCTGGCTGGAATTTGCGTTGTAGGTTTTGTAGTAGGATATAATTATTTCCAAGGCCTCTCAGCCCGGCAAAAGGCCAGAAGTGAGGCTTCTAGATTAAACAACGAAATTAACTTTGTTATTAGTAGTTCCGATAACAACAAAAATTTGAATATAGAAATACCAGACGATTACGTTCTACAGTTTGAGGAAAATCGAATAGTTATAGACGGAATGAAATTTCCCAAGGATAACCCGTATGAACTCCCTGTCGATGGCCCCGAGCTTGGCCCCGGAGTTCATAATCTTCTGATTAAAATTGAGAGGAACAATTCCGATGAATGGATAGTTAGGGTTAGAGAGGTAGACTGATGGAAATTTCTAGAATACTTAGAGTTTTGATAACCCTAATCTTTGTAGTCACGTTTATTACTCTTACTATCGGTGCTTACAGGCAAGATAGTGAAATTAATTCAATGGCTACTCTCTCCGATGCCACTACTAGCATTGCCAATAATCTCGCTTCTCAAGGGCTTGTCTGGGTCGATGATGAAAATGTTAGCCATCCACTAATCTTGGATTCGGATAAGCTGGAAGATATAAGATTCGGGCGTGTTATAGCCGGCGAAAATTTTGCATTTCGAGCTTCTATTTCCTACTGGAGGGATAATTCGGAGAGAGAAATTGGTCCATATGGAAAAGATCCCCCTGAAGATGAAATGACTTGCTCGTTCTCTCTGCCAGTGGCGCTTCATAAGGATTCTATCCCACCTGCCAAGCTGAAGGTGGTAGCGTGGTTTGTCTAGGAGAGAAAGGAGTATCTGATGTGGTTATAGTAGCATTTATGTTCGTACTACTTGTATTGTCGGGGACTTTCCTCATGGGGTTCACTTCTAGTACTCTTTCCGAAGCCGCGGATCGGCAAATTATGCTTAAAACACAATATGTTCACCAAACTCTTTATCACACTCATGTGGAAAATTACGCTGTACCGGCGCTTCAAGCAGCATCCGAACATTTGGTTTTTGAGGAGCCAACTGTTCCTGAAAATTATCTCAAATCATGGATGGAAAAAATACTGGAATTTCTCAGACCGCCAAATTATGGAATTGAGGTTAGACTGAGCCATGAGAATCGAGTTTGGAAAGTGGTTCAGCCTGAAAATGTCGAGATAGGGGAGGATTTCCAAACTGAACATCCCATTACTTTCACTGGAACTGGAGGGACATCCATCACTGTGGAAGTTTTTGTCAGGACTTTCAAAATATCCCGATAAGGAATCCTTTTGGCCGGCCGGTTAAAGTAGAACCGTTAATTTATTTTGTACAGGAACAAAGGGAAATAGGGAGTCTAATTTGGCTGAAGAAGAAACTGAAGAAGAAAAGACAGAAGAAGAGTCTGAGGAAGAACCGGAAGAGATGGAAGAAGAAATAGAAGAGGAAGTGGAAGAGGAAACGGAGTTTTCTTCCAGTGAAGTTACTGGGGTACCTATAGTTCTGTGCCCCGATGACTATGTTCCAATGGATATCAAAGGTACGGAATCTAGAGAAGTAGAGGAGAGAAGCTTTATTTTTTCCACCAGCACTGAGGACCATTTACATGTAAAGTTTGAGTGCCCCGAATGTGGAAAAGCCTACTTCCACGACTTAGATAGAAAAAGACAAGGATGCTTCATAGCCACTGCTGCTTATGGGACCCCGCTATCCTCGGAGATAAATGTCCTGAGGAATTTCAGAGACTCATATTTGGTCCGCCGGGACTGGGGAAAAGGATTAGTTTCTCTGTATTATACTATATCTCCACCCATAGCGAAGCAAATTGAGAAGTCTGAGTCCATGAGGAAACTCGTAAGGACGTGCCTGAAACCCGTAATTCAACTATTCAAGGATGAAGAATAGAGATTTTCGGAGATCATCTTCTTCCACAAATTCTCATAGATAAGGCTGATCGATCGAATACCGAATAGGGAGTTAGTTCTAGGAGTCTCCTAAACAAAAAGCGATTAATATCTATCCCCCACCGATTTTAGGTTCCTAGACTGTTTTAGAACTGTGAAAATAGAAACTCGATAAAATTTAAGAACAGCTTAAGTCATTCTTGTCCATATAGCGGACCCGAGGCCTGAAAAATGACTAGCTATATTAAGGGGATATTCTATCTTGCCCTCTTCCTTTTCGTAACTGTTGCGATTCATGAGGTGGGTCATTTGGTGGTGGCTAGAAGGCTAATTTCACCTCAGGCAAGCGTTCGCCTGTTTCCCAATTTCCCCTTTGGGAGTGTTTTGGGGTTTGTGTCTCTTCCCGATAGCGTCTCTAATTATCCTATATGGAAGAGTTTGGCCACCGCTGCGGCTGGCCCGGTTCTTGCTACAGTTTTGATGTCCGTAATTTGGCTGAATACGAAAAATGCGACGGTAGCAGTAATATCGAGCTTTTTTGCGATTAATCAGCTCGTTTATTCTATTATAGAGCCTTTGAGATTCATTGGAAGGGGGCCCGATTGGTTGATTAGATTACCTCTTCTGGCTGCTGCATGCTGGGTAATCCTCTACGCTTATTACATCAGTAGGAACCCAGAGCGATGGGAGCTATAATTAGATTGAAAATTTTATCCAATTCGTAATATCAAAGCTCTAGGGTAGCCCGTACGGTCTCTTCGTCCTCTTCTTCTATCTCAAAACCCAGCTTCCTACAGAGGTTTATCATCCGCTCATTTTCTTTTCTCGGAATAACATAAATTGAGTCAAGGTCTTTGTCCTTCGCAATCCCTATGATGGAGTCTACCAGCTTTTCTCCTAGACCGAGACCCTGCCAAGGATCACCGACTACGGGGGCGAACTCTCCGCTGCTTTCATCGGGATTGATTAGGAGCCGACACATTCCAATCATTTTTCTCTTTCCTTCTTCCTCCAGTTCCCCTATCATTGTTACCTCTCTGCGGTAATCTATATTGGTAAATCTGACCATTTCTTCGTGCGTGATATCCTTCATTGGACCGAAGAAACGGTATCGTTGAGTCTCTTCGGAGAATGTGTCGAAGAGATCGAAAGCCAGGGGCTCGTCCTCGGACCTTATAGGCCTTATTGTGACGGACCTGCCGTCCTCCATCCTCCAATCTTCTGTGTATTTCTGAGGATAGGGTGCTATTGCTAGGTGATCATTCTCTTTAGGCTCACTCAATGCCGTGTCTAAATCAATAATGATCGAAGCGTCGAGGGCCATAAACTCGTCTCCCACCTTTGCCAGGGGATTAATGTCCAGCTCCCTTATTTCGGGAAATTCTATAATTAACTGTGAGAGCCTGACGAGATGCTCCTCCAAGGATCTTATTAGTTCGGGAGAATCGAAGTCAATCAGCTGCTCATATACGTCTGTATCCTCCATTAGACGCTGAGCCAGGGTTTGGTTTAGAGGTGGGAAGCCGATCGAGGTATCCCCTATGTATTCCACATCGCTGCCGCCTCTCCCGAACAAAAGTATTGATTTAAATACAGGGTCTTTCTTTGATCCGAGGATTAATTCTATATCCTTGTTCCGGATCATTTTTTGAACTGTGACGCCGTCTATTTCCGCCATAGGTCGATTTTCTCCAACTTTTTCTATTATATTATTGAATTCTTCCTTAACCTCGGATTCAGTATTGAGGTTTAAGACCACCCCTCCGGCCGCCTTTTTGTGGGTCACGTCATGAGATCGAATTTTTAGTACCACTGGGAATCCTATTTCTGATGCATATCTCGCTGCCTCTTCCGGAGATTCCGCCACGTGGATTTCTGGACTTGGAATTCCGAAAGTGTGCAGGATTTTCTTTGATTCTTCCTCGGTCAAAACACCCCTTCCTTGGCGGGCCGTTCTCTCTATCATTGCCTTTAGGTGGTATTTTGGCGGCGATGGACCTATTTGAAGCTCCTCGGGCATTTCGAGCAAACCCTCCAGTTTTCTGGCGTACCGATTTAAGTACATGTAATTTTTAACCGATTGCTCCGGCGCGCTTTGAACGGGGATTCCGGCGTCCCGAAGGACATCGCGCCCCTTCTGCACGGTTTCCCCTCCCATCCAGCTTGCGAGTATTGGCTTTTGGGCCGATCCCTTTAAGTCGGCAATCGCCTCCGCTGCGTCGACGGAGGATAGAGTCCAAACGGGCGCGTAGATACATAGCAATCCGTCCACGTTTTTGTCTTTGAGGCAGGCTTGGGCTGATTTTCTGTACATTTCCTTACTCGCGTCTCCTGTGATATCGACGGGGTTGGCCAGACTGGCTCGTTCAGGTAGCACCTCACTCAGTGTTCCCCTCGTGGAATCCGACAGATCTGCAAGCTTTCCTCCTTGCTCCACGATCGAATCCGAGGCCATTGCGCCTGGACCCCCGGCATTGGTAACTATAGCCAGATTTGGTCCTTCCGGAAGATTTTCCTTAGCTAGAAGTTCCGAAGTTGTGAATAAATCATCAATCGTGTCGACACGTACAATTCCGGCCCTTTTGAAAGCCGCGCTATATACCTCGTCTGACCCTGATAAGGATCCGGTATGTGATGCGACTGCCTTGGCCCCCTCCTTCGATCTCCCCGATTTTACTGCCAGCAGGGGCTTCGCTCTTGCTGATCTCCGTGCAGCGCTCATGAATTTTTGGGAGTCGTTTATGGATTCAATATACATTAGGATACTACCGGCTTTGGGGTCTTTACCAAAATAATCGATAAGGTCGCTAAAATCGACATCCAGCATATTTCCTAGGGAAACATATGCTCTGAAACCGAACTGAGCGGAAATGGCCCAATCAAGTATCGAAGATGCTAGAGCACCACTTTGAGAGAGGAAAACCTCTTTTCCGGGCTCGGGCATCTGTTCGGTGAATGAAGCATTCAGATCTTCATGAGGATTTATTATTCCTAAACAATTTGGACCAAGAATTCTTATCCCGTAATCCCGTCGGATTCTCTCAATTTGTTCTGCAAGTTTTTTTCCTTCTCCCCCCGTTTCCCCGAATCCTGCAGTTATAATGATTAAAGCAGGAATGCTCGCCTCCCCACACTCTTCTACAATTCCCGGCACCGTTTTCGGAGGGGTCGCGACTACACCTAGATCGACCGGGTCGGATATTTTTTTGACGCTAGGGTAGGACTCGATATCTAAAACGCTGTCTCTATTGGGATTTACTGGGAAAATTTTACCTTCCGGTTTCTTGGATAAATTTTTCATTAGAGCGAGACCTACAGACTCCTCCCTTTCGGTAGCGCCTATGACCGCTACATTTTCGGGTTCAAAGATTTTATCAAGATTTCTAGCTGTCATGTTTCCCCTTGGTTCATGTATTTCTGCAGTTTAGATTTTAAATAATGTTGATAAAGCATGAGTGTACTTTTCGAAACTGACTTCTCCCACGGCTGAAGCGCGTGGGGTTCTCCAGTCGAACACCGATTCGGCATGCAGCATCACCTTTCTCTGCTGGAGTTTCGGGCACAGCCAGTAGCGCCCCCACTTCGGATAGAGGTCTTCGAATAGACTTACCCAAAGCTCGTTTAGCAATATTAGATGCTCCATTTTTGTCCGCATTATCTTCCAAACCACAATCTCTACAAACGAACTTTCCCTGTCCGATCCTCTTCGTGTTTTGACTTCCGCACTTGTTACAAGTCTTCGAGGTATCCCTCTCATCCACTTCAATAACTCTAATTCCTTCCCATTCAGCCTTATACTCGATGAAACGCTTCAATTTGTTGAACGGGAATTTATGGAGTTTATCGTTGAACTTTCTACCCTTATCCTCTTGTTCTCTGATTCCCCCAAATCGCCGACAGCGATTATAGCATCTCTCTCCTTCGCATCTTCGACTATCCCTCTGCTTATCTTGTGCAGACGGTCTTCCACCCTTCTCGATTCCTTGTTTCCAATCCGTTTAATCACCTGTTTTCCCTTCCTAATCTTTTTCTTCCCAATCTTCTTACGGAGCATCTTGTAGTGCTCTCTAATTTCTCGAACTTCCTCACCGTAGAACTTCGTCTCTCTGTCCCCTAACGCCACAGACGTTGCTATCCACCGGACACCCATATCTACAGCGATTACATCCGAGAATGAAGAGGGACGGTCGGGACGGATAGGTTCAATTTCAATTTCCTTCTTGATAACAAGATGGACAAACCAATCTCCATCTTACTTGACAAGTTCGGAATCGCCAAAATCACACCCTTCAACATCCTCCCGGTCTTTTCGGGGAATTATTGCCGCGCACCAGATCGATTCACCACGATCCTCTTCAGGGTTATAGACGGGAATTCTGACCCAATAATCGGAAATTTCCGTATCTTGTTCTTCCAACTTTATAAGGTCATTTCTAAGTCTTATTGGTTGTTCGTTTTTCGGATTATTCTGACTTACAATTCTTTCCGCCTGTTGCTCGGTGGCGGAATACAATTTAGAAGACTCACCATCAACGGCTTTCTGAAAATCCCTATACTCACGTTCCAACAACTCCTGCTTATCGTTTGTCAAATAGTGGAGTTTGACCCTGACAGTCCTCTTCACTTCCATAAAAATTCTACAATTCAACTACCTTCGAACCACTTTAAAAAGAATGACGAGAGGTCAGTGAAAGTATTCGCCATTCATCCCACCACTAAAGTGAGTGGGCTTTCTGGCGAGGTTCTGTAAAACACCGTATTCCAGCGCCCCAAGGCTGGAGTTTATGGTTCCCATTCACATTTAACCACGGTTACGAGACAGTCAGCCTTTTCTACAACCCCCTCAGCTACACTACCCAAGGCTATTCGCGATATGCCGCTTCTACCGTGGCTTCCTATAAAGATATGATTAAAATCATTTTTATTAGCAAATTTGACAATTTCTACGTCGACTCCGAGTTCGTTTTTTATTACCCTAACTTCGACTTCCATTCCCATTTCTTTTCCAATTGATTTTGCTTCGTCCAAAATTTTCTGTTCCTCATTTCTTTCTCTTTTTAATAGATTTTCGTCTATATCGAGGTTATAGTTTTCAAGCAAATCCTTAAGAATAGAACCTTCCCGCTGTTCCACATATCCCGCTGTTACCTTATCCAGCTCATTTTTCTTAGCTTTGTCAATGGCGTAGCGAAGAGCGTTCCGGGCTTGGTCAGAACCGTCCCAGCCTACTAGGATTTTTTCTTTCATAATATTTTCCTCGGGAACCTAAAACTCCAGTTAGCTCGGTCCTATAATATCTGTTTTAAAGAATTCGACTAAAAATTTAGGTTCCCATTTATTGTTTCCGCCCGAAAAAATAAAAACTCACATGTAATCCGTTAGAAGATAAATAATCGATTGATCTAATCTAGAGAAGTATTCATAAGATAATGAAATTTGCAGTAGATTTGGAAAAATGAAAAAGGATTTGAATATAGATTTCATTGGTGCGCTAGCCAAGTCATCCGCCGAATGAAGAAGCTTAAAAAGGGCAGAAAGCCAAATGAAGAAAACCTTAACGGACGGCGGATTTTAAAATATAATGAGATGTTGAATTAACGGAGAAGATAACTTTAGATAATCATTCCCGTGATGATGATGTGTACAACCCCGGAATCAGTTATGTCGAGACCAGCTCACTCTGAACGGGGACATCCTAAAAGTCTGGTTGACACGAAGGGTCTAATGTCTCTATTGGGAGTCGATACGTATTACCTAAGGATTGATTAAAAGCCCCGATAAAAAGGATGACGATGTCACACGCTTCCCAAGTTTACGAGAGTGTTTACCAGATCGGAGGCCCAGAGATAACTGGTCGAGGCGATTGTTGTGTCTATTTGGTGCATACCAAGCCCGGATTTGTTCTTGTGGATTCCGGACTGGGACGAACTTTCAATAAATTACTCAAAAATATTGAGGGTTTGAACTTTAACTTGGAGAACATGCAAGCGATAATCGTTACTCACGGTCACGTCGACCATGTTGGGTCTTTGTCGAAATTTAAGAAAAAATTTGAAGTCGATGTCATAGCTCATGATTTGGATGCCGATAGGGTCGAGACTGGTAGAAATGTTGGTTCTGAATTGTATGGAGTAAGCTATGATACATGTAAAGTGGATGAAAAATTGAGTGGGGAGAAAGGTCCGCTGGAATTCGGAAAACCCGAAATTAAGTTTTTGCATATCCCTGGGCACACCCCAGGCAGTATAGCTCTATATTTGGATGTTGAGGGAAAGCGAGTATTGTTTGCACAGGACGTTCATGGACCCTATACTTTGCCGGGATCTGACTCCTCCCAGGCGAAGGAGTCGTTGGAGAAGCTGATCGATTTAGAGGCAGATATTCTCTGTGAGGGCCATTATGGAATATTTCGACCTAGCGAAGACGTTAAAAAATTCATACGAAGTCACTTGAAGAGATTGTAGGATACTTATGAATGAATTACAAAATCTCGCCAGAAAGCCCACGCGATTCAGCAATGGGAGAAGTCAGTCAGTGAAATCTGTGTAGCCATCCAGCCAATCGTCCCATAATTTCTCATGATAGACGTAGAGTAATAGTTTAATAATCATCAAAGTGATTGCTATGGCTCCGGCAATTTGCCATTCCCCGGTGAAGATATATGATACTATGATTGTCGATGCCGAAGCATGGAGTCTCCAGCTGATGCTTTTCACTATTTTCTTTTTGAGAGTCATTAATTTTCAGCCCTTTCCTGATCTTTCTGTAATTAGATTTAATTATTTATAATTAGATTTAATTATACTCTTTACTAAAAAAAGTGATGATTGAAATCTAAATTTTGATTACATTGATTTTCATCCTTGATATTTTATGTGGATTCTCACTCGAAATGGGAGCGAGCTTACGAGAGCCCAAGAGTTCCAAAGGCAGTTAAGCATTTGTTGACATCGCTTCGAGCGTTGAGAGAGAATCCAACCTCTACCAAATCCACCTCTGACGTAGATGCTTTTTCAATATCTCTCCAGAGATGGTCATCCTCTCAAAAACCTCCATGAATACACCCCCTGAACTGCCGTAGACCTAAACGGAAAACTGGAGAATACCGACGGAATAAGTTCTCCCACACAAAAAATAACGGAAAACTTTACTAAGAGACGGGCTAATTCTACCTACGTGAGTACTGATATCATCAAAAAAGATTAAGAACTTAATCGAGAACAATAATTAATGGAGGAATAACATTTGAAAATTCTCTTTGTCGATGACGAGAGAGAATTCTTGGAAATGGCTAAGCTGTATTTAGAGAGAGAGTATGAAGATTTAATGGTAGATACAGTCAGTTCCGGGGAAGAGGCCCTTGAAATGATTAAGGAAGGACCTTACGATGCAGTAGTTTCTGATTATAAAATGCCGATTATGGATGGTCTTGAACTGCTTGAAAAACTTAGGATGCAGGATATAGACATTCCATTTTTTGTGCTCACCGCAAGGGGGGGTGAGAGAGTAGCTCAGGAAGCGCTTAATCTGGGAGCCAATGGATATTTCAGTAAGTTTAGCAAGTTGAAGGAAGGTTTCAGTAAGTTGGCAAATGTGTTGATGAAGAGTGTCCAAAGAGAAGAAAAGGGAAAAAAAGATGAAAACCTGATCGCTTGGATTGAAAAGAAGACTGTTGCAGATGTTGATCAGGTAAAATACGACTTGAAAAAATTGTCAGAAAAAGTAGGATTTAGGATAACAAAAATAGAAACTCAGGATGTTTCCCCGAAAAATGAAATTGTTAAGATGTATACGGATAGTATTGAGAGCGTACCTTCCGATAAAAAGGATGAAGTGAAGGAATGGAAAGAGAAAGTTACTTGGAGTTCCGGAGTAGTCGATGCCGATGTCAAGATTGAAAGAATTAGACGAGATAGTGACTGGATGAGTTAGATAGTAAAGTCAGTTTTCAAATGAGTATAAATAATCTCAAAATTGTTTTCTATTTAAGAAAAATATCGAAAGCCAGAGGAGAATGATTGTAACGAGGATGCCCAGCCCCACTGTGAAGATGAATTGATTTGAAGTATCTATTAGAGCGGGGAGAGTTGGAATGATTGAAATTTGATTGGCTCCGTAAATAACTAGGATCGCCCCGACGAGAATAGAGGGAGCCAAAATCCCGATTAAAATCCCTGCTGAACTAGATATAGCCATCATGGATAGGCTCGTTGCCAATGATTCACCCGAATCAATTAAAATCGTCTCCGGAATTCCACCAGTTCTTAAAAAGTCTACAATTACCCCTGTCAATAGAGCTAATCCGGCCGCTATTCCGATGCAAAGATAAACGGCCCCGAACTTTGAAAGAATCAGGTCTCTTCTTTTGATCGGCCGGATTAGGAATAGGTCATAGACATTCTTTTCCCTTTCATTGATAATTGAAACGGCAAGCATAGCCGCCGCTAAAGTCCCTCCTACGCTGGAAACGACAATTGCGGAAAGGACGGTGAAGGGCATTCCCTCAGCTTCCGGTTGCAAAAATCGAAGCAGAATGGTCAGGACTGGCAATCCCACCCACAGGAACAACATGACTTTCGACTTGTAGAATCCCTTAAGCTCATCCTTAAATAGAAGTGAAAGGCTCAATCTCTCCTACCCCCGACATAATCGAGATAAACTTCGTCCAACTTAGGAGTAACCGGAGTAAAGCTTCTAATTTTACAATCTAAATCCAATAGGTTTTTGACCAACTCATGACTGACTCTGTCGAGATTGACTCCCGTCTCCAAATTAATTAATAATTTTCCGGGAGTCGGGTTTTCAACATGCTCTACTCCTTCTATGGATTCCAACCCCTTCCATCCTTCCGAGCTTTGGGAGAGCTGTACTTCTATTTGTTCCGTTTCTGTGAGCCTCCTCTTCAATTCATTCAATGTCCCGACTTGCATTATTTCACCGATATCGAGAATACCAATCTTTGAGGCAACGTCCTGTACATCGCTCAAAATATGGGAAGAGAAGAAGACAGTCGTGCCACCTTTACCGAGTTCTTTAATTATTTCTTTTACATCGTGCCGGCTTGCAGGATCCAATCCCGATAGAGGCTCGTCTAGTACCAGTAATTCAGGGTCATGAAGAAGTGCTTGGGCCAGCCCTACCTTCTGAATTGTTCCTCCGGATAACTCACCAACCTTCCTCTCACGAATGTCGTCCAGCCCGACTTGTTCAAAAACTTTACTCAAGCGTCTATCTATTTCTTTTTCCTCCATCCCTGAGAGTTTTCCAAAGGATCTGAGCGTGTGTTCCACGGTCCGCCACTCTTGGAAGGATACTCTTTGAGGTAGATATCCGATTATTTCATGGACTTTTTGTTTGTCTTCGGGCATGGAATAATTCCCGATGGTTGCCGTTCCTTCAAATTCAGTAATGAGACCTACTAGGATTTTTATCGTTGTAGTTTTTCCAGCACCATTCGGACCTATATAACCGAAGTTTTCACCTCTATTTATCTTGAAAGAAATGTCTTCAAGTGCGAGAAAATCATTGTATCTCTTGGAAACGTCATCGAAGATTACGAACTCTCCATCACCAGTTTTAACCATGATATCCAAATCCCCCAATGATTATTAATAAAGAGATCAGCAGTTTTCCTTTTAATGGTCATAATCTGCTTTTTTTACTTTTTCCCAATACCCCCGCTATAAGAAGAAAAAATTTCTAAAAAAAGTTATTTTTAATTTACAAGGATAAATGTTATTTATAGGAAATCTGTTAATGTTGAGGGGTCCATTTGTCCGATAAAATTGGTAAAGGCCCTCAAATGTATACAAAAGGATAAGAGGGTGAATAAAATAGAATTTTCTGAAATTAGAGAGCACAAACGACGTATTAAAGAAGATTATGAGATGTCTATAGTATTGCCATTTCTCCCTGCTATCTTAGCTATTTCAACGATATTTCTTCTCGTCGGGGGAGTATTTCTAGGACTTGGCCATACGAGATTAGACCTTCTGGGACCTGAATCTACGCTAAGGTTACCACTGGCACTCCCGTTCCTAGGTTTAGCTGCACTCACTGGTATTGCGGCCTTTATCATCGGATTATATGTGCTCTATAAGTGGATTGACAGAAGGAGCAATCATTTCAAAAGAGTCAGATTGCTGTACAGAGATATCTTAGACTTTCTAGAGGAAAAGGGGGTGGAGAAGGAGGCAAAGAAAGCCAAGAGATCCTTGAGAGAGATGGAAAGTGAATCGAGTGATAGACCGGCGATTCTGTGGGTCATTATCTCAATGATTTTCCAACCAGTTCTGTTGTACGTCTTTCACTTCCTAACTAGGGATTTTTACAAACATGAGAAAAATGAAAACCTATTATTAGAAGACATCAGCGACGCTATTGAGTCTGCAGGGGGAGAATTTGAGTTTGAGGGTTATAATACTATCAAGGACAGGGATACGATACTCTATATTGTACTGACAATCGTAACACTCGGATTGTTCGGGCTCTACTGGATATACGTGATAACCGACGATCCAAATAAACACTTTAGAGAGTCACGAAGAGCGGAAGATAGGTTGTTGAATTCGTTAGAAGAGCTTTAGTTCATAAGGTGGCCAACGGAATTAGGAAAACAGTAGTCTCAGCTATTTATTTTTTCAATTTTTTCCTGAGATTAAGTGATTCCACGATCCACCGAAGTTTATATGATTATAAGACTTTTGAGAAGATGAATGTAGGCCTAAGGACGATTTGTAGCATAAAAAATTTCCCATTTTCAACTTTAAACACCGATTGGAGAATCCCCCGAAGAAGTTTTTTAGAAATGTTGCTGTAAATGCTTTATAAAGGTAGAAGGGGCAAGAAATTGACCCGAGTACTGTTTCACTGCATAGAAAATGCCTGCAGGAGCCAGATGGCAGAAGGCTTCGCTAGATATTATGGAGGAGAGGATATCAAAGCGTACAGTGGTGGATCGAAACCGGCCGATCGAGTGGATGAAAATGCTGTAAAGGTTATGGATGAAAGGGGAATCGATATCAGCCGCCAGAAACCAAAAATGGTGTCCTCCAAGGACATGAAAAAGTTGGATTACGTGGTGACGATGGGTTGCGGAGTGGACGTATGTCCCGTCTGTTCAAATTCATTCCTACCAGAGGGAGCGAATTCGCCGATTTCGGTGGAGGAGAAAACTATAAAATGGGATATAGACGACCCCGCCGGTAAATCGATAGAGGAGTTTAGAAGGGTGCGGGACGAAATTGAAGAGAGAGTCCGAGATTTGATTGAAGAAGTGAAATAAAAAATACTAGTGGAAATATCTGCGCTTCCTGTGGAAAAATGGATGGAAAGATATAGAAGAAGCAAAAGAGTGGGTGCTATTTTCGGCCAATATCCCCTTTTTGAATAAATTTTTCGAGCCCCCCTAAAGATGGAGAAAGGCAACGAGAATGAGATCTACTATTACTTTTTAGAAAGTTCTTGCCCGATAGGTACTAGGTTTCGAGATATATGGGGAGAGAAATGTGAGTTAGTACTTCTGTATTGAATGTTTTTTCAATTCGTCTACAGGATATCCTTAAAAATACGAAGGGATTTGATTGGAAACGAATTAGATATTTGAAAATGCAGGAAAGGAAGTTGTAACAATCATATTTTTCTGTGATGAAATGGTTTTAACTTCGCGGGCAATTTTTCAAAGATATAATCAATTTTTATCACCGTCGAAAATTTCAGTTATTCCATCTCTCAGCCTTTTTACCATTCTTAAAAGTAAGAAAAACTATTCCTAGCCAATCTTTTCAAGAAATCTTTTCCTAAACTCTTCAGTATCCAAAATTTTAGTATTCAGGTCTTCTGCATTTTCAAGCTTTCTTTGACCCGGATTTTCGCCTACTATTAGGAAATCCGTTTTATTGCTCAGTGATGATGTCACGTCTGCCCCACGACTTTCCATTAGATTCTCTATCTCATCGCGCGTGTACCCCTCGATTCTGCCGGTGAATACCATTTTTATTCCTTCGAATTCATCCCCCCTCCTGAAACTCTCAAATTCACCAATAGCTTTTTTTAATCTCCTCAACGACTTCAGGTTCTTTTTATTTTCAAAGAAGGAATGAATACTGGCTGAGGTCTCCGGGCCAAGATCCCTTATTTCTTCTATCTCCCCTCTGTCGGCGCTTTCCAATTCCTCTATAGAAAATCTCTCTGCCAATAACTTAGCTCGTTCCTTTCCAACGTGCCGAATACCCAAGGCGTATATGAAGCTGGCAAGATCGACTTTCTTGCTTTCCTCGATTTGTTCGAGAATATTTTCGGCAGACTTTTCACCAAATTTTTCCATTTCCATTAATTCCTCCTTCTCTAGAGAGTAAAGATCGGGGAGAGATTCAATTAAACCTTCGTCAACAAGCTTCCTCGTAATCTTCCCTCCAATTCCTTCGATGTCCATCGCAGATTTAGAGCAAAAATGTTCAACTGATCTTGCAAGTTGGGCAGGACAAGAAATTCCCGCTGTACAATAGTGATACTTCCCCTCCTCGACAACATCACTTCCGCAGACGGGACATGAATTGGGCATTTCGAATTCTCCTTTTCCCTCCTCCATCACTTCCTCAATTTCAGGTATCACATCTCCCGCCCTTTCGACCCTTACCTTCGCACCTTCCGTCACTCTCAATTCCCTTGTCCTTTCCTCATTGTGGAGTGTAGCCCGACTGATGGTAACTCCCTTTATATCCACGGGATCAAGAAGTGCCACAGGCGTCAACTTCCCCGTTCGCCCGACTTGGACTATAACCTTCTCCACCGTGGTTCGACCGGTTTTGGATGGAAATTTATAGGCAAAAGCCCATCGAGGATGTCTTGCCGTCTTTCCCATTTTCTCCCTCTTTTCGAAATCGTTCACCTTCGCTACAGCTCCGTCAATATCGTACTCGAGATCCTTCCTCTCCTCCATGATTTCGTTGCGGTATTCGATAAATGAATCAATATCCTCAACTATTTCATTGAGATTGCAAACTCTAAACCCCAGCGATTTTAAAATCTCAAGGGTTTCTTTCTGGGTACTTATTTCCTGCGAGGAATCCAATATCTCGTAAAAATATATCTTGAGAGGCCTTTCTGCTACCACGTCAGGATCCAGCTGTCTTATTGTTCCGGCTGCGGCGTTTCTCGGGTTAGCAAAAGGTTCTTCGTTTTTCTTAACTCTTTCCTCGTTTAGATTCTGGAATCCGGCCTTCGGCATGTATATCTCTCCCCGGACCGAAAGACGCTCAGGGGCATTTCTTAACTCCAGCGGCACTGTTCGGATTGTTCTGACATTTTCGGATATTTCATCTCCACTGCCCCCGTCTCCCCTTGTAACGGCCCTGTCGAGTTCGCCATCAAGATACACGATTTCTACGGAAAAACCGTCGAACTTCGGTTCCGCCGAGTAATCGACCTCGCCAACTTCGTCTCTCACTCTCTCTCCGAATTCTCTTACATCCTCCTCGTCTTCCGAGGAGTCCAGACTCAACATCTCTTCGGCATGTTCTCTGGTTTTGAAAGAGTCCAGAGTTTCTCCCCCGACCCTCTGTGTCGGTGAATTCTCATCCATAAGATCGAATTCCTGCTCCAGATCCTCTAGTCTATCGAAAAGAAGATCGTAGGTCTTGTCGGAAATGATGGGATCGTTCTCCACGTAGTAGAGATAATCATGATATTCTATAGCTTGCCTCAAATCCTCTACCTCCACCTTTGCATCTCCCTTGCTTATTTCGGAAATATCTTCGAAGTCCAGGTCGGGGTTATGGATATAGGGATTGTCCTCGGGCTCTTCAACCATTTAGGTAGGACCTCACCCCGTCTATTTTTCGAGTATTCAGAATATCACTCTCCTCGCACCAACCCCTTCTTGCCTGAGAGACCCCTAGATGCATGAAGTTCATCTCTACCGTGGAGTGCGCATCGGTGGATATTACGTATTTTGCCTCACCTCGGTGACTTTTCACGTTTTGCCAGTCCAGGTCCAGCCTTTCCGGCTGAGCATTTATCTCAATCGCTATGTTTTCTTTCTCGGCTTTATCAAAGATCCTGTCAAGATTTAGGTCGAGTGGCTCGCGGTCGAGGAGTTTCCGTCCCAAAGGATGCACCAAAATATCGACGGGATAATCCTCAAATACGGATAAGATTCTCTCCGTCGGATTATCAGGGCGATCATGCATGGCTACGCAGAGCATGTCGCAATCTTCGCACCACTCCTCTGAGATATCTAGCCCATTTTCGGTTATATTTGCTTCAATGCCGTGGAGTATTTCCGTTTCTACTTCGTCATTTACTTTATCGACTTCGTGCCTCTGCTTCCTGAATTCCTCCTCGCTCAATCCGCTCGCTACTTTGAGTGAGGGCCCATGGTCGGATATTAAAATATACTCCAAGTTTCTCTCCTCGGCTAGTTGCGCCATATCTTTCACGGAGACCGAACCATCACTGTAATTAGTGTGGATCTGAAGGTCTCCCCTGATGTCCTTTTCTTCCACCAAGTCCGGAAGGGAGTCATCCCCCGCTACCTCGATTTCCCCCGTGTTTTCTCTCAGCTCGGGAGCGATGTAGGATAAATTCAGCTCCTGGTAGACTTGCTCTTCAGTTTCCCCTGCTAGCTTTTCGTCCTCCGGGTCAAACAATCCGTATTCGTTCAGCTTCCAATCTTTTTCCTTCGCTCTACTCCTTAGCGCAACGTTATGGTCTTTAGAACCAGTGAAGTACAACAGGCCCGAGCCATAGGCCGATTTTCCAACGATTCTCAAGTCGACTTGGAGTCCCCCGGAGATTACTATCGAAGATTTCGTATCGCCCTTCACGAGCACTTCGTCGACCTCCTCCAGCCCGCAGAATGCATCCATGGCTTCCTTCGGTTCCCTTGATAGAGCGAGGATATCCACATCGCCGATGGTTGGTTTTCTTCTGCGATAGGAACCGACAATGGTAATACGATCGAAGACTTCATTGTCACTAAGCCTCAATTTTAAGTCCTGAATCGTCGGGTGCATCATCCCGAGTAAACGTCTTTTCTGCCTCTTCTTCGCGTCCTCAATATTCTCCAGTATATTTTCTTGGCTTTTCTCCCCGAAACCCTTGACCCTCGCTACCTCTCCTTCTTTGGCAGCTTTCTTGAGTTCGTCGAGGTTCTTGATATCCAGTTCCTCGTACAGCTTCTTTGCCGATTTTGGCCCGATCCCCTCGATGCTGGTGATACCCTCGATGTCTATGGAGAGTTCGTCCTTGAGGTCCTCGTAGTATTCCAGCTTGTCGGTTTCCAGGTATTCCGAAATCTTCCCGGCTATAGCCTCTCCAACCCCATCGATCTCCTCGAGCTCACCCCGCTCATATACGTTCTCGATGTCCTCAGTCATCGCCTCGATGTTTCTGGCCGCCTTCCGGTAGGCCCTAGGCTTGTATTTGACGTCCTTTATCTCCAAAAAATCGGCAATTTCGTAAAAGATTCTAGAAATTTCTTTGTTTTTCATCGTTCACTATTTTTATACTGGATATTAGTTTGTAATATTTCCGAAGATTAAGCAAATAGGTATCTTAGGAATATGGAATTTAATGAAGTCATCTTTTTTTTAAGCACGGATTCGCATGAGCCAATATCCAATTTGGGCCCCTAGACTGTGTCTTTGACGAAAGCTTATTCGTGGAGGGACGGATAGCTCAATAGCAAATTCTTCATCCTCATGTACCGAGAGATTGGATAGAGTTCAAAATTCTTAATAGGAGGATTGAGAGAGGATTTGTGAGACACATTTGTCGAGGGGGTTAAGATGTTTCAGGATCTTGTATTGAAGTTTTGATTTTTGGATTTACAGAAGTGTCAACGGAGTTTTGGTCTCGTTTTCACTGCTTCCCGTCCACATCTGTTTGTTAACTGGGGAGTTAACAATTAGCAGAGAACGGTGAAACTAGTGTAGCTAAAATGGCATATCCTGAGCATGCTTAGGAATGAATTTCGAGGGAAGAACACTAAAACTTATTCTCTGAGTAAACTATTAAGAGTAAACTGAATGTCCGGGCTCGTAGCTCAGCTGGATAGAGCGGCAGCCTTCTAAGCTGCAAGTCGCGGGTTCGAATCCCGCCGGGCCCGTCACTCCCACTTCCAACTTAATCCAATAGTTAATTTCGACGCAAGAAAAACAGACGTATTCCACACTTCGCTTCCTATGTCATGCTTTTTGTAAGTGAACATCAAACCTTGCGCCACCCAATTCCGAGTCCTTCACTTCGATGCCCCCTCCGTAACTCTCAGCTATCTGCTTTACGATATACGTCCCCAATCCTGAACCCGCCGTTTCTCCCATTTTGTAACCCTCTTCGAAAATGTGTTCCTTATCTTCATCAGGTATTCCCTTACCATCGTCCTCTATGCGGGCAACGTATTCTTCCCCCTTCATTTCACACGATATCTTTATCGAACCGCATCCCGAGTGTTTGATTGAGTTTTCTACTAGGTTTGAGAAAAGTTCCCTCAATAAGGGACCACCTTTCACTCTTTTCTCACAGTCTTCTATAGAAACGTCTATACCCTTCTCAGAAATTCTTGATTCTTTTTCCTCTATTACGGTTTCTATAGAGGAACGGATGTTCACCTCTTTCATCTCTTCTTCCTCATTTATTTTTCTCAATGTTCTGACTTTCTCTATAAGATCCATACTATCCTCCGAGGCTCCTGCTACCCTTTCTACAATATCAGTTTGATCTTCTGAGAGATCGTGGTCCCGCAGTAAATCAATATAACCTTCTATAACCGAAATTTTGTTCCGCAAATCATGCCTAAGAAGAGAGTGAAGGAACTCTTGGCGTTTTTCACTAGCCACACGGCTGCTTATATCTCTAAGGAGGACAACTTTTCCGGTAAATTCTTCACGTTCATCATAAAGAGGTGTAATCAAAACATCGAAATATCTGCTTCCCCCCTGATTTTCCAATTCTATTTCGTTCGGTGTGTTATCTTCAGATTCTGATAAGTCAACTTCCTCTGGAAACATTTCGTCTATCTGACTACCCACGAATGAACCGGAGGGTGCAGAGAGGTAACCATCCTCGACCATACGATCTGCTGCCGGATTCAGATCCATTATGCGATTTCTCCTATCTACCACGAATGCTGCTTCCCGAATACTCTCGAAAACTGCATCTCGTGTCACCGGCACGATTTCCAGAAGTCTAAACGAAAGAATTCCCCAAGTAAAAGCTATCACTGGAGCGAGAAAAAGAGGAGTAGTAATATCATAGTCTACGGGCAAGGGGGCAAGACCGGACAAGTAAACTGCGTTCCCAACTAAGGGAATAAGCGCTCCAGATGCCAGTACTATCCCCTCTTTTAGATAATTCCTATGTAATTTCGTAACTTGATAGAGAATTAGCAGCGTGCTTAGTATAATAAGAAGATAAGAATATGCAGAATGGAAAGCGAAGGCAGGGCCCCCATTTCCTGCAATCGAAACTTTTGCAAGACCCCCAATCGGGTTTAGCGCCAGCTTTTCATAGAACAAGTTGTTAAAATTTGTCCAGACTAGGGTTAAGTTGAATATAGGCACGATAAAAAGCAGCAGCATGTTACGAGATGTAACCCACTTTTTTCTCCCCGTATATTCCAAAGCGAAGAGGATCCAAAAAACCGGCAAGGGAGCAATTCCCAGAAACTTCATCTTATTAAAAAAGAGGGTGGCAGAAAGCCCTTCGGTGAGTAACTCAAGGGAGTAGCTGAATGACCAAAACACCGAACAGAACATAAGAGCTGAGAAAAGGATTGCAGCTAGAGATTTTCTTCTACGCAACAAGTATATTATTAGAATTAACGGGACGATGCCTGCTATAAGCAACGGAATTATATATGGAATAGCCTGTTCGTTCATAAATCATCCTTTCCAATACTAAATTCTAATTCAGTTTAGGAATAATTTTTAGTCATTTCGGTCTAAATATTCTTTTTTCCGTGTTTTTTGTAAAAATTTCCTGTTTGAAGTGGCTTTGATTTTTGATTCACCTCGATTATCTTGTGTCATCCTCTCACACCAAATCAAGGATTTGTAAGGAAACCACTCGCCACTAAATTTTAACTTCAATTTTTACTGCCCTTTTTATTTAAAAATCAAATTTGTATAGGCTATTAAGCACCTATGATGAGAGTTTCTGAGAGTATTTGGGAAACTGGAGATACTGGCCCCTCTCCGTGAACGGAGGATCCCAGCTGAAAAGGATATATAATAGATTTTCCAAATGGACACTAAAAATAAGCTTACAAATCCGTCAGAAAATCCGCAAAATCGGTGAGCTTAGGCCTCTCCAAGTCACATTCTTCATCGAAGGACCAGAATCCGTATTCGTTGTGATCTCCGAACATCCCCAATCCTTCCATCCCATGATCTGAAAGTATCAAAAGATGATCGTCCCTTATTTCCTTAATCTCGGAGGCAATTTCTTCCAAGTCGTCGTAAATCATGCTCATAAGGGTTTGATTTCCGAAATTCAGGTGACCGATGACGTCGGCGCCGGAAAAATATCCAAGAATAAAATCACGATTCTCCTCCAAAGTCTCCAGAAACTCCTCCTTTATCTCTCTGTGGTGGTTGAGCGCAAATTGGTTGTACTCTTGCCTGACCTCCTTCTTCTCCTCATCATCCTCCGCCTCCTCGAAGAACTCCTTCATCATCTCCCGCTCACGTTCATGCTGGTCCTTATCATATGAATACCCCGGCAGATCAATTACCTTGGGATTTTCGAAGTGAGAAAAGAAAGTCTCTTCCAGCGAAAATTGGGTGTTCCACATCTCCTCGTCGCCCTTCGCCAGTATCTCTTCTTCCTTATTCTCACCGGTCATGAAGGAACTCCAAAGCACCATAGTCCTGGGCTGGTCGAACTCCGAAATATCCGTCTTTCCGTAGGCCTTCTGTTTCAAATTCTCACAGTCGAACTCCTCGACCAAATCGTATTCAAGAGCATCGATGGCAAGGACGACGACCATATATAGGTTCACCTGGTCTCCGTGATGATACCGCCGGCGCAAGTGTCGGTTCTCTCTAGGACAAAACGTCCGAGAGCCTGAACATCGTTGAAGTTTTCAATTACTACTGGTTCGGAAGGTTTGATCCTCACATTTGCGACCTGTCGATTCTCGATCTTCTCTGCCTCGTTCCCCTCGACGACCTCCAAGGTCGAGGAATCTAGGACCTGCTCTATTTCGATATCGCTCTTTACCTCCTGAGTCGCGCATTTGAAGGTAATTCTCTCCCCCTCTTCAAAGGGTTCCTCGTCCATCCAGAAGATATGAGCATCGACCGCGTCCGTAACGATGGGCTTCTCATCGGGGTCTACGATAACATCGCCCCGATCGAGGAAGAGTTTGTCCGAGATGGAAACCCCGATGCTCTTTCCCGCCATCGCCTTCGTAGGTTCCTTTCCGAATTCGACCAAATCCTCGACCTTGGTCGTCTTTTCTTCGGGTATTATCATGACTTCCTCCCCTTCGCTGATGGTCCCGCTCTCGACTCTTCCGACGGCGGCCCTTTGCCCGTCGAACTGATAGACGTCCTGAACGGGTAATCGGAGGGGTTTCTTCAAGGGAAGTGCCCTCTTCTCGAAGGTGTCCAGAGCCTCCAGCACGGTCGGGCCATCGTACCAAGAGAGGTTTTCCGTCCTCTCCGCGACGAAATCTCCCTCTCTGGCCGATATCGGAATAACGAAACTCGGATCTATATCGATCTCGTCCAGGAATTCTAGGAGGTTTTCCCTGACCTCCTCGTATCTCTCCTGACTGTAATCTACCAGATCCATCTTGTTCAGTACCACGATTACCTGGTCGAGACCGAGCATGCTGAGGATATAGGCGTGCCTACGGGTCTGCTCCTGCACCCCTTCGTAGACGTCATCGATCAGGATTGCCGCCTCGGCCTGGCTGGCGCCGGTGATCATGTTCTTGACGAACTCGACGTGGCCGGGTGCGTCGATGATGTTATAGCTTCTCTTGTCCGTGTCGAAGAAGGTCTGGGCGGTATCGATCGTGACGCCTTGGGTCCTCTCCTCCTTGAGGTGATCCATAACGTAGCCGAACTTGAACTCCTTGCCCATCGCCTCGCAGGCTGTCTTGATCTCCTCGTATCTACCTTCGGGCAGGGAATCGGTGTCGTAGAATAGGCGGCCTATGAGTGTGCTCTTGCCGTGGTCGACATGGCCAACCAAGACAAACCTTAGAACTTCGTCTTCCATTGTTTCACCTTTTTATGTAACCTTTACATGTACCCAAGTGCTCTGAGGCGTTGCATTGCATTCGCAGACTCCTTATCCTGGGCCCTACCGCTCCTCTCACCGATATCGCTCTCCTCGATTTCCTCGATCATGTCGTCGACGCTCTTCACGTCGCTCTCGATTGGTTCGGTGCAGGGCTTGCAGCCGAGGCTCCTGAAGCGCTTCCCGTCCTCGGCGAAGTAGAGCGGATTGACCGGTAGATCTTCTCTTTTGATGTACTTCCAGACGTCGAGTTCCGTCCATGAGAGCAGTGGATGTACTCTAAGGTGCTGTCCGGCCTCCCTCTTGGACTTGTACTGGTCCCAGAGCTCTGGGGGCTGATCCTTGTAGTCCCACTGGAAATCTTCGTCTCTAGGGGATACGAATCTCTCCTTGGCTCTAACACCATGCTCATCGCGCCTTATTCCCAAAAGGAGGGCATCAAAACCCTTCTCCGCCATAATATTCTTCAATGCGTCCGTCTTTCTTACGCCACAGCATTTTAACTTATCGTCGGGCGTAATATTCTTCTCCTCCGCCTCCTCGTTCTTGGCAACCACCAAGTTCAAGTCCCACTTGTCGGCCAACTCGTCCCTAAACTCGTACATTTTGTCGAAGTGATAGCCCGTGTCCAGATAAATCGCCGGGATTGGGGCCTTACCGAGAAATGCTTTCTTCACCAGATAGGCGAGGGTGGTGGAGTCCTTCCCCGCCGACCAGAGCATCGCGGGCTTATTATATTTCCTGTAGGCCTCTCTAATTATGTAGATCGATTCACTCTCGAGTTCGTCCAAATGGTCCATCTGAGTAGATTCCTCCATATCAATCACTCAATATATCCCAAATTCTTGAGTTTCCTTCTAATCTTTTCCTCGTCCTCCTCGGTGAAGGGAGCTTCTCCCTTTTCGGCAATCACCTCGCGGAGGATGTAACCCACGTAGCTCGAAACCGAGTTGAAACCCGTCCCCTCTATCTGCTCCTTCATCTTCTCGAACAGTGTGACGGGGATCGAGACGCTCGTGAAATCCGTCTTCTTCGATTCCTTCTCCTCTGTCATTATTCCGCCTTCATAATTACTTTTAATTAATTCTAATTACTTCTAATTAGACTACCATCCTTTAAAGGTAATGGGCCCATTTTCAATGGAGATATTTCAACTTCAATCTTATCGATTTGGGATTCCATTGGTTACTTGAAAGTAGGGCTATAATAAACCAGCAATTTAATTCTTTAAACTCAGGAGTGGACTCGGGAACCTTCCCCCTCGCGACAAGAGCTTTTCCGATGAAGGCTCGTTGACCTCCATCACCGGAGCCTTTCCGAGGAGGCCTCCGAACTCGACGGTGTCTCCCGCCTCTTTGCCCTGGGCCGGAATTATCCTCACGCTCTCGGTCTTGTTGTTTATGATTCCGATCGACAGCTCGTCGGCGAGTATGGCGCTTATCTTGCTGACCGGCGTGTCCCCGGGAATCGCTATCATGTCGAGTCCCACCGAGCAGACCGACGTAAGGGCCTCGAGCTTGTCCAGCGAGAGGCTGCCCTTTTCGACCGCCTCGACCATGCCGAGGTCCTCGCTGACCGGGATGAAAGTTCCGCTCAGGCCTCCGACATTGCCGCTGGCCATAGCACCTCCTTTCTTGATGGCGTCCATAAGCAGGGCCACGGCCATGGTCGATCCGTGGGTGCCCGTGCTTTCGATCCCCATAGCCTCTAGGACCTTCGCGACGGAGTCCTCTTCCATCGGGGACGGTGCCAGGGAGATGTCGACTATTCCGAAGGGTACTCCCAATTCGTCCGCCAGCTCCCTCCCCACGAGCTTTCCGGCCCTCGTGGTCTTGAATGCCGTACTCTTGATCACTTCGGACAGCTCGGTCAGATCGCAGTCCTCGTTCTCCTCGACGACGTTTCTCACCACGCCCGGGCCGCTGATGCCGACGTTGAGAGAGAAGTCCGGCTCACCTATGCCGTGGAATGCCCCGGCCATGAACGGATTGTCCTCGGGTGCGTTGACGAAGGTGACGAACTTTGCACATCCAATGCTGTTTTCGGTTTCCTTCGCTATATCCTTGAGTATCTCCCCCACGTCGTTTATCGTGTTCATGTTCATGCCGGTTCTGTGGTCGCCCACATTGAGGAAAGAGCAGACTCGCTCGGTCTTTGAGAAAACCTCGGGCAGGGAATCGATAAGGACTTCGTCGGCCGAGGTGGCCCCCTTCTGAACGAGTGCGCCGAAACCCCCCACGAAGTCCACGCCTGCATCGGCCACGGCATCGTCCAGGACTTGGGCGAGTTCCACGAACTTCTCTTGTGAGGAATGAGTCTCCATTATCGGGGCCACGGGAGTGACTGAAACCCGCTCGTTGATTATGGGGATCCCGTATTTGGTCTCGATCTTCTCGGTCTCCGAGACCAGCTCTTCCGAGCTGGAGCTGACCCTCTCGTAGACGTTCTCCTTGAATTTCTCGAAATCCGAGTCCACGCAGTCCTTGATGTTTATCCCTAAGGTAACCGTCCTGATATCTAGACCCTGAAAAAGAGTCATGCTAGCGGTTTCAAAAATCTCATCGACGCTGAAAGCCATCTTTATACCCTTTGCATGGATTTGAAAATGTCCTCGTGCTGCAGCTGAACTTGGAGGCCCATCTCCTCTCCAATCTCTTGCAGGTCTTCCTTAATCTCCGAGAGGCTATGTTCGGAGCCTTGAATATCCAGCAGCATACTCATCACGAAGTAGCCCTCGATGACCTTCTGGCTGATATCCTCTATATTTATGTTTTTTTCGTAAACGGAATTGGACATCCGGGCAATTATTCCTTTCTGGTCCTCGCCGATCACGGTGACGAAACAAAGTTCCTTTGGCATTCTGACAACCTTTTCTAATATTCTTTAAGAATCAATCCATATAGCCCAGCGCTCTGAGCCTCTCCTTGACTTTCTCCTCGTCTTCCTCGGAGAATTCTTCCTCCTCTTCTTCCTCTTCCTCGACGACCTCGCGGAGGACGTACTCAACGTACTCCGAGACGGATTCAAAGCCTGTGCCTTCGCACCTCTGCTTGACCTTGTTATAGAGAGATTCGGGAATTGAAACTGATTTTTCGCTCATCTATCTTTCACCTCCATCATTCGCACCTGTCGAGTCCATATTTGCCTAACTTGTAGTCAATTCGGATTCTACTTAAAAATATTGGAAATTATCTCGACGGGTCCCTTTCCCTTTAATCCTTGAACTACGAAGGTGATGGCCAAAATAAGCATGAGAAAATCCCCAATCCAGCCTATAATAATTATTGAGTCCGGAAGGATATCGAACGGGTAAACAACATATAAGCCGCAAAGGGCTGCCAATAACAGGCTGGAGAAACTGACTCCGCTTCTCTCTTCCTCTCTTATCTTATGCTTGGGGTCGGACTGGACATGATTCTCGAATTCTATTACAGCAAGCTCGCGCGTGGGTTTAACTCCACTGCTCCACCCGCATCTGCAATTGGCCACAAAACCTTCGTCCTCTTCTTTCACCATGGCCTTCGATCCGCTGAATTTGTAGACTCTTGTCATATATTTTCAATTTACTTTTCTCCTACCTTCAACTTAAGTTTAGCTCCACCGAAATCATGGAGACACAGACCCGGGAGCTTTAAACACAGTACTTCCGCAAGTGATTTTAGTTTCCTCTCTTTTGCGTAGTTTGGAGGAAA
>CAYNPN010000018.1:0-32788 GCA_964399085.1 Hadarchaeota archaeon (SeqCode) | reverse complement strand
CGGAAGAAGAAACGGGTAGAGCGGATTTATCCTCGGGCTCCGACATAACGCAACATGACAGACCTTCTATCCGACATCGTGTTGGAGTTCTGACAAAAAATAAGGCTTCAAGTATGGATTGGGCAAAAGCTAGACCTTGCTGCTCTCGTCCTCTTTCCCATCTCCTCCCACCGCCACAATGGCTGCAGCCATGGCGCTCAAAACTGGGTCAGAGTGCCTCATGAGGCGGTGAAGCCTTTCCTTGTTTCGTCGGTAGTACTCTGAGACGCTGTCTGTCATCTTCTTGAGTACCCTCCCACTGAAGATCTTTGTCCCCGGAGAGGAATCCTGATCAGGAATCCTAGGGAAAGCCAAGTCAGAACGAACTTCGGTAGGAGCTGAGGAAAAGAAAAAAGAAAGGGGAGGAAGCCCTGAATAGCTACTGCCGCAAAGAAAAATGCGCTTAGTCCCTTCACCAAGGCGTCCGCGGCCCTGTTGCCCGTGATCCACGGGCCCATCGGGAGGAAAATCATGGAGAGCAGCAGGACCGCCGCCACATCTACCCAGATGGGTGGCAGGGTAAACACATGGAGGCCGAAGTAGACACAGAAGGCGAGCAACGTCCCCAGAAGACCGTACCCCAGCGATGTCCCCAGCGTGTTCTCTTCGATCAGGAGTCCATACAGACCCACCCATGATCACCTCTCACCGGAGGACTCCCAGGACGCGAAGCCTCTCCTTGAACTCCACAACGCTGGGCTCGTCCCCGTAGATCTGCCGGTACACATCCAGGGCCTCGTGGCCCTTCGGGCTCAAGTTCTTGTTGACCTTCAGGAAGCCGAACATGGACCTCCTCTCCCTGATCAGAGGGTTCTTCATCTCGTCGATCCTCTCCCTCACCTCCTCCGGCTCCAGCTCCGTGACACCCGCTATCTTCTCCTCGTCGTGGATTCCATTTTCTATCGCCAGAAGAATCTGGAAGTCTGGCCTGTCCAGCCCGTGGAATCGTTCGGCGGCGCACTCCCTGCACAGAGTTCTGCCGTCGGACCTGACTGCGCAGCTCTGGCACATCAGGGTGTCGCATCTGGAGCATCTCTCAACGGTCTCCTCGTCCATCGGCTCGCCGCAGGAGCAGAAGAAAGGACTCTCGATGACCTCCTCCTGGCTGATGTCGTCGAGGTCCACGGACCTCTCGGTCCGCTCAAGGATTTCCTCTCCTCGCTCGCCCGGCCTGACTGTTCTCTTCCTGTCCATCTACGAATCACCCGGAAGAAACATTCTTCCAAGGCCCCGGAGAAGTCGCCTGGCGTAGTACCCGGGGTTGCACTTCAGGCAATAAACTAGCGTTCTATTTTCCTTCCATTTCTGGTGCTCCGGGCAAACCTTTCGGCCGCAGTTCATGCACGTCTGCAAGCATTGCGAACAGCAGGTTTTGCCGCAAATCTGGCAAACTCCTCCTATTCTTTCAGGGGTGGCGATGTAGTGGCCGCACTCAAGGAGGGTGGGTTGCATGTTTGCAGCCATTTAATTTACCTCCTGTAGGCCTCTATGCTATCAACATCCCTATCCAGCCTCTGCTCCCGTGAAGTGCTATTCCTTTTTCTTCTCCTGCTGGTGAAGCTTCGCAATATCGAGTCCGTTGAGCTTGGTGAATCTCTTCCGCCTGTATTGGTATCCAATCTGCTGCCCCTATAGCTCCTTAATCTGCTGGAGTCTCTCACACTTCCCGAGCTGTTAGGACCACCAAGGATATCGAAAAAGAAAAGGACAGAGGAAAGGGAGAGGAGGGCGAGAAAAAGAAAGGTGAAGGAGTTCACTGTTTGAACCACCTGAAAAAGCTCCCTATCCTCCCGAAAGAGCTCTCCTCCGATTCCGGCTCCACGTCAGCATCTTCTACGGACTGGAAGGCGTTCTCTCTACTAGAGGAGAGTTCGAGATCTAGAGTGGTCTCTTCGGGTACGTCGACATCGCTCTCCCTGACCTGCCTGTTTCCTTTACCTAGAACTCCATCGTCACCACAGGTGATGCATTTAGAGTTTCTCCTCGTGTTTATTTCGACTAGTTCGTTCTCCAAGGCATCATATCTTATGAGGTCGGGAGGATTCGAGAATCCCGTCACGAGCTTTGAGAAAACTGAGACAGCTAAAGAAGCGACCGTGGAATTTAGGTGAACTACGGCCGGTTCAGGAGCTAGGTCGGTTCCCTCAATGTAACCTCTGTGAATCTCTTCTTCTCTCTCGTCCTCCGTCAGGTGCTCAAGACGTGACTTCTCGGGATTTCCTCTATCAAGGCAGTCGAAACATGCGTTCGAGCCGGGTGCAACGAGCTGAAGGTACCCCTCCATGGAATTTATCGTGTCATCGTCCGTCTCGATCACGCTGCCTGCATCTATGTAGTACTTCAAGTGACGGACGGCGAACTCGTTAATGAAGGACCTAGCAGATACCTGATCCACGCCGGCCAATATTACATCCACGTCTCTCAGATGTCTTTCTGCCGCTTCAACTTTTTTCTGGACCGCTTCGACCCTCGCGTCGGGGTTAATCCTCCACAGGTGGTTCTTCAGGACCTCCACTTTCGGCCTGCCCACGTGGTGGCGGTAGGCCCCGAAAACTCTAGGTATGTTGCTCTTCTCAAACTCGTCGTGATCAATCAGGACAAAGTCGTTCGCACCGAGTCTGGCGAGCTCCTCGACCAAGATAGAACCGATGCTTCCCGCGCCGACGATAGCAACCTTGGTGGAGGCGATTCTACTCTGCCCGTCCTCGGTTAGCACCCGTATGTTCCTGTCATGGAGTTCCCTGTCAACTTCTCCGCCTGTTTCTTCCTCTTCAAGCTGGCTGTCGAGCTTCCAGTTTCCTATGATTCTCTTTTGAAGGCTCTCGAAGGACTCCTCCCGATGGTTATATATTGCGGTCTCGAGGTTCTTCTTTCCAAGGACTCCAAATGAGAGATTGATTTCGGGGTACAGGCCGAGGAGCCAGTTTCTGTATTCTTCCATCATCTTAACGTCGGCGCTGCTGAACCCGGCGTGGTCCGCAAAGGGGTGGCTGTGTACTATCAGCGGGTTCCCATTTGTCATGGCGCACCCGCCCAAGATATCACGCTCCACGCTCAGCTTGGGTCTGGCCTCCACCTTGCTCTGTCTCGCCATGTCCTCGTCAGGTACCACATCCACGCCTGAAACCAGCAGATCCTCTCCGGACGGACTGCAGTGGACGAGCGCGTACCTTTCAATCCCATCCTCCTGTATGAGGTCGCTCCTCAGCTTCTCGACAACCTTGGACGGAATCACCAATCTCTTCCTGTCAAAGCTGCTCTCCTTGGAATGAGTTTCACATTTATCCAGTTCAAACTCGCTCATTTTTTCACCACGCTATCTTTGTTTGGGTGGCTTAGGGAAACCATCATCATTCTTGTCATTGTAACGAGAGTGTGTCTATCTGGACTCCAGTCGAGCTTGTTTATGCACCACTTTGACCATTCTTCCCTCCCGGAGAAGGCGTTTATTTTGTACATCATGTGCTCCGGTATCGAGCCGCGGTACCTCGCTTTTGACGGAATGTATGCCGAGGGCTGAGATCTCGGGTATATTTTGGGTATCTTGTAAAGTATACTCCCGGTCTTCGGGCTCCATCCTTTCGGAAAGTCTATTTCCTTGATCATTACAAGGCCCTTTTTCAGGTCGTACCGTATCGGGAACCTTTCCTGCAGGGCCATTACTTCAGTCATTACTCTTTTTCTATCCAATCTCCGACCCCCTCTGAGAAAAAGAAAGGAGGGAGTGGGGGGAGCCAAAGGCATCCCCCTGGATTGGCTGGAAGGAAACCCTGGCGCCTTCAGGGATTTCCGAAACCTTATCATTGTCGGTGAGCGCTTCTATTCCCTCTGAGCCGGAGGGTGAAAACGTGGCGATATCGTCACCGGAGGCTCCTGCCAATGTTCTTAATCGACCGACGTCATCCCCTTCGTCAACTTGGACTTCCTCCCCATCGACTATTATGCGTCTGGTTTCTCCCATGTTTTTCCTCCTATATTTCTCAGAATAAGCTAAGCTCTGGTTGAAGCAAATATCTTCCTTACTTAGTCTGGGAGAAAATAGAAACTCTGCCAGAATATTACGATCTTAAAATAGATCTTTGAAGGTTAGAATTCCTTAATAAAAAGAAAGAAGGGGATTCCATAGAAGTTCTGGCATTTCATACAGAGACCTTCCATCTAAATACAGCGACAGCGTCTCGAAACACCGTTCTTAGAATCTTCACCATCTCTCGATATGCCCCGGAAATATGCTCTAATTCTCGTCCCTCGAAGTCCTTATAAAAACGTTGGTCAGAAAAGTCGGATAGATCATCGAGTATCTCATTAGTATCATAAAATTTCTTTCTCCATTTCTCGTCTTCCAATTTACCTAAAGCGAAACTGCATGTAATCTCCAGGAATTCCAATAACTCTTTTTTTATGAAATCAGAAATTTCCTCTAGATAAGGCTCCAACTCTCTAAGTTCAACCCCCGAATCTACTATCTCATCAAGGACTTCCCCAGTCTCCACCAACCTGTCCCCAATCCTCTCTAATTTATCAGCAGCTATAAGCTGGTTTATCACTTTACTGCTAGTATACATAACTTCTTCATCTGAGAATCCCTCCAATGACATGAGTGTGTAGACCAAATGATCGAGCTCCCTCTTTTTCTTCGCAGTGAGAATCATCCAGATTAGGTCAATAGCTTCATCTTCTTCCTCCAAAATTTTCTCAAAAGATTCATCGGAGTCCCTGAAATACTTCATTTCACTTTCTTCGAAATAACTCGAAAGCTTCAGTGACATGCTAACTAGGCGCTCCTGGATTTCCTCTATCGCCTCTTCAAAAACAATTTCTGGAGTTGAAACCTCGAATATAATCTTTCTGTTTTCTATATCTACCTCTAGATCTCTAATTAATCTATAGTTTTGATCTCCAATACTCACTTCTTGGTATTCATCCAAAACATCGTTAGCTTTCTGAAGGTATAACTGGGACTCACAGCTAACAACAACCTCGCTCTTTCCGGCAATAAAGGGACTCTTCAAATCATTTTTTAGAATAGCTAAAGATTCCTCTTTTGGAATATCTGATTTTAATTCCACTTCATGTTTGTCTTCCTCTTCTCGAAACCCCTGATTACAATCAAGCTTGTCACAGTCTAATATCTCGATAAGAATCCATGGAGGGATGTATTCTATATTTATATCAATATCCTTTCCATCTTTTGCATTGGAGCTAATATCTCTTAAAAAACCCATATCGACGTTTGCACGATAAGAGCCCTTTTCGCCGTGTTTCTTTAGACACTCATCATGAGGATAGATTGGATAATCACGTTTTTCCGGCATCAGAATAAACTCAATTCTACCCGGGTTATAGATTTTTCCGAAATATACACATAAAAGTCTGCCAGAGTTCCAAAGGTCTGCCAGGTTGGGGGAACAAGCTTAAAGTCTCTGGAAGAACTTCTTCACTTTCAATGATTTGTAAAAAAGAATTAAAATTCAAAGGGAAAACTCCCGAAGAAGCGTCAGCGGAAAATTTTGTAAACAAAAACCCTAGAAGCTGCGATGGAAACTGTCAAACGTGTTCAAACCCTCTTTGCTGAGGGGAGTTTGAAAGTTAAACATATTAGTTGAGCATAAAAAGTTCCTGCACTCCCACGGTAAGAACTCAGGGCTTAATGTCGCACTTCCTCTCAAGAAACTGAAGTTCTTTTTCTGAGAGTTCAAATTCTTCCCGGACTTCCTCCGGTGATTTATATATAAGTTCTCTGTCCTCCAGGACTTCGGGATAGTTTTCGTCTGCAGCCTCGTAGCCAGCATAGTGTGCCATCCACTCCCACAATTCCCGCACCTGCTCTAAACTTTTCTGTACGGTGGGATTGGAGTCCCTCTTCACATAAGCTTGAGAAACCGGTTCAAGTAGATCATTTCTTACCTCCTCCAAACTCGGGTCATCCGGGTATCCCTTCAGGAGGACATCTGACGGCTTCAATTCTTCAAGGGAGATTTCCTCCACATTTTGATCCAATTTGTCTGCTGCTAGCCTGTAGCCAAGCCTGCCGAAAAATTCCTCACAGGACTGATATTTGACGAAGTCCTCATCAGGTGGTTTTCCACTTCTCGGTCCCACTTCTTCTCTCAGGTAATGTGCTAACTCCTCACCGAGAGATGGAGCTGATATGGAATCTTCGGAAAGTTTGAACTTATCTAAGTAGAGTGTGGATAGTCCCTCTATATAGTAAACCGGATGATGAGTTCCTACATGTTTTTCCATCGATTCTCTACCTTCCCTGTTACCGGGGAGGATAAAACCCGGGTTACTAGAGGGCTCTGCCTTGGGAATGTTGAATCCTTCACAGATGTAAGGGTAGAGTTCGTCTAGATATTCTTCAAACTCCCCCACAGAGCTTATCTCCTTCTTGTCCGGTGATTGATTCTCTTTATCGATCTAACCACCGAAATACCAAAAATCGACCTTTAGGTTCTAATATGTTCACAAAGAGAGAAATAAGCCTTAAATTTTAAATATCTGGAATTTTAGGCACTACATTCTATTTTTCAATCTCCTTCCAATATATTGCACTCATCCTTATCACAATACTTCTCCAACAAGTGGTCTCGACATCCGTAGTTATACTGGTTCCGATAGGCCGAGCGTAACGAGTTCCTGATCTCGTGGTTTGGCAAAGGAGGACTGTTTTTTGAGTTCCAGCTCTCAAGTTCGCTCAGGGTCCTTTTCTCCGAGTAGCCCATGTTGTTGAAGACCGAAGCCAGCCTGATAGCGGCCTCGTTCCTCTGGCCCTCTCCGACACCTCTCAATAAAGACTTGATGCACGGCGTTTTCTCGTCTATTATCGGTTCGCTAACCCTTCGGGGCCTCTCCTCGTCCAGCTCCTCCACTTTCACTATAGAGTCCTGGGGCTCCTTTTCCTTCATCTCCTCGTATAGCTCCTCCATTTCCAAGATAGGCGTTGCTTCGTTCCTCTCGGCGTAGATGTCCCTCCGTGGCTCCCTCGCAAGCTCCTTTATCTCATCGGACGATAGAAGCTCCAGCTCGGAAAGAGTGACGGGGACCTTGTACAGGCCGGACTCCTCGTGCCTAGAGTTCACAACCCGCCAGAGCCTCTTCGGTTCGTAGACGGCCAGATCTATGTCCGGGGCGTGGCTCTGCTTCAGGTCTTTTGCGTAGTTCTTGTAGGCGTAAGATGCACTCTCGTCCGGCAACTTCTCCTTTAGGTTGAAGACTTTTGAGGGGAACTGAAGGTGAAACCCCTTCCTTCCCGAGAAGTAGACTGAGAGGTAACGCTCGGATATCGTATCCGTCAGGTGGTCCACCAGATTGAGCGTGCTCTCTTTGGCCTCCTCCAGATCCTCGCTGTCAATGTCGAAGTACATGGGTGCGAGGGCCTCCCCGTCCTCCGCGTGCCTCTCGTAGTCCTCAGAGGGGTACCTCCATATTGTCCTGAAGAATCGCTCGTTTCCCGCTTTCTCCCTCAGTTCATCAAGCTCGCCTAGCGGAACGGTTAAATCTCTCCTGAATGAATCGGCGTCCTTGTCGTAGAACCCGACGTTAACGTACCTGTAATCCATCGTATCACCTATCTGTCCGATTCGAAATAATCCTTGAGGTCTCCTAAACGGAGCTTCAGGTCGGTGAGGTTCCGGTTAAGCTTTCTGGCCTCCCTGAGAAGGTCCTGCGAGTCTCGCCAGACCTTCACCCTTTCCCGCCACTGCTCCTTTTTGAGGTTTTCGATATCGTTTCTCAGCTCCCTCTTTCTCTTATCCTTCCCCTTTGAGGAGCCGAACTTCCTGACGCGGTCGAGCTTTCTCTCCTTGAAGTCCTTCTCCCTCTCGAACTCCTTTTCCAAGGACTTGTGAAGCTCGACCCTGTCCTTTAGATCCTCTTTAACGTCGTCCAGCTGGGCCTCGAGGAGCTTTATCCTCCGGCCCTTGGACTTGGCGGCGTACTGCTCGGGATCCTCGCCATTCAGCCAAGATAGCTCCCTATCGTAGCCCTCGGGGTCGTCCTCTGGCATGTGGAGAAAAGAGAAACGGAGGTATAATTATGTTCTGAGAGGGGAGTATTCCGGTAGAAAAACCTTTATTCTTCTCCAAAATTCCGGAGTAAAGCTGAATTCACACCGGGCATTGAAATGTTACTCTTAGCCCAACTGACTGCGTAGAGGAATGGAGTATCCAACGCTGCAATGATTAATTTGACAACATACTGCCCTACTATGAGCGGAATTACCGGCATAACTCCGTAGAAAGCTATTGTGATGAAAATAATAGTGTCTATAAACTGACTCGATGACGTTGAGGCAACGTTTCTAAGCCAGAGATGCCTTCCTTCTGTCTTTTCCTTAATCTTATGGAAGACATGGACATCCCAGTTTTGGGAAAACACATAGGCCGCTAGACTCGCTAGAACTATCCTCCAGGTAAGCCCCAGAGTGGTTGTGAATGCTTCCTGGTTGTTCCAGAAGGGAGGAGCCGGCCAAGCAATAGCTATCTCTATCCCTATTACCAATAGAATAGAGGCTATAAATCCGGACCAAACAGCTTCCTTAGCTTTATCCTTTCCATGAAACTCGCAGAGGACATCCGTAAGAAAGAAGGAAGTCGCATAGACTATAACCGCAGCCGGAACCGTAAATTCCCAGAAAGTAACCGTCTTATTCGCTAGAACTTGAGCAGTCACTATAAGGCCCGCAAAGGTTCCAACTATAATTCCCTTACCTATCTTTTCGCCGAGAAAAGCCACTATAGCGGAGGCCGCTAATGTCAAGATAATCCACAATAAAATCATTTCGAGCATTACTCATCTTCCTCTTCTCGTTCGTTGACCTTTCTCCCATGCCGGGCGTCAATTTCGTCCATTATGTCCAACATCTTTCTTATCGCGGTCCTGACAGCGTCGGAACGGTTCACAAATTTTTTGTCATCCCCCACATGTTCGTCCATATCGTCCAGTAGATGTTGAGGTATCTCCACAGTTATTTTAGGCATATTATCACACTCCAATAAGGCCTTGATATTCTTCAGGTATTACCTGGGTAATCCCTTGGGATTATTTGTTTATAAAAGTAAGGGTAGAAAACGATTTTCCGTTACAGATAGTTATCGAGGGTATTTACTTCTCTGTTCCTTCTCCACTCCATCTCTTTTCCGAATTCCTGAAGGTTATGTCTAGCTCTTGAACCATTTCTCCAACCTCTTCGAAAAATAATCACGTCTATACCTTGTTCCTCACAAACTTCGCAATCACACTTTTCCCATGGTTTCTCCTTGAGAGTTTCTCTGTAGTCCTTCTTCAGCCTCGATAGGTTTTTACTCAACTTGAACTTGTCGGCTCCTCTCTCCAACTGATAACTTCTTTCATGCTCTATAACTTTCTCCAGAACTTCTTGCCAAGAGGTTTCGTTTTCCTCGAAGGCGTAGAGTTCATCCAGAGCTTCCTGGGCCGATTCCCTCAACTCCTCTTCCTCGTCCTTCGCTATCTTTACACGGATAGCGGTGTAACCTCTCCAAGGTTTTGCAAAATAATAGTTTGGTGAACCCAACCATGCTCTCCTGTAGGGCGAGGCGGTGTCGAATGATGCGACTCTATTTCTCTGAAAGAACTCTATAAGGTCTGGCCTACACACTCCGTAAAGGTGGAATTTCACGTCTCTTTCTCGGAACTTTTCGTCTATCATTCTATTGGTCTTTCTAAGTATTCTCTTCAACTTTGAATTCGGTGTTCTACTTACTCCTCCAAGACCAAGGTAAGAATATCCCATTTCCAGTAATTCCTCCGCACACGAGGCGTAGGATTCGGCGTCCCATCCCTGACAAACCCCAATTATATCCAACCCATCGAATTTGTTGGTATTGAGCAAATCTCTCGTCTTCGCAGCATTTTCAATAGTAATTTCCTGCCTTCTCATCATCTCATCCTTGGAAAGAGTATCACGTCCGTCTTCCGAAGGTATACTTTTGAGAATAAGGTGATCAAGATGAGCTGCAGTTTCAAACTTCAGTTCCTTGTAGAATTCTAGGAGTTCCTTTGGAGAAATTGGAGGTTCTTCTTCATCGACGTAACTGTAGGCTCCACAGTCCCCCATTATCGGACCTTTCCATCCTAGAAATTCTCGAATTCCCCCAACTTCTTTCACTTGCTCTTCAATCTTGTCTGTGACGTATCCCTTAGAGACAAGGACACCATCCATGGAGTCAGGAAAGATCTTCCAAGGTGGATTGGAGGAGTCTGACCAGACATAAAAATAATTCGTCTCCTCAGTTGTCATTTTGGTACTTCATCATCTTTATAAAGTATTTTATCAGCGAACTTTTTTATTAAGTTCCAATAAATGTAATTTCCACTTTTTCTAGCTTTTTCAAAAAAAGGGAAGTCTCGGGGTAGTTTTCTAAAATGTAAATATATTTCTTTATCTCTGTCATCCAGATTTGGTCCATTTCTACATAATAGAAAATCGTATGCTAAGATATAACCCGGATAGGGATCAAGGAGACCTGTTCCTTTCGTTTCCCAGCCCGTCTTCGTATCTTCATATCTTCTTTTCCCTGTTAAATCAACATTTATTTTTATGAAGTCATCTAGAATCTCTACTTGTCTAAAGCTAGGTTCATAAGCTTTAGAACAGAAGTCCTCCATATCGGAAAATATATCTCTCCCTAGTTTTGACCATTTTTTTGCACTGTTTACATCATTTTTTATAACTTTCTTACATTTCTCTCTTACCCATTCTCTTAAAATACCGAAACTTTCGTTAAAGGAGTCGGGATTTTCATGCTCAAAAAAAAGATCTAAAGTTGGTACGTCATATAGCTTTGTAGCTTCTATTCTTGCTTTAGGCCCTCTCGCTGTTGCAGGGGTAGGATTACTTATCCAGGGAGCCAATTCCAAATTTGGTACACCCATCTCTGCCGCTTTCACTTGTCGAGGTAATCGTTGGACTGGATTGGCCCCAGAATAAGGAGTTGCGTTAGTTATTTCTATAGATATAAAGGGATTTCTGTTATAGCTAGCTATTATGTCTGGGTGTTGATATTCACATAATCTTACGATTTTTTTGGATGTCGATATTGTGTGTGAGGAGGAATCTCCAGGGTAATATTTTCCTCCACTACCTTTTACACGAAAATATGTCTCGTTGAAATCATAGAGATTTTCTGCATCTTTCATATCTTTCTCAGTATCACACCAAGCTTCAAACCCTGGATTTCCCAAGGTCTCTTGATTTACATCATTCATTTCTATCATAACTTAGTTTGTGTATGTTTAAATTCCCCATTTAAACATCCTTCAGGGATTTTTCCATAAATGGTAATTCTGTCTTCCCCTCTAACTCTCAGAAGGACCCCTCCATTTTGAACAACTTTAACTTGATCCTCAGTATCAATTTTCTTATTAAAAGCAACTCCTCGGACTATAAAATCGGGGCATTTCTCTATTTTTATATCCTCTTTTTTGATATTTTTCAGTTTTTTAAAATATTCCATTTTAAAGGGTTTGTCACACTCAATTAAAAAGATGCAATTTCCCTTAATAGCAACTACATCAACGAATTTTCTATCAATCACCTCTAATGTTCCATATTTTTCTGAAATATGGTGTCCATCTGGATAATGGGCATGTACTATCTCCCAATTATATTTTTCCAACCAATTTATAGTGTAATCTACTACTTTAGCTTGTGAAAGGGCCATATTATTCACCGACTTTTTTGGCGTACTCTTTACCCCGTTCTGTTATTTTGTAGATCTTTCCTTTCGGTCTATCTACTTCTACTTTGACTAACTCATTTTCCTTTAGCCAGCGTAAGTTCTTACTTAGGTTAGGTTTGTTTGCTGTTTCTAGTCCTCTTTCCTTCAATCTCCTCAAAATCCGACTAGGTGTATCCATCTCAACTTCTTCTAAAATCAGTAATATTTTGGTTTTATATTGACTTCTTAGGATGGAAGATAGCTTTTCTGAGTCCATGGTCAATTCCAAGAAATAAAACGTTAACTTTAAATAAGTCTTTAATTAATATTTAGTTAATAAATAGTTAATATTTGATTAATATGATTGAGACTCTTTCAAATACACATTCAAACCTACTTATTAGGCATAATGAAGAAAATATTTGTGAAAATCTAAATCCCTTTCTCGAAAACTCTAAAACAATTTTAATAGCGTCAAAAAATTCAGAAGTCAAAAACATTAAAAATTATTTTTCATCAGCGATAAAAAACGAAATTCTTGGTAAAAATCAAAAAGAAGTTTCTTTGTTAGAAGAATACTTGATAATAACTAATCCGGAACGTTTAGATAAAAAAATTAGATTTTATCCCTCAAATAGGTGGTTAGGGGAAGTTAAAACTATTATCTTTTATGATTTCGATTTACTATTAAACGAGACTAGAGGGAACAAAATAGAATCTATTCTATTAAGAGCGAGAAGGCTGAATCCCTATATAAGATTAATCTCTCTAACTGAAAGAATAACAAACATTGAAGAAATTTCTGTATGGTGTAAGTTCTGTTTCTTTGACCTATCCGGAGGGGGAGAAGAAAAATTTGTTTCGAATTTTTATAGAGAGGAAAATGTTTTGGAGCAAACTCTCGCTGAAATAGTAAGTTCAAGTTCTAGAAATATTCGAGAATTAAAATCTTTTTTTAAATCAAGTTTCGCCCACTTTCAAGGGGAGGATCTCCCCAATATAGAAAAATATGTAAGAAAATTGGTAGAACAAAAATTAATCATCATTAAAGAAAATCGTTTTTATCCAACTGGTTTAGGAAAAATCTGTGCAGGAATGTATTTCCCATTAAAATTTCAGTTGAAAGTTATTTCTGATTTGAATTCTGGTAAAAGTATTTCGGAAATAAAGGAAAGGGCCAAAAAAGAGGATTTCGGAAATTTGCCCTGGAGGCATAGTGTAATAGACAAAATTGCAAATTATTTGGGTGAGGGTGATGGATAAAGTTAATTTCTCGAGGAAAGGTAATGGATGTGGATTCTATAACGTAAATGGAAAATCATTTTACACTCCTCTTTTCTTTCCAACTCTTTCATTCAATAAAAGCGCCTTTAGAAGGATAGATGATATTTGTCTAGATTTAATTTCTCATATTTCTTCTGTTAGACTTATTAACTATTTGGATATCGAAAAGAATCAGTTAAATAGAAAAAATAATATTTTAACCTTTGTCGATTCTGGGGGGTTTAAAATGGCGGAGGAGGGTGGTAAAGTAGATTTTGAAAAAAATAGTATTTCTTTAAATGATAGAGAAATTTCGTATAAAGAAGTTTTATCTATACAAAATAAATACGGTGAAATCGGTAATAGCTTTGATATTCCTTACTCTAACTTTTCTGAGAAAGATAGCAAAATAAAAAAATTCAACTTGAAAATGGCCAAGGCGTCTCTACAACATAAACCCAAGTCCTTATTTCTACTTGGGACTATTCATGGCAATAATAAGAAAGATTATAAAGATTATACTAATTCAATTTTAGAGCTTCCTTTTGATGGATATGCTGTTGGGGGATTAGTTAAATATTCTAATTCTCCTGATAAAGTCCTTGAGATTATTTCTGCTATTCGAGAGATTATTCCAGGAGAAAAACCACTACATGTTTTTGGGGTTGGGAGAATGGATCTTATTCCTAGATTGATTTTACAAGGGGTCGATTCATTTGATAGTAGTTCATATATAAGGAAATCGCTAGAAAGAGAATATATTTACCATTATGGAAAAGAAAATATCCAAATAGAGAATAGTATTCTTTCTGAAAAGACACCTTGTAATTGCCCCATATGCAGGAATAGACGTTTCGAACTTTTTACTCAAAATACGATAAAGTCAAGAGCATTTCTTTCGCTCCATAATCTATCTCAGATTAAAGAATTGATAGATTATTGTAGAATACTTCGTGTTCAAGAAAAGTTAAAAGGATTCCTAGAAAACTCATCTTTTTATATTTAAGGATTTGTGCGAATCTTCTGTAAGAAGTAGCTTTATTAGTAAATTGGGTGATTTTAAGATATTCAATAAATGAATTATTTAAAAAGAGCAATACGATAATGTGTTTATTTAAGAGAGTTGAATTAGATGAAATTCTTTGTTCCAGAGTGGGATGATAAAGTAGATGCGAATTATGATTTCATCAATGACAATCATTCCGGATCTCCAAGTGAAAGAAAATCAAACTATATTTGGCATATTTTCGGCTGGGAAAACGTTCCAATAGATGGAGTTCTTATTTCTCGAGCAAAAGCAGAAGATACAAAGTCCAAGTATCAGAAGATGAGAGAAGAAGGATTTTACTCTTATCTTGATTTACCAAAAGAAATTGAAACTATTTCTGACTGTGGAGCTTTCGATTATAGAGAGGAAGATGAGCCAAGATACGAACCTAAAGACATGATGGAGTTCTATTACGATATCGGAGTCACCACAGGAGTGACTATAGATCATCTTATAACTAAAGAAGACCAGGAAGATAAAAATTACAGATTTAATATCACTTTAGAAAACGCAAAGAAAATGTACGATTTATGGGTAAACAATGACAAATACTACGAGAACATAAGATTAATGGGAGCTGTTCAGGGATGGGACGCCGGTTCTTACGTAAAGGGGGCAAAGGAGCTGATGGACTACGGGTTCAGATATATAGGATTAGGAGGTTTGGTTAGAACATCCACAAACCGAATGGAAAAGATAATCAGAAAAGTAGGTAAAGCAGTTAAATCATTTGAAAGGTCGGAGGAAGAGAAAGTAGATATCCATCTTTTCGGTTTCGCAAGAAGTCAACTATTTGATGTCGCAGCGAGAAGTGGAATTACGAGCTTCGATTCGGCTTCCATGCTCAGAAGAGCCTGGTTAGGTGTGCAGAATAACTATCACCAATCAAGTGAAAGGCAATATGGGGGGTTGAGAGTCAGATACACTAAATCGGTAGTTCGAAGTCTCAAAAAAAGTGCAAAAGAGAAGAAGGAGGAAGACGAAGAACTTTCGGAATTGGAAAAACTAGTGTTGGAAGACGAAGAAGAAGCTAAAAAAAGAATAAAAAAAGAAGAACAGAAGACATTGAAGCTCCTAAGAGAATATGATAAAGGTAATACCGATTTTGAGGATGTGTTTTCGCAACTTAAGAGATACGAAGAAATATCCGGTGATCCCGAAAAGAATCTAGAGTACTATAGAGAAACCCTTAAGGCTAGGCCCTGGGAGAAATGCGACTGTCCTATTTGCAATGATCTAGGCATTGAGGTCTGTATTTTTAGAGGGAATAACAGAAACAGAAGAAGGGGTTTCCATAATACCAATATCTTCTACAATGAATTTAGAGATCAAATTCCAGAAGTTCTTGTTTTTACTAATTGCACGGCCACGAAAAAAGAAAATCCAGGGGAAATCCCTGCCTATAAGAGATATTCGAAATCCACAACTTTCAAAGCTTGGTGGAATCAAGTTCACGATCTCCCAACGGTAGAGCTTGGGATACTTAGTGCAAAGTACGGCCTAATTCCCTGGTGGGAGAAAATTCCGGACTATGACTACAAGATGAAGGAAAAAGATGTTCCAAAATTCGTGGATGAACTAGAACATAAGTTAGTTAGATTTGATAAAGTTTTCTTCCATGGACTTGGACTATACAGAGATGTCGTCAAAAAGGTAAAGGATAAAATCGAGACTGACATTGAAATCTTTCCAAAAGAGGAACTGACGGATAGATCTCTGGACGTAATAGAGTATACCAAGCAGGCGAGCAAGCTCAGAGAAAGGATTCTGGATTACTTGGATTATGGAGAAAATTTTGTTCCTGATTATAGAAAACAAGTTGGATTGACGGATTATTCTTAGTTCTTTTAATATTATCGGCAAAGAAGAGGAATGAAAAGGCTAATGTTTACCTGAAAAGTACCACCATGCTATTTGGTCCAAATCGATCATTCTTAAGTTAGTATTGTTGCAAATCCACTCGCAACTTTTCAAGGCTTCAATTTTACTACTGGTATTGATTTTATCTGTCTCCAACTTATCCTTAAGTAAGTTCAAAAATTTTCGAACTTGTCGGTCGGGTTTTACAGTGTCTATTCCTGCGTTCATTCTCAAGTATTGAAATGTAAGCAGTCCCACTCCGTTAATTTCTCCAATTTTATCCTTTTCATGATGGTATGGATCTGCATTCTTAGCCCATTTCTTTAATACATCTAAATCCGAAGTTGACTCCTTCAAATCGACCAACCTTTTGGCAATTTCGATTGATACTTTCCGCTTTCTATCATAGGGAAAAATCTGTTTAAATGAAGGATCGTCTATCCTTAGATTTGAGAGGTCTTCTAAATCTCCAACTCTACCTGACTCGATAAAGTTATCCTTGAATCCTTTGACTTTAGGCACTACAATATCGTAATAGTTTAGGCCTGAGGAAGTACCTGCCGCGTCTATGACCATAAGGACGGGATCTTTTCCAATCCATCTATCTAACTCGAGGAATTTTCTAGACTTTTCTTTGTAATCAAACTCCTCAGATAGTTTCTTTATCTCAATCTCCAATTCATTCATAACTATCCATCACTACCTTGAAAGCGATATATTTCTCATATCCTGACAGGAATCGATTGATTTCATTCTCAAATTGTTTTTCACTTGATATGTTTGGTATAATCTTCTCTTTATCAATTTTCTTGGGTATTTCATCGATCTTTTCAAAGGTCTCGACATCAGTAATTCTTCCCCACATACTCTCGCCGTTATATCCTTTCCTCAACTCGGCTTTTCTCCCCTCCCTGACGGTCTCTTTGTTAAAATTAGAGTTCATCCCTCGGATTTCCCATTCTTTTTTCCCGGATTTAAACCATCGAAAGGGTTCGGTTTTGAGAGGGACAAAAAGTCTATTCATCTTAATCCCAAATTTATTAGAGATTTGAAGAGATTCGATTAGAGTATCACTTATAAGTTTAAAATTCTTTATCACGTGTTTATTATTAATGTGGAAAGATGCCTGATAATCCACGGCCTATACTTAACCCTAGTTCTATTGCTCAATTCTTCAATCAAGAAAGTTGCCCGATGTTTCTTTCGTGGAAATACGATACAGATGGCCAAAGAAGGCTCCATACTAGAAATTGGGAAGAAAATAAAATAAGTCCAATTTTAGCCAAGAAAGGTAGAGAGTACGAGCGAGAACAAGTCAAAAGTCTCCGAATCCATCTTGATGATGCAAAATTCATCGGTAATCCTGATTCTGAATGGTTAGATTTCGACGAGGAATGGGAGGGTGAGAAAGAGAATAGATCGGAAGAAGTACTGGACTACGCCAATGAAGCTGCAAGCAATGGAGATGATTATCCACCGATCGTTCTACACCATCCCTACCTAAGTGGAGAAATTGGAGCTTATGAAGTGGAAGGAAAAGCAGATATTGTAGTTTTTGAACCTACCAATAACAATTTCAACTTATACGTTTTTGAGGTGAAACTTTCCAGTGAAGAGAGGGTTCATCACAGACTACAGGCGACTATCTACACCATTCTTTTGAAGAAACGACTTTCCGATCTTGGAATTACACCGGACCAGGCTTTTACTAAAATAATCACGAAAGAGAACAGGATTCAAGACGGGGGTTTGAAGGAAACGGATGATTTCGATATCAGCTGTTATGAAACTCAACTCAGGATAAAGCTAGAAGAGGGAGGGAAATTCGACCAGCTCATTCTTGAAAAGGATTTCGTTGAAACTAGATACTGGATAGACAGTCGATGTTCGCAGTGTGGTTACGAACCTATGTGTGTGACGCGTGCAGTGGAAAGCAAAGGGCTCGAACTCCTCGGGATAACTCCCGGTACACAAGAGGTTCTGGAGCAGCTCGGGGTAAGAGATCTGGAGGACTTCGCTAATCTTTACGATCAGCCGGGTGAAGACTCAAGTCATTTAGATTTCAGCCCCCTAGAACCTCGGGACGAAGAACTGGTGCAGAAAATTAGGAAAGAAACCAACATCTCGGAGGTGCAGAAAAAGTCCCAAATCGCCTACAGATTCCTTGGAGAGATTGACGAAAGATATAGTCGAGAAGGCCCTGACTTCTTTCCTCATGAACTCCAAGGAGCTGGAAGAAATCTTCTCACAGATCAACATCCTCCGAGTATAGAAGGGGAAGACACTGACTATAGAGGGGATAGAGGGCCTGACTACCCTTCCGGTTCCCTAATTAGAATATATCTCTTCACGCAACATGACCCGATTCAGAACAGGTTGGTCCTTTTAGGAGGCCTTTTGGAGAACACCAGCTCCGGAAGACAGGAGACCGTTTCCAAACTTTCCTATAACCTTCCAGATAGTGTTAGTGAGAAGGATATAGAGGAGAAAAGGTTACTGAAGGAATTTTTCAGCGAACTGTCCGAGAAGATAAGAACCGTGGCGCCGGATATCTCCTCAGACCAGTTTGAAGAGGATGAAGGTTTTCTCCACCTCTATTTTTACAGTTACAGGCAACGCCAGGTCCTTATGGAAGCTGTCAAGAGACATCCTAGGGTACACGGTTCGAGGATGGTGAGGACGCTCCTCGGACTAAGGGAAGAGATAGACCAAGAGATGGTGTCGATACTCCAGAGGGATTTTGTAAAACGGCAGGCATTGAGGTTTCCTGGTCTAGGAATCGTTCAGGCGACCGCGCAGTATCGTGACGACGGTTGGTTCTCTTGGGAACGGGAGCGCGAGGACGGTTCCGTCGCCCATTTCCACGAGATTTTTGAAAAGGGCCTGTTCGATTCTACAGTGCGCCATGGTTCTCTGGACGGTGGGATAAGGCTAGATCATAGTAGAGTAAGGAATGCGGTGGATAGCAACGAACACAGACTTGCGGAATGGAAATATCCAGTCAAAAACCGCGAAACCAGCCAAATCCCGTCGGAGTATGTTTGGGGAGTCATTAAAAACCTCGACCCGGACGACTTCGAGAATCCTGAGGATATCAGGGGTTTTCTCTATCGTGGGTCAGGTGGGGGTAGAATCACAAGGGAGGATCTAAAGCTTTTTGCTGAGCATCTTTGCTCTGCGATAAAGCATATAGAGAGGGGAACCCGAAATAAGGACAGCTTTGTCAACAAAGATGCCCTTAACATTGATGATATCACTGAGCTCGATTTTGACGAGCGTTCACTTTCTGAGGTCTCCATCGAATATCAGCAGTTGGAATATCAGACACAGAGACGTGAGCGCGAATCCTACTACAGGCTCCCTCTGGAAGAAAGGGTCAACACGGGGAAATCCCTTCTTTTCAGATGCGATGATTTCGACGATGAAGATAGGATTATAGGGAGAATTATAACTCCTCAAGGAGAGGAATACAGTCCTTCAGATAATCTGTCCATCATAAGTTCGCCGCTCTCCTTGGGATCCGGTTCCTTCATAGTCTACACCAGATTAGACCGCTCCGAAGATAGGCCGGAAGACCTGTATACACGTCAAGACCCGAGGTTTATCTCGAATTCTCCCATCGGTATTGTGGATAGGCTGAACAGAGAGACCGGTGAAATAACGATAAAGGCGCTTGGTTACCAGTGGCCAAGGGATGACGAGCCCTACATAGAAAACCATAGGCCTTTCACTGAAAGTCCTGAGGAAAGCGGATGGAAAGTGTTCATAGGTGAAGAGGAGGAGTTCATTGCGGATCCAATGATGGATAAGATAGTTTCCTCCCGCGCTTACTATGCTCTAAGGCACTCGGAAAACAACCCTATATACCAGCTTTTGACTGAAGTCTACGATGGTGAGAGAGAAGAACTACCTATAGAGAAATGGGATTTACAGAACGTCAGGGACTACATCGAGAGGTTAAAGGAGTCAAATTTGCACGACCCCAACCCCAGACAAAGAAGACTTATCAGAGATGTTGACCATGCGGTGGTTTCTCTCCAAGGGCCGCCTGGAACCGGAAAGACCTCCTATGCAATAGCACCTACTGTTCTCAGTCGAATCCACGCATCTGCTTTGGAGGAAGAGGATATGATAGGAATCGTCTCGGCCCTGTCCCACGACGCGGTGGATGAGGCCTTGGAAAAAACCATTGAGATGATAGAAGGATGTCCAACCGAATCTAATCTCGAACTGATTAGAATCTGTTCTAGTAGGGGACAAGGTTCTGACCACGAAAACGTCGAAAATGTATTCTACAATGAAAGTGATGCGGCCGAGAGGATAAGGGAGATTTATAGAGATCATCTGATGCCAGGTTTAGACGGACAGATGCACCTAACCTCCAATCAGATTCTTTTCTTCGGTACACCCGCTTCAATCAGGGGATTTATGAACAAGGTCGCCGATTCTGTAGGAGATGCGGATAGTGTGGAGGACTTGATGGAATCGGATAGGGCAGCAATCTTCGATTTAGTGGTGGTGGACGAAGCAAGCATGATGGATTTACCGAAATTCTTTCTGTTAACTGCGTTTCTCGGTGAAAATGGACAGGTAATCTTAGCGGGAGACCACCGGCAGATGCAGCCAATACAAAGGCATGACTGGGAGAGGGAGGACAGGAAACCAATTGAAGAACATGTACCCTTTCTATCAGCGCTGAACTTCCTACGGTATCTGAGAGGCGAACCTGTGGATATTGAATATTTGTATAGGGATCCTCCTGAGTTGAATGATCCGGATGAAACAATTCCAGTCCATAGGTTAGAGGAAACTCATCGTCTCCCAGAAATATCGGCCAAGATGCACACAGACCTATTTTATTCCCAGGATGGGATTACTCTAAGAAGTGTGGGAGACAGTGGCGAGATACCGATCGAAGATTTGGACATTCCAGAAGACGAAACCCATCCGGTCTCAAAAACTCTCAATCCGGAAAATAAGGTCACCTTATTACTCCATAACGATGAACAGGCAACGCGCGCTAGTCTCGTAGAGCAAATTCTCGTATGTTCACTCATCGGGAGGCTGCCGGAAAGTTATACTGGAGACTCCGGCGAGGGCTCTGTTGGTGTTGTGGTTCCCTTTAGAGCTCAAAGTTCTGAACTAGATAGAATGACTCCGGAGAACGTGCAAGTCAACACTGTGGAAAAGTTCCAAGGGGATGAAAAAGAAGTGATGATCATATCCATGACAGCCGCGGATCCGGGATACGTGAACCAAATAACTGAGTTCTTACTTGACCCAAACCGCTTTAATGTTGCGGCCAGCAGAATGAAACAGAAATTAATCGTAATAGCCTCCAGCTCAATCTTTGAGGCTAGTAGTAACAAGGTTGAAGACTTTGAGAAACAAGAACCTTGGAAACAGTTCTACAAAAGAATGGGAGGATTGGATTTGGAAACAACCTCATATAGAATTTCCAAATTCTTGGAAGGTACCAATCGAAGAGAGTTGGAAGAGAGATTGGAAGAAATTGAAGATGAAAATATAGAAGTAAAGGTTCTGGAAAATTATCAACCAACTTATTGACTTTTTACCTTCCATCAATCCTGAATCCGATTACAAGGTCTATGATTAACTAAATGGCAGGGAGGTGATTCTACCGGAATAGTGGAACGTTCCGGTTGAGATATTTAAAAATTGAGTTGAATCTCCTTTCTGTATGATTTCTGATGGGGGGGTTATTAGAGACGCCAGAGTCCTGGAAGAGCACTTTATTCCGAAGAAGGTCCGTCACAGGGACGGCCAGCTCAAGGCGGTGAGGGACAACCTGAAGCCGGTGCTCGAGGGCAGGGAGGCCAGAGACACCTTTCTCTACGGGCCTCCGGGAACCGGGAAGACGTGCATGGCCAGATACCTTCTGGACGAGCTGAGCAAGCAGAGCGGCAGGGTCAAGACGGGTTACGTGAACTGCTTCGAGAACTCGTCGAGGTTCCGGGTCCTCTACGAGGTGGTGAGCCAGATAGGCTCCCTACTCACCGTGCACAGGAAGGGGACGCCCACGGACGAGGTTCTGGAGAAGCTGAGGGATCTGGTTGAGGAAAACAGGTGCGTGCTAATTCTGGACGAGGTGGACAAGCTGCGGGAGACGGACGTGCTCTATTCCTTGGCCAGGACCTCCGGAATCGGGCTGGTCCTGATAGCTAACAAGGAGACTGCACTCTGGCATGTGGACAGGAGGATAAAGAGCTCCCTGAGGCTAATGGAGAAGATCGAGTTCCCCGAGTACGGGATGGACGAGCTGGTTGACATTCTCGAGGACAGAGTGAAGTGGGGCTTGATGTCGGACTCCGCAAGGGAGGAGCAGCTGGAGCGAATCGCGATGCTGGCCGAGGGCGACGCCAGGCTCGCAATAGACTCGCTGAGAATAGCAGCGGAAAGGTCGGAGGAAGAGGACGAGGACGAAATCAGGGACGAGTTCATCGAGGACGCAGTCTCCAAGGCCAAGGAGGAGATTGACTCCAAGACCCTCGAGAAGCTCAACGAGGATCAGCTGACACTCTACAGAATAATAAAGAGGGGAGGGGAGCTTAAGGCCGGGGAGCTACACGAGAGGTACAAGCAGAAAGTTGAGAATCCGGTCGTGGGAAGGACCGTGAGAAAGTACCTTGACAAGCTGGAGCGCCTAGGGCTGATCGAGACCGAAGGAAAGGGAAGGTGGCGCGTTTACAAAATTAAAAGTAAATAACCTCAGTTTTGGATGGAGGGATTACTTTGGACATTAACTTGAATCCCAAGTTCTTGGGAGAAATCAGGGACAAGACAGAGGCAAAAGATATAGCGTGGCTGGTCTCGGTGCCTGCCTTTCTGACTCTTGTCTATCTCCTTCCGAACTCATTGGAAGAGGGGCTCGTGCTCAACTACAACAACCCTTCACCGATGACCTTCTTTACCACCGCATTCGTTCACTCTGGAGTCGGTCACCTTGCCGGGAACCTGATTTCGTACGTCATGCTGGTCGTCCCCCTGTACCTGATGTGCGCTCTGAGCGGCCTGAAGAAGAGGTTCTACTGTCTATTTGCAGTATTCATTTTCATTTTCCCCCTTATCATCTCGGGGATAAACTTCCACTACCTTGACGTTAAAACCAGCAGGGGGTTCTCAGGGATAGACTCGGCCTTTCTTGGATTTCTGCCGGTGGCCGTTTTTTACTATCTCAGGGATAGGCTCGAGCTTGACCTTGGAACCTCAAACTCTGTGGGGCTCCTCCTAGTGGGTACGGAGATACTCGTGCTCATATACTCGGGGCTCTCGGCCGTATTTCTGGTCGTTCTGGGGCTGATAGCTTTCTACCTGTGGAGGATTCAGCGAAGAACTGATTTGAACTCATTGAAAGAGGCCTTCGGAAGAAAGGGTTACTTCGAACTGTCCGCCGTGAGCATATCTCTGTTCTTGGCAATGCCATTCCTGCTCTTTCCTCAGGATATAGTCGTTGGTGGGAGGACCGTAAACATCCTCTCCCACTACTCAGGCTTCTTCCTGGGATTCTTTGTGCCTTACTTCTGGTTTCAGGCAAAGGAGTGGATTTAGGCACTACATCTTTGCATATTAAGAAAGGGAACAAAACCATCTAGAAGAACTCAATAATTGAAATTTCTCATTATTTTGGTGAGAGTAGGATTTTTTTCTTTAAAATGCTTGAGTGTGGTTATTGTGTTCTTTGAAAATCTTTTGTACATTTCAAATACATCCTGATCAAAAAATTCGGGATATTCTGTGGCTAGGTCTTCATAGGGCTTTTTCTGGATTTTATAAGCAATTTTGGCTATATCCATGATATTAACAAGGCCATCTCTATATCTTCTTTCAACTGCTTGATTTGGATTGGGAGCGTTATCTTCCATATCCGGATTGTCGAAATCTATCATGAAGGGGTTAAACTGCAGATTCAAAAGTTTCTCACCATCTGAAATATTAGCAGCTATCAGGGCAATAGTTCTTATAAGACATGGCACTCCCATCCCACAATGCTTTGGTCCTATCTCAGTACGTTTCGGTTTCAGAAAGCGCCTATGAGCACAGGAAATGGCCTTTCCTATTTTGCTTTCGTCTTCGATCTTCTCAACTATCTCTGTCTTGGTCTTGTAAGTGAAGGGATTCTCAACTGAGAGATTTTTTTCTGGGAATAAAGAGGTTATTAAATCGTTAAAGTATCTTAAAAACTGGGGATGTGCGGTTCTTGTGGATAGCCTCCCTTCGTTTAAACCTATCTGACATGCTATAATACCATTTTCAGGAATGAATATGTCCCCTATATCATTTGCTAGGGCAATGGCAGTCGCAAAACTTAGGTATACAAAGGATCTTGAAAACTGTGTATACTCGGAAGTTTCAATTCTTTTCTTGTTAACTTTAACTTCTCTAAGAGAATCCTCGGGTAGAACGCTCTTTAAGGAAGAGAGAATCTTACCAATGCCGGAGTGATTTACTGAAACGAAAATAGGATCATATCCCCCGTCTCTAAGGTAGTAGCTACCGCCGAGGCTGTCTAGTCCTCCTGAAAAAAGAGCAACGGAGTCATATTCAGCTGGTTCGGTAAATTTTTCAACTTCGTCGCTTTCTCTCTTTATGAATTTGTATTTGAAGACGTCGTACGTCATGAAGGAGAAGGTCCTTTCAAGCTTATTTTTCACTTTTTTCCAGCGCTTTTTATCTGACACTGGAACAACAAGGCTGATTTTTCTTGAGTTATATCTACTTTCTACTCTCTTCGCATCTAGATAAATATCTCTCTCAACCATCGCGTCAGCGGAAAAGGTTGCTAAAGCTATGTTCAATAGATCTTCAACCATCGGAGGTATCCCCTCCGGAAATTCTTGCTCAACGCTCTGTTTCAAATATTTTATCTCGTAGTCCCCCTTTTTCCTACGTTTAGACCCGTAGTATCTGTCTATATGTATTACTGGGCCATAATCAGCTACTTTGCTTGGATAGACACCTTCAGTTCTGACTCCAAACGTTTTGTTCCCTTTCATGACCCTTCTTCCCATTTTTCGAAAAGATCATGCATCCTCTTTTTAAAACGATCTTTGAGCTTGGGATCATCCAGCTTCTCTAAATCCCCTTCAAAAAGGCTCTTGAACTCCTCATCATCTTTTAGATTTGAGACCATCTCTCTGGCTTTTTTCCTACACTCTTCGTAAATCATGTCTTCATAGTCGTCCAGCTCAGAAAAATTCTCTACCTTCTCTCCTTTGAAATAAAAAATAACTCCGGGATCGTTGGATATTCCTTTTCCTTGGGATTTTGATTTTATTTCATTTTTTATAATATTCAATAAGTATTTAGAAAAATACAAAGTAAGAAAGCCATCAAATCCATGTTTGTCTATAAAATCTTCAATGTTTCGTTCAAACTTCTCTTCATCAATCATAGAGCATCTGCCCCTTTTAGAACTATAGAACTTATTGTCTCGCTAAGAGCCTCCTCTGCTGAGTTAGCCAGAGCCTTATTTGCTCCCGAATCTAATATAGCATCCGAGGCCTGCTCCACCACAGCATTGGTTACACCATAAGCTATTTTACCGCCTACATATGATTTAGTAAAATTTTTCGTTGCTTCCTTGACTCCATGTTTTTTCACGTCCCAAAGAAATTTTCCACCGTACCTAATGGCCTCGTAAGATGGAAGTTTGGCCGAACCATTAGGTAAAACAGGAATTGTATAGCGGCATAGAGTATCGACAGTCTTTGCAGCCTCTTTATTTTGAAAAGTCTCAGAAAGTTCTGCCTGAGCCTCATCTCTAGATAAGTCGGGTTTAAATGCACCTGATGACGCAACGGATTTCGTTCTACGTGAATGTCCCATACAACCTCCACCCAAACGATTTTTTGGTTTTAATTTTAAAAATGGATAGCCGTTCTCTCCACGAACCTTTTAGTGCATCCCAATCGCAATTGACATTGTTTTCTCCAAAATCTCAAATCTTGTTTTTGATAGAAATTCCTCGTATGTTTCGGGCTTTTCTTCAGTTCTTTCTTTTATAGATGATAAAGCCGGAAAACTTTCCTCCAGTATATTGATACTCTCAAGTAAATCCCAAGCTATCTTTTTAATTTCTTCTTTGTCCAGTTCCTCAAAAACCTCTTTCTTTTCTTTTTCGAAAAATTTTGAGTATGCCTCCTTTAATTTATCCATTCGATTATTTTCTTGGGCCTTACTTTCTAATCTCCTAAATTTAATCTGGTTTATTTGGTCGTTTTTTGAGAGCTGAATATTGTAGTGATATCCTTCTATTTTTTCTCCTCCCCGCCGATATTTGAAAAATTCCATCAGTCCCGAAGGATCTACTTTTCTTTTTGCTTTTTCGTAATCATCTTTTAGTTCGCTAAGTTCTTCATCTTCCAAAAACTTTCCAAACTCATCGAAAGAGAATTTATTTTCCCAAGGAATTTGATTAGCAAAATGAGTTGTTATTTTATTCTGAACTTTTTCTTCATGTCTCTGCATATAAAACTGAAGGAACCCGAGTACAACACCTGAAAGCGTCATTATGTATACGAAGTTTGTCAGTTCCCCAGTTAATGTAACTGTACCAAAAACAAAGCTTACAATCCTTCCAACTAGCGAAGATTTCCCGAGATAGTAAAGAAAGCCAGAAATTCCTAACCATATAAACAATAGTGGAAAAAGCTGGTAGGAGATATTGTAAAATAGTATTCTAGGCAGTGCGAAGAAGAACTTCTTTCCCAGATCTTTGCTCAGCTTGAAGGGAGCTGAATAGTCCTTTTCTGATTTTTTTATTAGGAATATTAGAATGACAGCACTTGCGACCGCAAAGAGAATAAACGAAACTATTTTCAGATGAAAATCTAGAAAGAACAATGTGAAGAGGGCAACGAACCAGAAATACACCTTCCATCTATCTATTTTTCCAATGAGGATAAAAGCAACAGAAGAGACGAGTACAAATACCAAGGCACTCATAGAAAAGTAAGTTGAGAAAATAAGAAATATCAGGGCGTTGACTAGAATAAAAACAAAACTATAGAATGTTCCAACAAGCTGCTCTCCTACTCCTGTTGCCAGATAACTTATAGGGCTAGAATCATCCATTAGTATCTTAATTAAAATTTATTATACAAAATTTATAAAAAAGGCTTAAGCACTCGGAACAGAGTTTAGCTCGTAATTTTTCCTTTTATTTACAATTTTGGTAAAGATTAGTTCTCTTAATAAGTATCGTGGATAATTTTTGCATAGAATTTTTCGCCGATACTACTCTCTTTTTCAGAATTAGGAAGCATCTTAGGAATTTAAGCATTACATTCTTACAGAGAAAGAAATTCACTTCTTCTCTTTCATTCCCAGCTTCTCTTGGAACTCATTCCTTTTCTTGCCGTCAAGGACCTCCAAGATTACTTCCCTCCAGTCCACCGGGTCAATGGAGATGTCGCTCATCCGGACCCTGAACGCGAGGATGTCCCGGGGGCTGAGGCCCTCTGCGCGCTCCTCTATCTTCTCTACCATCTCGATCCTGCTCTGAAACGCCCAGCTCTCGCCGTCCAGAACGAGGCACCAGATCTCGTCGTTCTCTGCTTTCAACTCTCTCCCCAATAGAAAATCTCATGGCTGGATTAAAAACTGCACGCCTCAGAAGGTAGAGGATCTAGCCTGTGTATTTGGAGATTGCAGATTGCCACTGCTCCAGCCGTTTCTCTTGGCGGGGCCTGTTCGCCCCGCTGGACGAAAGCAAGACCTTGGTTTCCACATCCAGTTGAATCTCCGCTCTCCTGAACTTCGAAGCCGCCCTCTTCCCGTTGAAGCATACCAGCTTCAGGTTCGGGCAGCTATCAAGAAGGGAGAAGTCATTGACCTCCCCGGCCTCGATGTCCGAGTCTGCGCTGCCCTCTCTTTCGGCCATCTCGTAAATATCCCAGAGGCCGATTCCGCTTTCCTTGAGCCTCTCTATCCTCTCGTCGTAGTCCAAGCGCTCAAGGTCTTCCCCCAGAGCTTGGCCTACCAGCTTCCAGAAGTCGTTGTTGCGATTCGCGTAGTACTGCTGCTTTCGGAGGGACTCCTCTCCCGGAAAGGATCCGAGAATCAGGATTTTAGTCTCCTCGTCAACTACCGGGTCCAGACCTTTCTTCATCACAACCCCGTTTCATTTTGAAATTTTTAATAGGTTTTAGGCACTACGTTTTTCTCCTCTCAGCTCTAGGTAACCGACCAGCAGAAGTATTCCGAAGAAAAGGGCCATCATCAGGGTCTCCGCGTGGTATCCAATGATCTCGGTCTGCATCTGCAGCCTCGTGGCCTCCGGACTAGTGGTGTTGGAGCAGTAGGTCCTCCCTCCCGTGAAGAGGTAGGAGTAGTTCGTGTAAGCGGTAACGTTGTCTCCTCCATAACACTTGCAAATCTCCCGGTGAACGGACTCATGCTGCACGGTGAATATGACGTCCGCGAACCATAGGGCCAGAAGGAAAATCGCAAAAAATGCGATAAGGTTCTTTTTCTCCACTATTTTCTGGAGCATAAGTAGTATGGGTGAGCTAGAAATAAAAGTTGCGGATGGGTTTAGGCACTACATTTTTGTCAAAAAGGATAACAAATAATTATTTTACTAAAAATTTACTATTAATAATCTTCATAACAATTTTTCAAAGTGTGATCCCTTTTGCCTGAAGAAAGGCTATTACCTCATCCATTTTATCTCTCTGCAACTAAGAAGAGGGGCGAAAATCCAAAGTTATTCAGGCCAAAGGAACTCAGAGAATATGTGTTTCCGGGTATCGGACTGGTAATGTATGACTTATTCTGGGTGAAGTATTCCCTCCACCTTAAATTGAATAAAAATTATGACCTAACAGAACAGAACCGCCTTTTTCTTTGGGCCGAAAAAGATGGTAAAAAGGAACCAGAAGAAAGCGTTCTCTATTACTCTCTCCTATCGAGATACCTCAGTCAAATAACAGAAATCAAAGATGTAAGCGTGGGGAAAATAGCCGCAAGAGGGTGGCTCTTCAAAAGGAAATGGAAAAACAAGATTCTGCGGGGGCTAAAAAGATTCGCAAAAAAACCGGAAGAATTTGACTTTGAAGACTTTGTTGAAAGTGCTTTCTCCTCTGAGTTTAAAACAAAATGTAAGAGAAAAGAGGTCGACTTAGTAGAGATTTTAAGAGCAGTTATGGAGGCCAATCCTCCAACCAGCAATAACACTGAAGAGAGGGTTAAGGAGGTAATTTCAAGTTTTGTTAAGGGGGTAGAAAGAGTTTTTCGGGAGGATGAAAAACTACATGGAGTAAATAACAACGAAGTGGTTATCGGCCCAAATATCGATTTCACTGAAAAGGTTCTAGGGGAAGTGGAGGACGCCTCTTTAGAGCCTCTGGCGAACACAAACTTTCGCTTCAGAAGAAAGGAAGTAGAAGCATTCATTCAGGCTCTAAGCTTGACTCAGAAAGGAGAGTATCTTCTGAGGTCTTTTGTCCTGATCGCGTATTTCGATCCTTTATCAAACGATAATGATTCTATAAAAGGAAAACTGAGGCGGGTCTCTGATATCTACAGGAAGGATGACAGCTTCACAGATCAGGCCGCGGGCAAGTTCAGAGGAATAACCCTTCCGGAATCAATCCTCGGAGAACTTGAAGAATCTTGCTTCTTTTGGGCGCTGAACTTCTTTCTGGGGGACGGCGAAGATATTGCAAGGAAGCTTCTAAATGAGAAAAGGGAGGAGGAAAAAAGCACCTTATCCACAAAAGATGTGGAGGAGTATTTTCAAAGGAGCGATAACTTCCGTGTTAACTACATTAGGGAGATATACAAGCGCCTAAAACAGAGATGGGAAGGAGAACTCTCCAATCTAATAGAAAATCTGAGGAGAAAGGGAGAATCCGGGGTTGCAGACTATCTCGAACTCCTGTCAGACTGTCTAGAAAAAAATTTAGAGATAGAAAAAACATTCTTGAAGCTGTTAAACAATCAGGGTACGATTGAAAAGGAAGCGGACGATCTTCATATAGTAGTAAATCCCTACAGCGATAGTTCGCCCAGCGCCTCCTTCTACGCTATAGACCAGGCCATAAGTTGGACAAAACGAGTTCTCAGGGGGGGTCAAAATGTCTGAAGAAAAGCTTGAAAGTACCCTAATAGATATAGGAGAAAAATTCAGAGAGGACATAAAATCTGGTAAATTTGATAATTTCCTTTTTGTTACTTACGGAGTGGAGCCAGGACTAATTAAATGGTTTCCTGAAGGAAGCGAAATAACTATCATGACCCGCAGACAGGAGGTCGAGGAGATAAAAAACTCCGAGTATGCGGGCAGAGTTAAAACTAGAATATTAGACAGCCATGCAAAGATTTACCTCATGTGGAACGAAGCGGAAATAAAATGTTGGATAGGATCGTTTAATTTTACCGGTGGTGGGCTCTTCAGTAATATTGAGTGGTCCACTTTCTTTAAGGGGAAATTGACAAAACCACTGGAAATAGAAGAAGGGAGCTTTCCCCATAGGCCCACTGATAACTATATAATCAATCAGATCTTGGACGTCTATAAAAGCATCAGGACCGAAAAGAACCCTCAATTCACAGATAATTTATTTCAAAACTCTCAGTTCCCTTTAATCCTATTACATTCAAATGGTTCAAATACGCTCAAAAAGTCCCTAAAAAGGATAATCGGAGGCGGGGAGCTAAAAGAGATAGTATATGTCACTCCCTTTTTCGGTAAGGAAGGGATAATGAAATTCATTCCTCAGACCATGAATCCTAAGGACGTCAAATTAAAAGTTCTCACTAATAAGCCCTCAAAGAGCCACTACGATCCAGGAAATTTTCCAAAGAGTGAGAAAATTGATGAGCTAGAGGATAAACTTGGAGAATTTAAATTGTTAAAGAGGAGTTCTAAAGGCGAAGGAACTACACTCCCCAGTGGCACGGAGATAAGAAATGAATTCATTCATATGAAATTAATAGGGTTGCTGGTGGAGGACAAAAATGGAGAAGAGAAGTTTCACTCCATTTTTACTAGCGCAAATCTCTCAAAGAGGGTTTGGGGAGATAATTCCAGGGGGATAGAGGTCGGAATTTGGAATAGAGACCCTGAGGACAACAAAAAAATCAGACTTTTCTTGGAAAATTTTGAGTCCTGTTTCTCTGAGCCTGATGACGAGGACTTGGAGGAGATAGATGAGACCCTCAGAGAGCTGGAGGAGAAGAAAAAAACAGAAGAAGTCTGGCTGGAGGACGCTCTCAGAGATTCAACAATCATATCCGAAGATTCTATAAAAATAGAGAAGAGCAGCCTACTTCCTGAAATTCAAAATTTGACCTGCTCAGTTTTCTTTAAAGACTTGATAAACGGGGGGCAAAAGAAAGAGGAAATAGAGTTCTCGGAGAAAGAAGACTGCTTTTGGGGTGAAATTAACCTCCTGAAAGAAAGGAAAAACTTGGTTATAGATTTCATCAAAATCAGTTTTGACACCAACTTAATCGAGCCTCAAGAGAAAGTCAAAGAAAAAAACATCGAAGAATATATTGAGAATATCGAAGGTTTGAGAGAGGACTGGAACAGCATTATTGTCAATGGTAAAACAATCTCAACTTCGGAAGATTCGCTAGATATTGAGAAAAGCGAGGCAGAGAACATATTACTCAGAAAAACTGGCCAGTCAACTAACTCAAAGAACATCCTTATAGAGAGAGTCGAAAAACAGCCCCACCTGAAAGATGGTTTTATTATTGACCAATCGACCTCCTTAGAAACTGTTCAAGGATTTGGGAAAGTATACGAAGTTGAATTAGCTACAAACCAAGCCTTGGATCCACCCTTTGACACAGTTGGTTTTTACAAAAATCAAGGGAAGAAGGTAGATTTTATAGGGTTTTCGAAGGAAGGCAATAGATTATACTATTACTTTTCTCCAGCTATCGGGGAAAATAAACTATCTCTAAGAATCGAAGAGCCATACAGGAGATACTTCAGAGGAGAAGCTCATAAAATTGAGCTGCCGAGGTATGAAGGCGAGGCGGGAGCAAATCTGGAAAGCTTGAGGGAGATGGAGTTTGAGCATTCTCTCGCAGGGGAGAAATATGACCACGCTCCAGAGGAATTTAATGAAAGTAACTTTATATCTGAAAAATCTTCTCTAAGGATAAAACCTCCCAAAAGGGGCATTGAAAGGTTCGAAAACGCTGAGATCAAATATATTTGGAGGGAAGGCTCCCTCTTTTACAAAAAGCCAGAAATCCAGCCTATAAAACAGGAGTTTAAACCCTCTAACCCTTATTCGAGAGTATACTATCGGGGTGTAATCCAGCGCGAACACAAGGGGCGGACTGTAAACTTCATTACCCCGAAGAAATCTTTCAGGGTAAGGAAAAATCTTGTGGAGTCCCTCAATATCGAAATTGACAACTTCCCAAACGAACTCCCGCTGGACAACCTGTCCGAGGGTAGCCTCTTGGGATGGCTGAAGCTAGAGGAGGGGGACATAGACTACGATGAAAGCGCAAAAATATTGAGGGAGAAGCCGACTGTAGCTGTTTACAAAAACGGTGAAAAAATACCCAATAAGACCTTCGGGGTCTTAAACTCTGGGAGAGTAATATTTGTCCCAGTATTTTTGAAAGATTTGGGCCCTCGAAATCAATTTATTTTTGCAGTGAGATTTAAGGAGGACACACCTTTCACGTCAAACTTTGCTTGGCACATCAAAAGAAAAATATATGAAATAACCCAAGAGGGTAGAGAAAAAATAAAAATCAAGGACAAAAAGAAAGGGTCTTTATTCCCTATTATGGACAACGAAGAGGCGCAGGAGGAAATTGGACTCAAATTTAATAGAGAGTTGGAGAGCAGTACTCACGTAGGTAGGATTTCCTAATCTTTTTGGTAAAGTTTTCCCCGAGT